>CAZXQI010000051.1:0-26144 GCA_964643005.1 uncultured Saprospiraceae bacterium | reverse complement strand
AATGAAATTATCGCGAAATTATTCGCACCGCACTAAAAGGGACAAGTCAGGAGAACGGCAGCTTTATTCAGAGCAAAGACATTCGCCCCAACCAGGCGGAATTTAAAATGGCGAAACTCTGACCGCCGATTTTTGAGTTAAAAAAAGACTTTCACCTGTTTTTTAAAACCCACTAAACAAGATTTGGCGAAGCGGGAACTTTAGTCAAATAAAGTTTATCAGTCACGAGGCAGGTTCCTGGCTGAGCGGCATGGCCTCCCCGATAGTCATGATGTTGACCCTGGCGCCGTCGTTAGATGAATGGGCGATTTTGCGGATGAGTCGTTCGGGTTCTCCTAAGGGTTCGTCAGAAAGATCAAAAGTACCGTAGTGCATGGGGGACATGCGCTCTGCTTTCAGGTCGTGGAAGGCCTTCCAGGCGTCCAAGGGACTGGTGTGGTTGGAGTGCATGAACCATTCTGGCGCAAAGGCGCCGATGCCTAACCATGCGTAGTCAATATGGGGGCAGAGCGCAGCGGTCTGGCTATAGTGGGCGCCATAACCTGAATCGCCGCCGAAGTAAAGGGCGAGCCGGTCTGTTTGCAATAGAAAGGCGCCCCACAGGCGGCGGTTGGTGTCCGTCAGCCAGCGCCGACCCCAGTGGCGGGTAGGCAGATAGGTGATTTTGAGGCCCGCACTTTCGTCTTCAAATTGTTGAAACCAGCCCATCTCCACGATGGGAGAGCCGTTTGACCAGCCTTTTAAAAGGGGGCGCATACCCAGACCTGCGACGACTTTTGCGCGGGGATTATTTTTTAATAAAAAACGCAGGCTGTCTTTGTCGCAATGATCCCGGTGGTCGTGCGTGAGGAGGACTAAATCTATTCGCTGAAAAGCGCCCGGATCCACGGGCAAATCCGAAAAGCGGGGCATGAAAGGAGATAACTTGCCGAAGACGGGATCTATGAGGATGCGGAGGCCATTGAGCCGGAAGAAGAAAGAGGCGTGCCCTAACCACAGCGCCAGATTCCGGGTATTTTTCAAAAAGCTGTCATCTCTGACCACTCTGGCTCGCCAGAGGTCTTTTTTCTTTTGCTTTTCGTAGCGATTGTGCGAATATTTCCATTTTAAAATATCTCTCCAGCTCAATTCAAAGGGATATTCGGGGTTGAAGAACCTCCCCTCGTCGTCAAGGGGGACGCCTTGCCAGTCTGGTAAAATGGTTGGAAGCGCAGGATTAGAAAGGTAAGTCATCATCTTATTGGAGGCTCATTTTCCGACCTTTGAAGACCCCGGCTCTGTCTGGAAGGCGCCGGTTGTCTTCAAATTTCGTTCTTCAGGTCTTCCAGAAAACCCTTCAGTCGTCTCAGGGTTTGCAGCGCTTCCTGCTTTTGGCGGATATGGTCTTTTTTTTCCCGAAGGTATTTCCTCGCTCCGCTGAGGGTAAAGCCTTTTTCCTTGACGAGTTGGTAAATCGTTTCAAACTGCCTCACGTTTTCTGCGGTATAGCGTCGCACGCCCTTACTGGATATGGCGGGTTTGAAGAAATCGAATTCCTGCTCCCAAAACCGAACGAGCGATTTAGTGACGCCGAACATCCTGGCAATTTCGCTGACAGAGTAGTATCGTTTGGTAAGTTCATCCGGAACGCTGTGCATGAGAAAAGGGGATAACGGATTAAAAGAAAGCGCTCTGGCCGGTTTTTTCGTCAATGTGAGAATCCGACTTCAGGCGTACATGAGTAAATCTGCGCTAATATTCTAACTGCGAATACCGTGCGATTTTAAAGAGAAAAAGGGAAATAAGTGAAAAAAGTATTTGAAAATTGATTTTAAAAAAATCTGCTCGATTGAACTGAATCGCTTTCTGGAGAAAAAAACGCCTGTGAAAAATCTTATCTGGCGATGTTTCGTTTCCTTCGCTATGCGAAAACGGTGGAGCGGGGACGAATTGCAGAGAAAGTAAATTGCTTTTTGCATTTTTATCTTACTTTGGTAGAACTATTTGCATAGACAACCCGCGCCTGTGTCTCGACACCTATATGAATTTCGGTATTATGAAAATGTTTGTACGCTCCCTGTTTGTCTCTCTTCTAATCATCCTGTTTGCGGCGCCTGCCCGGGCTACTCATAACAGAGCCGGCGAAATTGTCATCGAACAAATTGGCGACTGTACCAGCAATACCGTGCGCTGTATGATTACTACCTACACAAAGACCAGCAGCGTCGCCGCCGACCGGGATACCCTGAGCCTGTGCTGGGGAGACGGGGTCTGCGAGCAGGTTCCCCGCGCGAACGGTCCTCACCTGGGTCCTGGCACGGCGCCCAATGGCGAGCCTTTGCCCAACGATGTCAAGTATAATATCTACGTCGCTATCCACACCTACAATGGAACCGGCTCCTATACGGTTTCCGTGACCGACCCGAATCGCAATGGAGGAATTTTGAATGTTAACGCTCCTGGGTCGGAGAACGTGCAGTTCCATATACAGACGAGTTTCACCCTGTTCAACGGCCAGTTTCAGGGTTGCAATAGCACCCCCAAATTGCTCCAGCCGCCGTTGGACTATGCCTGCGTCGGAGAAGTATTCATCCACAATCCCAACGCTTACGATCCCGATGGAGACAGCCTTTCTTATCAGTTGATCGTGCCTATGCAGGCCGTCAATACGCCGGCGCCCAACTATGTATATCCCCAAAATATCCCGGGCAACGGCAACTGTTGTCTCTCGCTCAACGAAGTGACCGGTACGCTTCGATGGGATTCGCCGCAGGTGCCCGGCGAATACAATGTCGCCATGATTATCATCTCATGGCGAAACGGAGTGGCTATTGATACCACTGTCAGGGATATGCAAATCCTCGTATTTAAATGCGACCAAAACCACGCTCCGCAAATTGAAGCTATAGAGGATGTATGCGTGGTGGCGGGCGATGTGGTGGAGTTCCAGGTCAAAGCCACCGATCCTGATGTGGGAGACAAAATCAAGCTTTCGGCGCTGGGCGCTCCTTTCCTGTTGGAAGTCAGCCCTGCGGATAATTACGAAAACTGGCGTCCCATCGGCAATCCGTCGGCGGATTACGAAACGCAACCGGTCATTAAGACATTCCGATGGCAGACTGCCTGCGAGCATATTTCAGATTTGCCCTACACGGTAGTTTTTAAAGCGGAGGATGACTTTTTTCTTCAAAATGTGCCCGGCTCTACGGGCTTAGCTACGCTGAAAGCTGTGCGTATAAAAGTAGTGGGTCCGCCTCCTCTCGACGTTCAGGCGGAGCCGAGTTCCGAGCAAATTGAAGTTTCTTGGGAAAGACCCTATAAGTGCGAGGATACCGAAGACGACTACTTCTTTGGCTTCTCTGTCTGGCGAAGGGAAGGCAGCAACCCATTTCCATTGGACAACTGCACGCCTGGTCTCGACGGCAAGGGATATGCGCTCATCGCCAACACAATGGGCGGCGATGGCGGGCGGTATGCCTACACGGATACGAAGGTTGAACGGGGCAGAACTTATTGCTATCGGATATTAGCTCGCTATGCCCGACGCACCAGTGCAGGGCAACCCTATAACTTCGTCGAAAGCCTGCCTTCGAATGAGATTTGCGTCCAACTCAGTCGGGATGTGCCGCTCCTCACCAATGTAAGTATCTTGGAAACGGAAACTGCCAACGGCCATATTGAAGTGCGCTGGATCAAGCCGGAGGCGGAAGACCTCGACACCCTCCTCAATCCGGGTCCCTACCGCTATGAATTGCAGAGAGCTACGGGGATGGGGGGCGCCGATTTTAGCACTGTCGCCGATTTCAGCAGCCCTGTGTTTTGGCAACTGAATCAGCACGAGTTTTTTGACCAGGCGCCGGAATTGAATACGCTCCAAAACGCCTATACCTATAAGATCAATTTTTTCGTCAACAACGAATCCCTGCCTATTGGGGATAGTCCGGCTGCTTCTTCGGTCTTTCTCCAAATAGAACCCACCGACAACCAGAATAATCTCTCCTGGCGATTTGAAGTGCCCTGGGAAAACTACGAGTACACTATCTTCCGGTATAATGGCGCCGACTGGGACTCTATCGCCGTGACGACCGATACTTTTTATTTTGATAAAGGTCTCGTCAATGGGCGAGAGTACTGCTACTATGTTCGGGCGGAAGGCTCTTACGGCATTCTTGGGGTGCCTTCTCCGCTCATCAACCTCTCTCAGGAAGCCTGCGCCGTGCCTATTGATAACGTTCCGCCCTGCCCGCCCAGATTGACCGTGCGCAATATCTGCGACGAGAATATCAATTGCCAGGACGAAGAGGAAATCTACAATCGCCTGCTATGGGTAAACCCCATGAATCTCTGCGAAGAGACGGACGACGTCGTCAGCTATAAGGTCTATTATGCCGCCACAGAGGGCGAAAAGATTATACTGATTGCCGATATTGGTTATTCTCAGGATACGACTTTTATGCACAAGCCCGAACGAGGTATCGCCGGATGCTATGCCGTGACGGCTCTCGATACCTTTTTCAATGAAAGCGTTTTTAGCAATGTCATTTGTGTGGATAATTGCCCGAACTATGCGCTGCCCAATGCCTTCACCCCGAATGGGGACGGCCACAACGACCTCTTCACGCCTTATCCATTCTGCTTCATTGAGCGTATTGAAATGAATATTTTCAATCGCTGGGGAGAGTTGGTCTTTCAAACTTCCGACCCCAATATCAATTGGAATGGAGAAAATAAGCGCGGTCAGACATTGCCCGCCGGCACCTATTATTATACCTGTCAGGTTTTTGAACAACGGGTTTCTGGAATTACTCCGGCGCCGGAAATTCTTAAGGGATATATTGACCTGATACGCTAAGCGAGTTTTTGGACGAAAGGTAAAGGACGCCAGGAGAGCGCCGGGATGGATGGACGATAGAAGATGGACGATATCCGATTTTTGGTTCCTTTAGCTTTGGGAGTGGAAAGGAGCCTTTCCTTTTTTGATTGACGATATAAGATTGACGATATAAAATATCAGATTGCGGCAAACAGCGCTCGCAATGCCATTATTTTAAAAAACCTAAATCCCAAAATCTTCTATCTTATATCGCCAATCTATGACAGGCAGAGGGGACTATTACTGCATTGATTCAGCATGCAAATCAGGAGTAGAATTTTATTTCAGATTTCCTTTCAATCCCATCAAGAATTATATGTTGGCAGGAATCCGCACCCCCTTGTCGCATCGTAGGGACGATATGTTTTCCAAGCGCTGCGCCCAAAGGCATATAGGGGTTATTTAAATTTTCCACCTAAAAAAGGCGCACATCAGATTGGCTCATATCTCCTATAATTTCACAAACCTTTCCCAAGCGCCCTTATATTTTAAAATATAAATTCCCCGGGGAAAATTGGAAATATCGAGAATCTGATTCCCTGAAGATATTTCGGCGGTCAGGACGAGGCTGCCGTATATATTACATATCTGAATTGCGCTTTCCTCCATTGTAAAATCGGGTATATAAATATGGATGGACTCCTTTGCCGGATTGGGAAACAGGAGGAGGGAGGAGGCGTCGGCTATTGGATTAGAGTCGGCAGATGGAGCGCCAAAGATGGCTTCGTAGTTGTCGGCATATTCGTTTTTCGCTCCACAGGAACCGATAGCGTCCCAATTGACAGACCAGGTCATCATGCCCCTTAGCGCAGGGTAGCCTTCGGTATGCTGTAGAGAATATACTCCAGGCTGGGAGCCATTTCCCCTGAGATAGTCAATAGCCGCTTTCACGGCGGCGGGAGAGACGTACCCTCCGGCGGCATTCTTGCAAGCTGGAAGTCCGATGGCGACCTTTTCGGCGGGCAATCCGGCGAAAGTCCCTCCGGCGGTATTGAAGCCCTGAATGACTGCTTCCGTCATGGCCGCGATGAAGTCGGCGCTTCCCTGACCGTATATGCCCCCGTCAATGCCGTACATGGTTCCACTGTTGTAAAGTTGCACGTACAATATTTCCATCGAATCGCGCAGCGCATGGATAACTGGAAGGTAGGCGCCCCAAATATTGCTGTACGCCGACATTCCACCCTGCACAAAAGCCGTCTCAGGCGCCATGGTGAGCAGTAGGCGGCGGCCATGCGTCGCATGGTAATTACCCATTATTTCTTTGACGGCTTCGATGAGATGGATAATTTTGGCGTCCACCGGATCGGCTATGCTTCCCCCTGTCACCGCAATGGAACTGCCCTCGAGATCAATGTCTAATCCATCAAAATTGTAGACGTTTAAAATATGTATCATAGAGGAGATGAAGGAATCCCGTTCTGTTTCATTGTCTAAAGACACCGGATCGTTGGCGCCGCCTACGCTGATAGATACCTTCCTGCCCTGAGATTGCAAAGTTTGTATCTGCGAGGCGAAGACTGTCGGCGATACCTGCTCGGGGCTGAACTGCATTTGATAGTCCGTGCCGAACTTGGGGGTGGCAAAGGAAACGACGACGTAATTGTATCGGGAGTCTGTCTGATCCAAAGGGATATAAGGCGAATTGAAATCATTCCAGTTTTGCCAGTAACCCACTAAGGCGGGATTAGGCGCCTGAGCCTGCGCCCAAGCGACGGCGCATAGGATAATTATGGAATTGAAGTAGAGCGATTTTTTCATGCTTTATGGATAATGGTTTTATGATGAAAGGCGCCCCTTGCCGCGTGAAATTTAGGCGTCTTTAAAATTCAGCGACAATTCGGAGAAGGTCAAAAATCCGCATCAAGCTACGGCAAATCTGCGAAAAAGAATGTTTTCCTCTTTAGAGCGCCCCTCTCTCTGGGGCGGCTTCTCTGTGGAAAAATTGCATTTACCTATATAGTCGCAATAAATTTTCTGCACCTTTTCATGAACTCAAACAGCATTTTTGCGGAAAGAAACCGTTTAGCCTGAGCCGACCTATTCAGAAAATCCTGTTCACCTTTTTAAAATTTACAAGATTGCCAAAGAATCTTTTTGTACCGATTGCCCTCTTTTCCGCCCTTCTGACAGGTTCTTTGGGTAAAAATATGACTACAACTTTTCCCGGCGTAGTTCCCCAACTCATAGCTGAGACTTCTCCGCAGGGAGAAGTTTCGGAACTCCTGTCCTGCGAAATTGACACTATCTATGTCCATGCATTCCAGCCCTGCCAGGCGAATAGCCTTAGGGACTGGGAAGACGATACCTTCATGGCTAATGTCCGGGTTACGTTTAAAAATAAACCGAAGAAAGGATGGCTGAAAATAACGGGACATGGAACAGACTCCGTACAGACGCGCAAAATTCGGAGTAAGAGTGAATATATTTTTCAAAATGTAAGCATGCGCGCAGACGGCAAACCCATCGCAATCACAGCGGAATTTACGGAGGGGAATTGCTCTAAAACTGAGCGCCGTGCAGGCGACTATTTTATCGAAGGCAAACGGCATGTGCGCAACGCTCCTCCCCAATGTACGGTCTGCGGCGCCGTCAGCGCTACCGGCCAGCGCTATCCTTCCTGCTGGCCCGATACTCTCGACAGAGGCGATTGCAATTTTCAGGAATACTACGCTCCAGACCCCAATCACTTAGAGCGAACGCCCATTCGCTATATCCGAACGGTTATTCACGTATTGCAAAAGGAAGATCCCGATTCGGTGGCGCTGGGTATTCGCGGCGTCATACACCCTGCCGACCCGGGGAACTACCAGGACATTCCAGAGCATTTGGCCATCATCAAATCCTGGTTTGACGACTCCGCAGAGGGCGCCAATGGCTTCCTCGCCAATCTTTGCGACGACCCAACGGACGGCTCGCCCTGGATGAAGGATGCCCGGATACGTTTTCTGAATAAGGCAGAGCCAGGCCTTGATTTGCGCTTTCACCCCGATAACGAGGGCTGGGGGACGGGCTACCTCGGTTGCTATCCCGGCGGCCCCAGAGGACTGAGCTTAGAAGCGCTCAAAAAAAAGTACGTGGATACCATTGCCGACGAGGAAATCAGGCAGGCCTATCACGTATTCCTGCCTGGAGCGAAGTGGGCGCCAGATGCCATTGGGAATCGGAATATCCCCGACAGCACAGACTGCTTCTACTATTGCATGGGCGGATATACGAACACGAGTTACCTCCTGGCTTGTCCTACAGTGGAAAGCCCAATAGCTATAATTTCTGGAAATTATGCGACGTATTTAGCCGGTACGGGTCAGACCTCCGACCCGGAAATGCTGAGGTGCGCAGTGGATTATCAGGGCAATCCGGCTAAATTGGGCGTTCAGATTTTGGGAGAAATCTTTCACATTCTCTCCCTCGATCACATATCTCCTTTGCAGGCGCACGTGAAGCACGACAACGGCGACGACAGTTGCTCCGATACGCCCTGGAACTCTGCCTATAACAAAATGGGCTGCGGAGGAAACGGCATTGACACGCTGCGCTGCGCATTGACGAGGCGCCAGCTAGGGCGAATCCATTCATTTATGGAGCGCAATCGCCCAAAGTTTGAGCGGTTTCCCATTGACAACGAGGGCCGCTTTTCCATGACAGAAGTCAATTGTTTTATGACCGATTCCGATATTGTCATTGAAAAGGGGGAAGATGTCGTGTGGAAGGGGCGCAGAAATTTGCGCTCAAACATCGTTGTGGCGGCTGGAGCAAAATTGACCCTTACCTGCGACCTCGGCATGCCCGCCGGCGCCGGTATCGTCGTGCGAGCCGGAGGAGAGTTGAACATTGAGGGCGCCCGCATTTACAGCAATTGCGAAGGGGACAACTGGGAGGGCATTGTCCTCGAAAAGGCGCCCCCGGGGCAGACTGGTTTGAGTCAGGGGATTTTAAAAATGACAAATGGCGCCGGCTTAGAGCGCGCCAATTTTGGAATCCGTCAATAGAGACTGTTTCCGACCTATTTTATTTTTTTAAAAAATAATAGGAAAAAGGCTACCCTCGCTTTATATCAATTATTGGATGATAATGAATTCCGTCCGCCGGTTTTCCTGTCTGCCTTCAGGCGTGTCGTTAGAGGCTACTGGTTCTGCCTCGCCAAAGCCTTTGTATTTTAGGCGCTTTTCATCAATTCCATTTTGGATGAGAAAGTCGTAAACGGCTTTTGCGCGGTTGTTGGATAGCGTGAGATTGCTTTCGTCAGAACCTATGCTATCCGTGTGGCCATTGATTTGGATTTTGAGCGAAGGGTTGTCCTCTAATAATTTTTTTAGGCTGTTCAGTTCAATCAGGCTTTCCTTTTTTAGCTCTGCCGAGCCTGTTTCAAAAAATACATTCTTCAAAACGGTCGGTTTGACGGTTACCACTTCTTCCCCATCTACCGCAACGGGGATGAGGGCGATATCCAAAATGAAAGCCAGGTCGAAAGGTCTGTTTTCAGCGAGGGCAAAATTGTCTGAATAGAACACGTATTTGTCTTTTGATACATTGAGAGCGTAATCCTTTCCGGCGGGCAGAGCCACCAGAAATTCTCCGTCGCTTTCCGTAATGGCAGAGGCAAATGACTGCCCGCTCTCCAATTCTATAAATTCGACATTGGCGACTAATTTCTGACCGCTTACGGCGTCGGATACTTTTGCTTTGACATACGAGACGGGCTGTGGACGGCATTGCTCCGGCAGCTCAAAGCTGTAAATATCTGTAGAGCCTTTTCCCTGTGGATTGTCGGAAGTAGAGGCGCCTTTTTTTACGTTGAGGATATCCGTGGCAAAATAGGCGGTTTTCCCATCCAGACTTACGGAAAGAGCGCCTTCATTTCCTTCCGTATTAATAGGATAGCCGAGGTTTTGCGGCTCGCCCCATTTTCCATCTGCCTGGCGACGGGACAGGTACAGGTCGAATCCACCCATACCGGGATGGCCGTTTGACATAAAATAAAGTGTTTGTCCGTCGGCGTGAATGAAGGGCGATTGCTCGTCGTCGAGGGTGTTGATGGGGGCGCCGATGTTTTCAGGTAGGCTCCATCGGCCATTCTGCTGTCTATAGCTGGCCCAAATATCTTTTCCTCCAATACCGCCTCTGCGATCGCTGGCAAAGAATAGCGTTTTTCCATCTGCTGAAATGCTTGGCTGGGATTCCCAGCCGGCGGAGTTGACAGGGGCGCCGATATTGCGGACGGGCGTCCATTTGTCATTTTTTAATTCCGTAAAATAGAGATCGCAGCCTCCAAGGCCGTCTCTTCGATTGCAGGCCGTGAAGACGAGGAATTTACCATCGGCGCTGACGCTTTGCGCCCCCTCGTTATAAGGAGTGTTGATAGCGGTAATCGGCTCTCCGGGCTGCCATTCTCCATCTACTTTTCTGCTGCGGTAAAAGTCTTCCTGCTTATTGCGAACGGCAGTATAAATCAGCATTTCTCCATCGGCTGAAATAGTGGGGAGGTACTCTGCTTCGGCAGTATTAATGTTGGGACCTAAGTTTTGAGGCTCATACGGGACGGGGTTTTTCAGAGCCTCAGCGGCAAAGCGGGCGTTCCTCAGATATTTTTCAGCAAATGCTTTTCGCTTTTCCGTTATTTTTCCCGGCGCATTTAAGTATTGCTCAAAATGCCCGGCAGCCTCTTCTAACTTTTTTTGCTCGAACTCAACGATGCCCAGACTGTAGAGCACTCCTGGTTCGTAGCCCGGATCTATGGCGAGCGCTTTTTCATATCCCTGCTCTGCTTCTGCAATTTTGCCCTGCTGGTTTTTGACGTTGGCCCATTCGATTTGCGCATCAATGAATCTGGGATCCATGGCCAGGGCTTTTTCAAGATCGGTCACAGCAGCGTCTAACTGACCATTGAAAGCCATCCTCATGCCGCGCTCGTAAATAGTGCGCAGTTTACCGGATGCGGTCCTGGCGGTTGTATAATTTTGAGAAAAGGCTTGTTGGCTGAGAAAGACAGAGAGAAGAAGAATCAGAAACCTGGTCATTTGCTAAAATTTGATTTTGTTGGAATAATAAACGTCCAAAGGTGGAGTGAAGTTACTGTAAAAGTACATTTACAAAAATGGCCTTCGGAGAACCAAAGGCCATTTTTTACCTGCTATTTGTATATTTTATTAAGCTAATTCGTGGAGAATGGTGGCGGCTTTTTCCGAACCTAAGTTCGCCGCTTCTTTAATATCGCTTACAAAACCGCTTTCTCCCGCTTTTTGGCGGGCAAGGCCTCTATTGAGATATTGATCGGCTTTGGAAGGCGCCTCGTCCCACTGCGTTTCAAAGTTGAGCATTCGATTAAATACAGCAACGGATTCTGCATATTGGCCAATTTCAAACAGCGCTTTACCATAATTATACAGCACGTTTTTCTGCCAGCGATAGTTGGTATCTTCTTCGTCAAATCTGCGACTGGATACTAATTTTAATTCAAAAATTGCCTTTTGAAATTCACCTTGTTGTAAATGTAGTTCGCCCTTGAGGCGGCGCGCGCTCCAGTAAATGGGCTGGTGAGGGATGGATTTGGAAATGGCTTGCTCCAAATCGGCAATGGCGCCGGGTATATCCTGCTTTTTAATTTTTACGTGCGCCCTTCCCCAATATGGGTCGGGATTATTGGAATTGATATTGATGCTTTTTGAGAAATCGTATAGCGCATCTTCGTAATTGCGCAGTTTGAAATTGACGACGCCTCTGCGCTCGTAAGCCTGAGCGTGGCGCTCAAATTTTTCAATGGCGCGGTTGAGTGCATTTTTGGCTTCCTCCTCCATGCCTTTTTCCTTGATCAAATTCCTGCCCTCCACAAAAGCCCGGATGGCTGTTTTGTCGCCGCTTGGCTCTATAAAACGTTGGGTTATTAGTTTCCCATCCTGGATGACCCAGGCGCGCAAGCCTCCGGATACGGCGTATTCAACGATGTATTCCAATAAATTCAGGGTGTTTTTCCAACTTTTTTCAGGACATTCTTTGATGAAGCGGGGAATGGAGAGAGTGAAGGACTCGTCTTGGAAAATATCTTCCGCTTTAAGAAGGATATCGTTGCGATAATAATTTTCCGTGCGGTGCTGAAACTGTTTCAGTACTTGCTCATAGCTCTTTGAGCTGCCAAATTCTAAATTGCCAGAAAGAATAGTTTTGAACATGATGCTCATTTCGCTGCTGTTTAAAAACCAATGTAAAAAATATGTGTCGAATCGTTTGTAGCCTCCAATAGGATAATAGGGAATTGGTTTTCATAAGACTCGTTTTATCAGCAGTCCCGACTTCCCAAACCTTTATTAGAGACTTAGACAAGGCAGGCTGAAATAGTATCAGTATTACACGCTTCGTTTTCTCCTGCCGTATGTTTATAAAGAAATTGTGAGTTCCAGATGAGGGTTAAAATCTGCGAAAAGATTTTATAATAAAAGAATTGCACAAAATACAAAATACGCAGACAGCCAAAGTTCTTAAAAGGATTGTTCTCAACCAAAAAAAAAGAAGTTTTTTTTAAAAAAAGTCAAAAAAAACTTGCATTATAAGAAAATGAGTGTTTGGAATAACCATAAAGAGCAATGGGTCGGCAAAATATTCACTGTTGAGCGGTTCAGCTTCCGAAAGTAATTCTCATTATTTTTGTGTATTTCGGCAAGACTTTGAACGGAAAAGCGATGATTCAACTCATCCATTTGTCTGTTTACTTTAGCTTATCTTTGCTATCCTTTCAAATTAATGTTTCAAATTAATGGATAAAACGCAACAGGGGGTTGTCACGCTTTCTATAGAAAACAAAGTAGCAACCATTGAATTTTCTCATCCTGCTCAGAATTCCCTACCTGGCCGACAATTATTTCAACTGACAAACGCCATTCGCGAAGCGGGCGAAAGCAGCGAGGCGGGCGTCGTTGTTCTCCGAAGCGGTGGAGACAGGACATTTTGTGCCGGAGCCAGTTTTGACGAATTGGCCGCCATTGAGGATTTTGAAACCGGCAGACAGTTTTTCCTCGGCTTTGCCCATGTCATTAATGCGATGAGGGAATGTCCAAAGTTTATCATTGGCCGGGTACAGGGTAAAGCAGTGGGAGGAGGCGTCGGCCTCGCAGCGGCTACCGACTATTGCATAGCCTCGAAATGGGCTTCCGTCCGGCTCAGCGAACTGGCGGTTGGAATAGGCCCTTTTGTAGTCGGGCCGGCTGTAGAGCGAAAAATTGGAGTCTCCGCATTTAGCCAGATGGCCATCAACGCCACGGAATGGCAGACGGCAGCCTGGGCCAAAGACAAAGGCCTGTTTGCCGAAGTCTTTGAAACGACGGAGCAAATGGACGCATACATCGAGCGCTTTACACAGATACTCGTTCGTTCCAACCCCGAAGCTATGAGGCGGCTCAAATCCATTTTCTGGCAGGGCTGCAAGCATTGGAATGAACTGTTGGACGAGCGAGCCGCCATGAGCGGCCGATTAGTTTTATCTGATTTTAGCCGGGAGGCTATTCAGAAATTTATGAGTAAGTAAACAAATTGGGCAGCCTGTAACCGAACGCAGCCTGTTCGACGTTTTTTAAGCATACCAAATAATTATGTCGCAGAGCAAAACAAAGATTGACAGGAAAACTTTGACGAAGGCTTTCAGCCTCATGGCTTCCGCCAAAGCCATGACGGAGATTTATGAGGAGAATTTCAAGTTCGTTTCCAAATACGTCCACGCCACATCGAGGGGTCACGAAGCCATACAGATTGCGCTGGGATTGCAGCTTCTGCCGCAAGACTGGCTTTCGGCTTATTATCGCGATGAATCCATTTTGATGGCGATAGGGATGGAGCCTTACGATCTGATGCTCCAGTTGATGGCCAAGAGAGAGGATCCTTTTTCTGGAGGGCGTAGCTATTACAGCCACCCCAGTCTGAAGGATGAAGACAAGCCAAAGATCCCGCATCAGTCTTCTGCTACGGGTATGCAGGCCATTCCCACCACTGGCATTGCGATGGGGGTGCAGTATCGTGAAAAGTTGAAAATAGAGGAAAGCCGACGAAAGAAGAAGCCCGTGGTCGTTTGCTCTTTTGGCGACGCATCCGTCACAGAGGGCGAGGTGGCAGAGGCTTTTCAAATGGCCGCCCTGAAGCAGTTCCCCATCCTTTATTTAGTGCAGGACAATGGCTGGGATATTTCCGCCAACGCTACGGAAACCAGGGCGCAGGACGCCGCCGACTACGCCGCCGGCTTTCATGGGATTGAAGTCAGAAGGGTAGAAGGGACTGATTTTTTTGAGTGCTATACTGTTTTGAATGAGGTGATAGAAACCATCCGGCGCGAGCGGAGACCCTTTCTCGTTCATGCCGACGTTCCACTGTTGAATCACCATACCTCCGGCGTGCGCAAAGAATGGTACCGGGACGACTTAAAAGAACACGAAGCCCGCGACCCGTATCCTGTATTTCGCCGGCAACTCCTCAAGGAAGGCTTTTCAGAAAAAGAGCTTGAGAGATTAGAAAAAGAAGCCTACGCAAAGGTTCAGAAAGATTTTGACAAAGCCAGAAAGGCGGAGGATCCCCGTCCGGAAGACCTCTTCACGCATGACTTTGCCCCCACGCCTATTTTGGAAGAGAAAGGTGAAAGGGAGCCTAAAGGAGGCGAAGTGAAGGTCATGGTGGACTGCGCCCTTTTTGCTATAGAGGAACTCATGCAGCGCCACAAAGAATGCCTGCTCTATGGTCAGGACGTGGGTGGCAGATTAGGGGGCGTCTTTCGGGAGGCCGCTACGCTGGCGCAAAAATTTGGCGATGTGCGGGTTTTCAACACGCCCATTCAGGAGGCGTATATTGTCGGCAGCACGGTGGGCATGAGCGCCGTCGGTCTGAAACCCATCGTCGAGGTGCAGTTTGCCGACTATATCTGGCCGGGACTCAATCAGTTATTTACCGAAGTGAGCCGCTCCTGCTATCTCTCCAATGGCAAATGGCCGGTGAGCATGATCCTGCGCGTTCCCATCGGCGCTTATGGCAGCGGAGGCCCTTACCATTCCAGCAGCGTAGAGTCTGTTTTGACGAATATCCGGGGTATCAAAATTGCCTACCCCAGCAACGGCGCCGACCTGAAAGGGCTGATGAAAGCGGCCTATTACGATCCCAATCCCGTGGTCATTTTTGAGCACAAGGGATTGTATTGGTCCAAACTTCTAGGCACGGAAACTGCCAGGTGCGTTATGCCCGATGAAGATTACATCTTGCCGTTTGGCAAAGCCCGCAGGGTTGTATCTGCCGACGAGGCTAAGATTTCAGAGGGCGGTTCGCTGGTCGTGATCTCCTATGGCATGGGCGTTCACTGGGCGCTCAATGCAGCCGAAAGATTCGAAGGACGGATAGAGGTGCTGGATTTACGTACGCTCTTCCCGCTTGATGAAGAGGCCATGTACAAGGCAGTTAAACGCCATGGAAAATGCTTAGTCGTGACGGAAGAACCAGTGAATAACACCTTTGCTCAAAGTCTTGCCGCCCGCATTCAGGAGCGCTGCTTCGAATGGCTCGACGCTCCGGTGAGAACTGTTGGGGCTGAAAATATGCCCGCTATCCCATTGAATGAAACCTTAGAAAAGACGATGATCCTCTCCATTGAGAAGGTAGCCGCAGCGATAGGCGATTTACTGAAGTATTGATGAAAAATCAGGCGCCGGTCACGACGTCTATTTTCCATTGCTTCCGCCAGTGCAGATATCCAAAAACGGCGATGACGGCATAAATGACCATTACGATGGCTATTAGAACGGCGTCTCTCGCAAAAAATAGAAACACTGCCAGCAGGTTGAGAACGATCCAATACAGCCAGTTTTCTAATTTTTTCTGAATGGTCAACAAAGTGGCTAAGAGAGAAAACGAGGTGAGAAAGGAATCGGGATAGGGCAGGGAAGTAGGCGTGTATTTGTCAAAAATATAGCCCAATACAAAAGTGAGCGCAATGCCTGCAATGAAGATGCGGATATGGCCTTTTTGAGACAATCTGCTGATGACTAATCTGTCTTCTTTGCCCGAGGCAAACCTCCAACTGTACAGTCCCCAGATTGCCATTCCTGCATAGAAAATCTGCAAAGTACCATCTACCCACAGGTTATAACGGGCAAAGTCGGCGTAGGCCCAGAGGCTACAACTGAGGATTCCCCAAATCCAGCACCAGGCATTTTCCTTCGCCGCCAATACGACATAAAAAATAGCCGTTATCGAAATGATCCAGTCCAGCCAAGTTTGCACTAAAAACTGCGCTGTAAATGAGGATATAAATTGATGGAGTTCCAAGTCTTGTCTTTTGTTAAAGCAAAATAGCTACGATGAGATATCGCTTTGGTAATAATTTAGGCTAATTCAATTTCTTTGCAAAGCTCTCACGGCGCAGGGGTTCCCACAGGTTTTTGCAGATTATTTCGCTGATTCACAATAGATTGACGCAGATTTTAACTTCCCCCAAACTGTTACTGGTTACAATAAAAATTCAGAGCCCTAAACTGCTACCCGTTTTTTAGGCATAAAAACCAGTCGGCACTTAGATCGGTTTTTTCCTGTTGTAAAACCGAAGCGCATTCCGACCAAATATTTCCTCTTTTTCTTCTTTTGGAAAATTCTCAAAATACCGTCGGGCTGTTCCAATCACCTCCCCATAGCTTGCCGCCGCCAAGCAGACCGGCCAGTCCGAGCCAAACATTAATCGGCCAGTGCCGAAACTTTCTACGACCAGATCCAGATAGGGCGTAAAATCATCGTATTGCCAACGCTCCCAGTCGGCTTCCGTGACCATACCGGAAATTTTGCAAAAGACATTTTCTCTTTTCCCGATTTCCCGCATCAGGCTTGCCCATCCATGATAAAAGCCGTCTTTGATGTAGGGTTTGGCTAAGTGATCAATTACAAATTTCTGCTGTGGGAATCGCAACACAAATTCCAGCGCGACGCCTAAATGGTGCGGAAAGACCAAGATATCGTAGCTGAAACCGTATTTCTGCAAAGCCTCTATTCCCCGGCAGAAATTTTTGCGAAGCAAAAAATTCACGTCCTGCTCGGCCTGTACAATGTGCCGGAAGCCGGCTAATTTTTCAAATTGAGAAAAATATGCTAATCGATCTTCAATATTCTCGGCCTGTAAATCCACCCAACCCACTACGGCTTTGATAAAATCGCGCTCTTCGGCAAGTTGCAAAAGGAAATGCGTTTCTGCTTCCGACTGATCGGCCTGCACGGCGATGCAGCCATTCAGGCCTTGTGCGTCTAATTCGGGTTTTAAATCGGCGGCTAAGAAATCCCGTTGGAGAACCTTCATGGATTCGTCAATCCAGGCGTCCCGGATGGGGTCGAAGCGCCAGAAATGTTGATGGGCGTCAATTAGATTTTCCATTTTGAAGTTGGCATTGACACGCTTTTTAAAACTGCCTCAAGGGGGAGCTACTACTGAATTACCCCGGCAGAGCGCCATTAGAATAAGAAAAAAAATGCGCTCTGGATTTAGGCGCTGTCCCAAATTTGATGTTGGGTTAAATATGAATTGGCTGGCCGGCGGTTGCCGCCAGGGCCGCTTCTTTTACGGCTTCGGCATAAGTTGGGTGAGCGTGGCTCATACGGGCGCAATCTTCCGCCGATGCGCGGAACTCCATGAGCGCCACGGCTTCGGCAATCAGGTCGGCGACGCGGGCGCCTACCATGTGGACGCCGAGTATTTCGTCTGTCTCCTGATGCGCCAGGATTTTGACCATGCCTTCCGTGTCTGTGCTGGCTCTGGCTCGTCCGAGCGCCTTCATGGGGAACTTGCCGACTTTGTAGGATATTCCGGCTTCTTTAAGTTGTTCCTCCGTCTGCCCGACGCTTGCCACTTCTGGCCAGGTGTAAACGACGCCCGGGATAAGGTTGTAGTTCACGTGAGGTTGCTGACCGACGATGGTCTCTGCAACGAAGACGCCTTCTTCTTCTGCCTTATGGGCGAGCATGGCGCCCTGAATGACGTCGCCGATGGCATAGACGCCCGGGACATTGGTTTGTAGATGTTCGTCCACTTTGATGCGCCCGCGTTCGTCTTTCTCGACGCCAATATTTTCAAGGCCGAGATTGTCGGTGTAGGGTCGCCGGCCAATGGCGACTAAGCAATAATCTGCCTCAAGATTGAATGTTTCTTCGCTGTCCCGCTTCTGTACCTCGACTACGACTCCCTTTTTCGTGGCCTTCACCGTGTTCACCTTGTGCTTCAGATGAAACTTCATGCCTAAGCTTTTCAGAGAGCGTTGCAGCTCCTTGCTGCAATCGCCGTCCATATTGGCGATGATGCGGTCGAGGAATTCCACGACTTCCACCTCTGTGCCGAGACGGGCATAAACGGAGCCTAATTCCAGACCGATAACCCCTGCGCCAATGATGACCATGCGCTTGGGTACTTTTTCGATATTCAGCGCTTCGGTAGAGGTGATGATCCGATTCTTATCGTAATTAAAAGCCGCCGGAACGATGGGCTTGGAGCCGGTGGCGATGATCGTCTTGTCGGTTTCGATTTCTTCCTTTGTACCGTCGCTTTTGGCAATGCTGATTTTGTTGGCTGTGAGAAAGGAGCCGTGCCCGGTATAAACGTCAATTTTATTTTTTTTCATCAAAAAATCCACGCCTTTACAGGTTTGATCAACCACTTCGTTTTTGCGCTTGATCATTTGCGACATGTTGACTTTCAAACCGGAGACGCTAATGCCGTGTATTTCAAATTTTTCTTTGGCATTGTGAAAATGTTCTGATGAGTCGAGAAGGGCTTTGGAAGGGATACAACCCACATTGAGGCAGGTACCGCCAAGCGTGTTATACCGCTCAATAATAGCTGTTTTTAGACCCAGTTGAGCGCAGCGAATGGCGGCCACGTAGCCGCCAGGCCCGGAACCAATGACGGTGACATCGTATTTCATTTCAGAAAAAAATTTGTGTTATTATGATATGCGCCTGCGCTGCAATCTTGGTTTTTGCAGGTAGGCGCATATAGTTGTTTTAAAAGAAAGAGCCGAACTTATTCCTTTTTGCCGGGTCCATTGCCTTTGAATCGGTTTTTATTTCCTCTACCCTTGTACTTTCTTCCCTTATCCCCATCTTTCTTAGTCTCTTGCGACTGTTCGGAATTGGCAGTATCGGAAGGAAAGGTCGAAGAGGAGTCTGTCGCTTTCCTCTGATTTTCTCTGTCTTTATGTTTGTCGCCGCCCTGCCTGGAGTGCTTTCTGGGGGAGTCAGGGTGTTTTCCTCCTTTTTCTCCGCGGTCGTTTCTTCCGGAAGAGTCGCCTTCTCTTTTCTTCTTCTTTTTGTGCCTTTGCTTTTCCTCTGCGGGTAGTTCGATGACGCCGGTGACGTCGCCGGCGCCAAAGTCGGGTTCTTCGGATTTGGGGCGCTCTTTTTCGCGCAATAGATCGGCTAAGTCAGATGGAAATTCTCCTCTCTGGTTCATGTCTCTCACCGACCGCACCAATTTTAGGTCGAGTGGATACATCCGACCCCGTCCATGTTCGTGCTCGTAGCTATAGTACATTAAGCCTTTAAAAATGTCTGTTTTTACCAGGGCGGCGATGCCCTTTTGGGTTCTCAGTTTTTCGGCGTCTTCTGGAAAATTAGACAGGGCTTCCATGTAGGTGTCCAATTCGTAATTCAGGCAACATTTTAGCCTTCCACACATGCCGGTCAGTTTTGCCTGGTTGATGGCTAAGTTCTGATAGCGAGCTGCCGCCGTAGAAACTGTGCGATAGGAGTTGAGCCAGGTGGAGCAGCAAAGCTCCCTGCCGCTGGGGCCGATACCGCCGATGCGGGCGGCCTCCTGTCGGGCGCCGATCTGGCGCATTTCGATTTTGACTTTAAATTCTTTAGCGTAGTGGCGGATGAGTTCCCTGAAGTCCACTCTCCCGTCGGCGGTGTAGTAGAAAGTAGCTTTTTTGCCGTCGCCCTGGTATTCCACATCGCCGACTTTCATGTTTAAGTCGAGGGTGCGGGCAATTGCGCGGGCGCGAACCATCGTAGGCATTTCTATGCCCCGCAATTGCTGAAGTTTTTCTACTTCCTGAGGATTAGCTCTGCGGAGGATTTTTGGAAAGTAGCTGTCTTCGGCCACTTTCTTTTTTCGCAATTGCAGGCGCACCAGTTCTCCCGAAAGAGTGATTCTTCCCACGTCGTAACCTGCCTGAGCTTCTACCACTACCGTATCGCCCGTCACGGCTCTCGTGAATGGCTGGTTGTAGAAAAATCCCTTGCGGGCGCCATTTTTAAAGCTGACTTCTACCACATTGAATGGTTCGATGTCTTCTATGCCCATGATGGCGAGCCAGTCGAAAGTATTGCGGCGTTCACACCCGCCGCCGCTGCAATTTCCACCGCAGCCGCCCTGACCATCTTTTGAATTATTTGAACATCCTGAACATGCCATTTTTTTGATATTTAACATTGAGCGTTGGAATGGGGCGCCTTCATCACAATGCCTTCTCGACTTCCGCCGCTCAATTCCTGAGTATTTTATTTATTTGAATTGACGTATCTAAGAAAAGCAATTTTTGGTTGGCGTTTCGCTCGATGGAATAAGCGCAATCATCAAAGAGTCGGACGATGCGTTCGATTTGTCCAAAATTGATGACTTTGCTGAGTTTTCGAGCTGTTTCCAACTCGTCTTCCAGCAGTCTTACGCGGAGGTTGCCGGTAGTTTTTATCACCATATATTCCCGCATGAAATGCAGTCCGTATTGGAGGAATTGCTTTTGATTTTCCCTGCCTAATGTTGCAAAGTTTTCTACCCAGCCGACCATCTCTACACCGTTCCCCTTATAGCATTTTCTCAACCAGTCGAGAAAGAGCGCTGAATTGTCCCGGACAGGCTGCGCGGCGATGCTGAGCGCTTCGTTGAAATCGCCGCCGCTCAACTGGGCGATAGACCTGGCCTTTTCGACGGGAAAATTTTTGAACTCTATTAATCCCCGCTCTACTTCTTCCTCAGCCAGCTTGCCCACTTTTACTAATTGGCATCTCGATAAAATGGTGTTTAAGATGAGTTCCTGATTTTGGGCGACAAGGATGAGCAGGGTGTTTTCTGGCGGTTCTTCGATGAGTTTCAACAGGCGATTTCCCTCCTTACCCAGGTATTCTGGGAGCCAGAGGAGCATGATTTTGTAATTGGCCTGAAATGTCTTTAGGTTTAACTTTTTAAAAATATTCAGGCAGGTGTCTTTGTTGATGTTGGCCTGTTTGTTTTCCGCTCCGATTCGCTGGAGCCATTGATTGATGTTGAGATAGGGATTTTCGGCGAGGGCTTCCCGCCAGTTAGGCAGGAGAGAATCGCTTGTCGTATCTGTTCCCACTGTTGGGAAGGTGAAGTGTAAATCAGGGTGGACAAGCCTGCTTGCTTTCTGGCAATGGCTACAGGAACCGCAAGAGTCTCCATCTATGCGGTTTTCGCACAAAACGTATTGGGCGAGCGCCCAGGCTAATGCCAGGTCGCCGCTTCCCGGCGCGCCCAGCAGCATCAGCGCATGCGGTATTCGATGGCTTCCCACCATTCGCCGTAGCTGTACTTTAGCGGTTTGTTGCCCTATTATATCTTTGAATTGCACGTTGCCCGATGCGTTTTGCCGGGATTTCTTGAAAGTCGCCCTTTCCGGACAGTAAGCTTAGACTTTTTCCCGAATTAAAATCTCGTCATTCAAAGGCAAAAGAAAGGAGGAGTTATTTGGCGAGACAGCGCGGTTGTCGGGGAAGGTATTTTAAAAAAAATATGCTTTCCGAGCGTCAATAAGGCCATTTCACCACTAATCTAAAACAGAAAACTATGTCCCGATGATATTTAGCCAAAGAGAAAATCACATTTTAAACTACTGCTCTCATTACGCTTTTGGATTCTCTTTAAAATCACTGGCAAAAACAGTCAGAACGATTAATTTATTTCTAAATGCTTCAGTATTCCCTTTAACTGTGGCAATCTGGCAAAGCAATGCGCCGATTTTGTGCCAACTACTATTAATTTTCACTCGCAAATCCAGGAGAAAATCTTCTTCTAATCTTCAAATCCTTTTACTTTGAATGTATGAATTGCGTTCACTTTTATTTTTCCATTGAAAATATTGAACACCCAAAGATAAAGAAGTTTGAATTTTTACGGGTAATTTTAATTGACTCCGATAAAGGACGACCTTGAACAAAGGGAAAAACTTTAAATAAAAAGTAATGAAAATCTCTGTTGAAATCAGCATGTATCCGCTGGATCGGGAATACGGAACTTCCATTATCAAATTTATTCGCCGGCTAAAAGCATACGAGAGCCTGGAAGTAATCTCCAATACCATCAGCTCGCAAATTTTTGGATCGTACGATCAGGTAATGGAGGCGCTGGCTAAAGAAATGAAAACTACCTTCGAGGAAGATAAAACGATAGTCTCGGTTCTAAAAATCCTCAACACCGACATGCGGCCCTGAATGGAGAAGTTTTAGGATTAACTTTTGTGGAAAGGCATGGAACAGGGAGGGTGCTTTTAATTACTCTTATCATCATGGATTCCAGATTAGAAAAATGGCGACTGATTCTTGGAAAGCAATCCGACCCGAAAGGAGAATTGGGTTTGGATGGCCAGGCGATGGGCATGGACGCCGTGTTGGAAGCGCTGTACAACTCAGAGCGCGAGGGCGGTTTGGGAGCCTCCTCGCCCAATGTAAATCGCTGGCTCGGCGATATCCGAAAGTACTTTCCCACTTCCGTTGTGCAGGTCATGCAAAAAGACGCCCTTGAACGCCTCAATCTTCAACGACTTCTGCTCGAACCGGAATTGCTACAGATGTTTGAACCGGACGTCAGCTTAGTTGCGAGCCTGCTGTCTCTAAACAAAGTAATGCCCTCTAAGACGAGAGAAACGGCCAGAATGGTTGTGAAAAAGGTAGTCGCTGAAATTGAAAAGAAGCTCAGGAATCCATTGCGACAGGCTATTGAAGGAGCGCTCAGTCGCTCGGTAAGAAATCGCCGCCCCAAATTTAACGAAATAGACTGGCGCAGCACTATCCATAAAAACCTGAAGCACTACCAGCAGGAGTACAAAACAATTATTCCTGAGCAACTTATCGGCCACGGGCGCAAAGGACAGACGCTCAGGCATATCATCCTGCTGGTTGACCAGAGCGGTTCGATGGCTTCTTCAGTTGTGTACGCAAGTATCTTAGGCGCTATTATGGCTTCTCTTCGATCCGTGAAAACGCATTTCATCGCTTTCGACACCTCGGTTGCAGACCTCACGAACGAGTTAAAAGATCCGGTGGATTTACTTTTTGGCGCTCAGTTGGGCGGGGGAACAGACATCAATCAGGCGCTCGGCTACGCTCAGGCGCTCGTCCAATCGCCATCGGATACGATTCTAATCTTAGTCAGCGATCTCTTTGAAGGTGGAAGCGAAAAGGAAATGCTAAAGAAAACGGCATCTATCGTTGCCTCTGGCGTGAATTTCATCGCCTTACTGGCGCTGGACGACGATGGGAGTCCCGCCTGGGACAAGGCGCTGGCTGCCAAACTCGCTTCGCTCAATGTACCTGCATTTTCCTGTACGCCTGAACGATTCCCTTTGCTGATTTCGGCTGCCATCAAGCGGCAGGATCTTCATTCCCTGATGGAATCTCAGTAGTAAAATCACCGGAGCTGGAGAGAGTCCCGCATAGTTTTAAATTCATTTTGGTTATTCTGCTGATAGACTGTCTTTAGGGATTTTCGCAAAGTACCTTTCGAGCTGATGTCTTTGCCATCCTGCTCAGTCCAATTGAGGATTTTATGGGGAAATTCGGTTTCAAATCCGATGGTAAGCGTGCGCTCAAAGTGTAGATATTCTACGATTAACTGCTGGTTGACTTCTTGCTTTTCAAACCTGATTCTCGCTTTTCTGGGCTTTAAAGACTGGAGCTGTAGCCATCCAAAGGACGTAGATGGTATGAGGTCAAAATTGCCCTCCCGGATGGAACTTGGATCGAGGCGGAGCCGGTTCCACAGCTCATCTTCCAGCATGACGGCGCTGATAGTTTGAATTTTATCTCCCTCTTTTTCGCGGAAGGAGTAGCTAGAGACCTGATATTTGTTGTCGGCAAGGTTTAATTGGATAAAGGCCTGCCCATATCGATCCTGAATAGAAGTAGTTGCCTTTAGCGAATGAGGGAAGTCCACGAAATTGACCGGAGTGAAAACGGATTCCATGAAGGAGTAATCATAAAGCCCTGTGGCCAAACGACGGATTTGGTTGTATTTTAAAACTGGAATGCGATCGTCTGCATTACCTGAGGGATCGTCTAACCTGACTTGTTTTGTTTTAGAAAAATTCTCCATTTCAAAAATAAAGACCGCTTTGCCCCTCCGATTCTCTCCGTCGATGAGTTGTTCTAAATCGTAACTGCTTATTTCAGCTTCTCCTTTAAGCCAGTTAGCAAAAAGCTGATTCAGTCGCGGATCATCGCCCAAGAAATTTTGGCTTTCAGAATTGCTGACAAGGTGGCAACTGCATAGAAAGAGGAAACCCGCAGTATAAAAAGAGAGAATCTGATTATTGGGAAGGCGCATAGCAAAATTTTTGTACCTAAGGCTGATTTTCCTTAAAAAATGGCAGGTGAGTATTTTGATAGAGTACTTCCGAAAACAACAAGACAACCCCCGTCCTTTGTTCAAAGAATTCCTACTTTTGCAACGTGTAACTTGTAGCGGCTACCTTCTACATTTTGACATCCGCACTGGTGAGAGCAACGACTTAAAAGAAACAGGACTTGGGTGTTATCTAAAATCCCGCTTCATGGAATACGTTGAATCATTACTGTCATCAACGGCTGAATTTTTACAACCGCTGCCGGGGGTGCCTTCTTTTTTCACTTCAAATACAATGGTAGAAGTCAAAATCTTTTCCGGTACTAACTCACACTATTTGGCTGAAAAAATCGCCGATTACTATGGGCAGCCTTTAGGCGATGTGACTGTGAATCAGTTTAGCGACGGAGAGATGCAGCCTGTCATCAACGAATCAGTCAGAGGCGCCTTTGTTTTTCTGGTGCAGTCCACTTTTGCGCCGGCTGAAAACTTCATGGAGTTGCTGTTGATGATTGACGCTGCCAAGAGAGCGTCTGCCGGATACATCACGGCGGTGATTCCCTATTTTGGATATGCCCGGCAAGATCGCAAAGACAAACCTAGGGTACCAATTTCGGCAAAGCTCGTAGCTGAATTGTTGCAGGCTGCGGGCATCAACAGGATTATGACGATGGATCTTCACGCCGATCAAATTCAGGGCTTTTTCGATATTCCTGTTGACCACCTGAAGAGCGAAGCGATCTACATTCCTTACCTCCAGAAGCTGGATCTGGATAACATTATATTCGCCTCTCCCGACGTAGGAGGAGTGAAAAGAGCCAGAACCTACGCGAAGCACTTTGGCAGGAACTTAGTCATCTGTGATAAATATCGGAAGAAGGCCAACGAGGTGGCCGAAATGACGGTAATCGGCGACGTTGACGGCGCAGATATAATTTTAGTAGATGATCTGGTGGATACCGCCGGCACTCTGTGTAGGGCTGCGGATATTCTGATAAAGGAAGGCGCCCGAAGTGTGCGCGCTATTTGCACGCACCCGGTGCTATCCGGCAAAGCCATAGAGAATATCGAAAAATCAGCGCTGAAAGAACTGCTCGTTTGCGATACAATTCCAATCCTTCCGCCCAAGCACTCACAAAAGATTAGAGTGCTCTCTACAGCAAGGCTGTTTGCGAAAGCAATAAGAAACACACACGAGCATCGCTCTATTTCAGCGTTGTTCATTGATGGCTGACGCCCGAAGTGAACAAAATAAAAAACGCAGTTCGAACCTACATTGAGCTATCAAGGAAATCCTCAACAGCTTTCACTGCATTACTCAGTTTGTCATAGTCCACCTTGTAGTAAATGAATTTGCCGTCTCGTTCTGTAATAACCAAGCCGGCCATGCGGAGAATGCGTAAATGCTGAGATGTGATAGACTGTTCTAATTTCAGCGTGTTGTAGATCTTGTTAACGTTGATTACTTCGTTTTGATCAATAAAACCTAAAATCCTCATTCTTAGAGGATGTGCCAATGCCCTGAGTATCTCAGAGGACACCTGCAACTTGTCATCGTTGATGCTTACCTTAGCCTTTCTCATAGAAGTTAATTTTATCGTAAAAAATGCAGGGCAAATATGCACCAATAAATTATTTTTTCAAAATTTGTATAAAAAAAATGCTGTAAATCAATTGATTTACAGCATTTTTTGTCAGGGGTAAAAAATAAGAAATTGA
>CAZXQI010000050.1:0-26153 GCA_964643005.1 uncultured Saprospiraceae bacterium | reverse complement strand
CAATTCGGGGTCTCTGCTCATCGCATAAAGAACCTGCATGACTTTTATGCGGATATTTCTTCTGCTCAACATAAGTTTTCAAAAAATTGCCCTGGTTCAATTCCCTTCGAAAGCTGAAGGCTCTCGTCGTCGGGTCAATTCAATTTTAGCGGGTTTAAATAGGTTTGGGTTTATTAAGGGCTGCAAAGAAATATAAATTTTGCGAAACAACAGGCTGAAATCAACTCATCGTCCGCCCAACAGATGTAAAGACGGACGATAAGCCGAAAGTCACCTTAGCCCCTATTGCATATATTTTGCCCTAATCTCATCAAAGGACGGCATCTTCTTAAAATGCCACTTCTGGATAAGTTTTCCATCCTTCCAAAGTACAAGGCCCGGATTGGAGCGCTGGATAGTTTTCAGCAAAAGGTCGTCGGCCACGTAAAAAGGATAGGCGCTCTGGGTCGCATGTCTCAAATCGTCAATGACGGCAGAACTATTGGGCGCCGTCACCGCATAAACTTTGTAGCCGGCCTGCTCTGCGGCATTCACCACCGGATTGATGATATCCATTAAGCGCTTTTCAAATGTGGGATCGAAATTAGTCGCTTCTACCTCCACTTCCCTCGGCGTCAGTTTATCTACTGTCCGCCTGAGGCTGGTATCGGCGACAGAGGTAGTCGGGTCAAACACAATAACTGTGTCCACGACATAACTGGTGTCCATTACCGTGGTAGTCGCCATCCTCTTGCCTTCAATCGGCAGTTTGTATGCGACGACCATGAAGGTGTAATTTGGATCATTCAGTATATCCTCCGTGACATCGTTGCCGTCGAGGTCGCTGATGTCAAAGTCGCTGATTTTGGAGGGTTCTATGGCCGGTTCGGTTTTGATTTGATCAAAATCCCATTCCTCTTTCGGATAGTTGCCAAATTCTTTCAGGTATTGTTCGTAAGGCAGCATCACGACCTGACCAGTGGTCTTATTGGTCATTTTGTAATGGGTAATCTGAACATTGGCCATCGCCTCTTCTTCCATGCCTTTTTGCGTGCGGATATCAGCGCCGTTTTTGAAGGGACGGAAATCCTGAATCGGCTCATTCATAAAGGTGTTGTAATAACAGAAGCCGAGGAAGCCGAGGATAAGCGCCCAGAGTGCGACCAGGCGAACTCCCGATGTAAACAGGCGGTGCATATCCCTGTACTTCCAGACGAAAATGATTGCCGGAATGAGGAGAAACAGGTCTTTAAAAAAGGACACTTTAGGCTTCAGTTTCAGGAAATCACCAAAACAGCCGCAGTCCGTCACCCTCATGTTGGTCTCCACATAAGACCCCCATTTCCCAAATTCAAAGAAATTAACTCCCGTCGGGACATAGCCGGTGAGGTAGGTAAAGCCGGTGAGCATGGTGAAGAACACCACCAATCCGAGGAATAACCAGGCCGTCAGTTTGGGGCGGTTGCCCAGCAGGAGCATGACTCCCAGCGCTATTTCAAAAACGATGGTCACTATGGAGAAAACGATTGAGTGTTCTGAAAACCAAGGGAATACCGGAGCGAGAAAGGACAGGAAGGTGTCGTTAAAGGTGAAGTAAAATTCAGAAAAATATTGCTCCATCTTGAAAGCCGTCCCCAGTGGGTCAATGGCTTTCACATAGCCGGAAAAGATAAACAGTGCGCCGCTAAAGTTTTGCAAAAAGGTGATGAGCCAGCTCTTTTGTCTTTTAAAAACCAGGCCGACAATTGCAGTCAGAATGGCGGCGACAATGGCGACATAAAGCACTAAAGTGAAAATCGTCATTTCAAAATTTTTTGATTAAAAACTATCTGATCAGGTATTTATAGAAATTTATTATTTTTCTTTATTTAACAAAATGAGGGCAAAAATAGCATAATTGGCGATGTCCTGATAATTGGCCTCCAGACCCTCGGAGGCCAGAGTTTTGCCCTCGTTTTCCTCTATCTGTTGGATGCGGCGCAGTTTGACCAAAATCAAATCCGTGATAGAACTGGTGCGCAAATCCCGCCAGGCTTCTCCATAGTCGTGGTTTTTGGCCATCATCAAACTACGGATATCGCCGATATTCTGGTCGTAGAGGCGCCTGGCTTCGGCGCCCGGCAATTCCAGGGGCGCATCCTCCGGCAGCGACATTTGGATGAGCGCCATCACCGCATAATTCACGATACCGATAAAATCCCCCTCGATAGAATCGGCCACTTTCTGCGCTTTGTTTTCCTCGATAGTTCGAATTCGCTTCGCCTTGATAAAAAGCTGATCCGTCAGGGTCGTTGGTCGCATCAGCCGCCAGGACGTGCCGTAATCCTGCATTTTTTTTAAAAAAAGGTCTTTGCACTTTGCCACCAGCTCATCGTATTGTCTCAGGGTCTTTTCCACTTGCCTAAAATTTTCGGCAAAAATAGCCGAATTTGATTCACAAACGGACTGAACGAAAGTCCCGATTTCAGGTTGTCGTTTTTCCCTGCTAATTTTGCCCAACCGGCAACCGCTTCCAAACGTTTACCAGACATGCACCATCTATAATATACTGTCAGACTGATGAATCAACTGTTAAAATATATTTTCATCCTCCCCATCCGCATTTATCAGAAAGTCATTTCCACGATGATTCCTCCCTCCTGCCGCTACTACCCTACCTGCTCTCAATACATGGTCGAAGCCATCCAGGAATGGGGCGTCTTCAAAGGCCTCTGGCTCGGTATTAAGCGTTTTCTCAGCTGCCACCCCTGGTCTGAAGGAGGCCATGATCCGGTTCCTAAGAGGAAGAAGTAAATTTAAATTTTTGAATGATGGGAGATGAGTATTAGCAGGTAGTTTAGAAAAACCTGCTGTCACCTGCGGGAAATCATACGCCGGGAGTCTGCACAATATCCAGGGCTTTATCTTCGCAGTATAGGCATTTCAGAATTCCAGCCTCTCTCCCTGTTCGGGGATAATGATTTGTAATTGCAGGGTATTGGCGGCGGCGAGTTGGGTTTTGATTTGGCGCTCTTTGACGGGAGAGGGCTTGATGTGAGTGACGACGACGGGGAAGCCTTTGAGCGCCGGTTGGCCGGTGAAACTGCTCAGGACATCCATCTCGTGCATTAGCCATTTGGGGGTCAGATGGCCGAAGAGGGAGACGTCGGGTTGCTCATTGGGATAGGAAACTTCTATAAAGATAGCTTTCAGTTTTTTGGAGACAATCAACGAGGCTACGGATTGCCATACCTGGCGCAGTTTGTCGGATTTTTCTACTTCGTCGGGGCCGGTGTCGCCGAAGTATAAAAGGTAGGAATCTTCATGGCGGATTAAAAAAGCCGTGCTTTCGTAAGGGTGGACATGGCTCAGCGAAAAGGGCGTGGCAGCCATTTGCGTATGGGTGAGCGAGGTTTCCTGACCCGCTTCGAGCGTGATATATTGAAATTTTTTCAAAAAAGGCGGCTCTCCTGCGTCTGCAAAATTGGCCCAACTGCTCCAGGTAAAATATTTCTCTTCCAATACTTTTTGCACGGAAGGCAGCGCATAAACCTGCTTGACGGTGTCTTCGGGGGATGTGATAATCATGCCCGCATTATGATCCAGATGGCCGTGCGAGATCAGGTATCCTTTTATGTTTTCCTTCAAGACCCGGTCTGTTGATTTGGAAAAGCTGCCCTTTTCAATGGCTTTTTTTATCCCCGAATAAACTGTTCCGCCATCTAAGCAAACGTACTCGTCGGATTGCGCCGGCGCTACCATGTAGCAGGAGAGGTTGCTCTCATCGCTTCCGCCCTTTACGCCCAGTGGCACAACTTTGAAAGTCGCTTGTTGCGCATTAATTTGAAAAAATAAAAAGAGGAAAGTGAAGGAAAGTATTAGCGTTCTGAACATGTTCTTAATAGTCGTTTTTTGTAAAAATTGGAGCGCAGTCCGATTTCCCTGCATGCGGTTTTCATTGGACTTAAACCTGCTACGGCAGCGCAAAGGAAGCTAAATACTCGCTATTTTTTAGCTGCTGGGTTTAGTTCAATATCTATGACGAAGGCTTGCGAGCTAAGGTTTCCCTTCAGGCGATTCACGACAAAGGGATAAATTAGTCCGGATTTAATTCAGATTGAGCAGCCGATTTTTTTTAAAAAAAGAAGGCTAAATGAGACGGCTCAGACTGAACAGGAAAAGCCTGGCAATATTACCGGTGAATCCGGTAATTTTAACTAACACTGTGCGCACCCGGGGCATAGGGAACCGGGGTGTGTTACAATGTTTGCATTTTAAATTACTGTCCTTGTTTTCTTTTTCTCTTTTGAAAAAAAGCAGTTCTGCTTTCCTATCTTTGGCAACTCAATTCTAATAAATAACTACTGTATGCGCCTTAGCTTTTTTTACTCTGCTCTCTTCTTTAGCCTGCTCTCCATTCCGGTCTGGTCTCAGGTCATCATCAACGAATTCTCAGCCGCTAATATGGACGGTATCACCGACAACTTTTCGGAAAGAGAAGACTGGATAGAGCTGTATAATCTTGGGAATCAACCGGTTAATCTGGAAGGTTACTCTCTGACTGACAATATCAACAAACCGACAAAATGGAAATTTCCGGCAGGCATAACGATTATTCCGGGGGAACACAAGCTCATTTTTGCATCGGGGCGAAACCTGGCGACAGGTGGATACATTCACGCCAACTTCAAAATCACGCAGACGAAAAATGAATACGTAGCCTTATACGACGCCTCTCAGAATCTCTTAGACGTTCAGCAGACAAGCACTCGGAACCAGGCTAACCATTCCATCGGCAGGGTAACAGACGGCAGCCCAGTCTGGGGGATTTTTTCCACGCCGACACCGGGGGCGCCCAACGCCAACGCTTACGAGGCTTATGCCGCTCTGCCAAGCGCCAGTATGGAGGCGGGGTTTTACAATGGCTCCATCAGCGTTTCGCTCTCTTCAACCGGGGGTAACGCCATCCATTACACGCTCGACGGCTCGGAGCCTGGCTCTAATTCTCCCATCTATACCGGCTCAATCAGCATTTCGGAAACGACAGTTTTGAAGGCTAAATCTTATAGCGAAGCGCCTACTGTCCTGCCGAGCTTCACGCTGGTCAACACCTACTTTATTAATGCGTCGCACACGGTTCCCGTCCTGTCTGTTTCGGGGAGCAGCTTATCCAATCTGTTCAATGGCAGCCAATTCTACCCGCGCGGGAGCTTTGAATATTTCAAAAATGGGGAGCGTATTGACTTTGCCTACGGCGAGTTCAACAAGCACGGCAACGACTCCTGGTTCTATCAGCAGCGCGGGGTAGATTATATCACCCGCGATCAAATGGGCTACTCCAACGCCATTAAGCACCGGTTTTTTTCCAATAAAACCCGCAACAGCTTCCAGCGCCTCATCCTAAAAGCTGCCGCCAATGACAACTATCCCGCTTTGTTGGGCGGGGCGCACATTCGGGACGCTTATGTCCAAACCCTGTCTCAGCGCGCCCATTTAGAACTGGACGAGCGCTCCTGGGCGCCCGCCGTCCTCTACCTCAACGGCAAGTACTGGGGTCTGTACGATATCCGCGAAAAAGTGGACGACTCCGACTACACGAGCTACTATTACAATCAGGATAAAGAATGGCTGGACTACATTAAAACCTGGGGAGGCACCTGGGCAGAGTATGGGAGCCGGTGGGAATGGGATTTATTGCGCGATTTTATCTATTCTGAAGACATGTCCAAACCGGCCAACTACGAATACATTAAATCACAGCTCAACGTCCTGAGTCTCATAGACTATATGCTCATCAACACCCACGTAGTTTGCAAAGACTGGTTAAACTGGAATACCGGCTGGTGGCGTGGAAGGAATCCCGAAGGGGACGCCCGCACCTGGCGATATACGCTCTGGGACATGGACGCCGTCTTTGGACATTACACGAACTACACCTCTATCCCCGATGTCTCGCCCAATGCAGATCCGTGTTATGCTGAAAATTTGCCCCTGGATTTTGAAGGTCACGGCGCCCTGATCGAGGCGCTCATGGCCAATGAGGAATTCCACTCTCTCTACGTCAATCGCTACGCAGACCTGAACAACACCTATTTCTCCTGTGATTACATGATCAGCCTGCTGGATTCCATGATCGCCGTCATCACGCCGGAAATGCCTGCTCAAATCCAACGCTGGGGCGGCACTATGGGAAGTTGGCTGTCGAACGTCAATTCCATGAGAAATTTTATTCTGGCTCGTTGCGACACCATTAACGGCGGCATAGAAGGCTGCTATGACGTCGTCGGGCCTTACCCCGTAACGGTAAAGATTGTCCCCGAAGACTCTCCCAACCGGGTGAAAGTCAATACCATCATTCCCGAGACATATCCTTTCACCGGAGATTATTTTGTTGGAACTAAATTAGATTTTCTGGCCGTTCCAGATCCAGAATGGACCCTGGATCACTGGGCAATCCAGCACAACACTTTCCAGCCCAATCAGTTTGCCGAGGCCATCCAACTTGCTCTGACCGATACCTCCAGCGAGGTAGTGACGGCGTATTTCCGACCGCTCGTCCCCTGCGCTGCGGTCTCTTCGGTTCAATCCGATTCGACGCTGTCTTCTCTGTCGCTTAGCTGGTTCGGCCCGTCCAATTTCCTCAGCTACGAATTTGGCTACCGCAAATCGGGAACCGCCGACGACTGGACGACGCTATCTCTGACCGATCCGGAATACACTGTTTACGGCTTAGAGCTTTGCACAAAATACGATTTTCGCATCCGCACGATTTGCGAGTTTTCGCTGGGAAACTATTTTACTTTCTCCAAAAAGACTGCCTGCCTGTCGGGTACGGAAGAGCAAACGGCCGGCGTCTTCGAATGGAGCGCCTTTCCGAATCCGTTTAGCGACCAACTATCCGTTGATCTTATTTTATCAAAAACCACAGACGTCCAGTTGCAATTCCTCAGCCTGAGCGGACAAGTACTTTATTCTGAAACCCTGCCTCGACTCTCCGCCGGCCAGCATCGCCGACAATTGGAAGTCAACCCGGACTGGAGCGGCGGCCTCTATCTCGTCCGCCTGATTACGGAAGATGGCAGTCTGGTGAAAAGGGTCGTCAAGATGAGGTGAGGAGACAGAGCCAGGGGAGGAGTCGAATATCGGATATTGTCTAATTTCTAGCGTCTATTCATGCCGGCGCTCTTTTGACGGCCATTCTCACTTTGATTTAAGATATAAGATTGACGATTTATGATTTTAGACAAGGTGGAACTGAAGCGTTGGGAAAAATAAAAAAATCGGATATCGTCCGTCTTTTATCGTCCATCTATTCCGGCGCTCTTTTGGCGTCTCATCTAACGTGGATTTTCCCGCTGATTTCGCTAATTTTTCTAAACGGCCTTCCCAATATTCATTTCTCATCATTTCAAAAAAATCATCATTCAAAACGGGATTCATCTACTGTCCCTCGATCTTTCTCACTAAGGGTACTCCTCTGTCGAAGTCAAACAGGGTGGAGCGGCGGAGATCGTAATAGGCCAGCCAGAAGGTGCGGAGGGCGTTCATGTAGGAGCGGCGGGCGGATTCTTTTTCGGTGATGGCGACGCCTAAGTCGAGGACGCCGATTTTGCCGATGTAGTAGCGGTTGCGGGTCATTTCTTCGCGTTTCAGGGCGACCTCGTAGGCGCGGGATGCAAGGCTGACTTTATCTCGAACCAGGTCGAATTGCCTGACTTTCAGCAATATCTCCTGCTCAAACCGGACGGTTTCCACGTCCACGTTGAGTCTTTCCAATTCCCGGTTAGACCATGCCGTTTCTAATTGCGCTCTGGACTTTCCCCAGTCAAAGATTGGGATTTCTATACCGACGGTGAACAACTCGTTGTCTAAGGGATCCTTGTAGACGCCGTCGAGGCTGGTGTGCGTTTGCGAGAGACTGAATTGTCCGAAGATGTCTAACTGGAACCCCCTGTTAGCTTTGGCGCGGGCGACTTCGGCGTCGGCCTCGGCTAAGCGGCGCTGGAATCCGATGATGTCGCTGCGGTAATTTCGGGCAAATTGCAAGGCCTGATCTGAGTCAATTTTGAAGACGGGAATGTTGGTGGGCGGCTCTAATCTGAAAAAAACAGCCTGCCGGATACCGATGAAATTGCGCAGGCGCTCGGTGCCTGATTGCAGGTCGAGGTGGGCCTGCTGGACGGCGGCATCGGCGTTCATGGCGCTCAGTTCTATTTGCAGCAATTCCGTTTCGGCGATTCGCCCCACTTCAAACCGGCCTCTGGAAATGTTCAGCAGGGTGTCGGCATTGGCTTTGTCCTGCATGGCCGCTTCCAAATCCAACTGGGCGATGAAGATGTCGAAGAAAAACTGAGAGGCCTGATAAGCCACATTTTCCATTTCCTCGGCGTATTCCCGGGTAGCCTCCTGGTAGCGCAGCGGCTCTATCCGCTTGTTCCATTTCAATTGGTTGAAGCCAAATATCGGCTGGGTGAAGCCAAGCGAAAGCGGGGTTGAAAAATAGGAGACGCCGTTGGCGCCCTGAGTCTGGAAGATATCGAGGCGCTGTAGGCTGGTGCTGGCGAAAACGGTCGCTCCCGTCGGGGCGATTTGCTGCTGAAGGGACAGTCCTACCCTATTGCGCATTTGCGCCCTTTGTATAAAAAGGTCGGTACCGTTGGGCTGGGTGATAATGTCAATCGTGCGGTTGAGGTTGGGCAGGTCGCCGGAAAAGGCGATGCGGGGCCTGAAGTCCGCCAAAATGGACTGGTAAGCCCAGTAGCGGTTTTTCATTCTCGTCTCGGCTAAGAGGGCGTCGGGCGCGTCGCTCTGGGCCAGTCCGACAATTTCATTCAGACTCAGGGAAAGGGTGTCGGTCTGAGCGCCCAGCGAAAGGTTCAGGCTCAGCAGAAAAAAAGCGAAAGTGAGCTTCATATTTTGCTTCATTCAAAGTGGAGAAAATTATTTCGAGCGGATAGAATTATACACAAAACAGGCAAAACCCTATCGCACAGCAGGCTAAGTCATTCGGTGTCGGCCTCTATGTCTCTCGCCGCATTTTAAAAAAAATATAAGGGCGGCGGCAGTCGGGTCTCACTCGATCCGCAAGGCCTTAATGGGATCTTCCTTCGCCGCCTTGCGCGCAGGAAAGAGGCCAAAGGCCAGTCCCACCGAGGCGGCTACGCCAAAGGACAAAAAGATGGAAGCCCAGGAAACGATGGTCGGAATGTCGGCGGCTGAGGCAATAACTTTGGCGGCGCCGATTCCCAAGAGCACGCCGATGATACCTCCCAACAGACTGATAAAAATGGCTTCGAACAAAAACTGCCAGACAATGTCGCTGCGCTTGGCGCCTAAAGAACGCCGCACGCCGATTTCCTTAATTCGTTCCAAAACGGAGGCCAGCATAATATTCATAATGCCGATACCGCCGACGAGCAGAGAAATACCGGCGATGACAGCCAGCACGAAGTTGAACATGTCCTGCGTCTTTTGCTGCTGCTGGAGAAGCAGTTCGGGCACCTCCACTTCAAAGTCTAAAAGGTTGTTGTGCCGGCGTTTGAGGATTTGGGCGATAACCTGCGCGGTGACCTGAAGGTCGGCGGAGTCGTGAACCCGCACTACCACCTTATCTAACTGGTTGTAATTTTTCTCTAATTTCGGATTGTCATTCTCGTCATGGTCCTGGTTCTTCATCAGGAAGGGATTGCTCGCCCGCCTTCGGTCTTTGATGCGCAGGAGGGCGCTGTTCACCGGTACGTACACATCGGAATTGTAATCTCGAATGCCGAGACTTTCTAAGCTCTCCTGGCTGGTAATCCGCTTTTCCAGCACGCCGATAATTTTCATCCAGACGGTTCCGCATTTAATCCATTGTCCTAAAGGGTCTTTCTCAGGAAAAAATCTGGTTTTGATATTTTGTCCAATGATGCAAACGGGTTTTCCCCCTTCCAAATGGAGTTGGTGAAAAAAATCTCCTTCTGCTAATTGCAGGTTGTTGAGTTCAAAAAAAGCATTGGTGACACCTACTGCTTTGGAGCGGATGGATTTTCCACTCTGCACTAAACTCAGGGGCAACACGACTTCGGGGCTGATCAATTCCACATTGGGCAGGACGACCTGCAAGGCTTTGACGTCTTCCAAAGAAAGGCCGGGGGACCAGGGGTGTTTACCTTCCTGCGAGGAGGACTGACCGCCGCCTGCGGTTTTCTCGCCCTCGTCGCCGCCTTGCAGCACGATGGAATTGACGACGATATTATTGGCGCCGATGAGTTTCATCTGCTCCAAAATGGATTGCCGGGCGCCGTTGCCAATGGCCAGCATAGCGATGACTGCCGCCACGCCGAAGATGATGCCCAACGCCGTCAGAAAGGCGCGGAGCGTATTGGCCAAAACGCCCTCCATTGCGAGTATGAAATTAAAAAATGTCCGTTGCAAGATTCTTTCTGTTTTGGAATTTAGAAAAATCCGGATGGAGGTTCGGAAAGGGGTTCGGGCAGTTTGTCACCCGATAATTATAAATGTACCGTCGTTGCCCTTGCTCTTAGGCTGGTATTCTTCTTTGACCTGTTTCATTTTTTCCAAAGCCTCCTGAATCCGTTGCTTTTTGGCTTCCTCTATTTTCTTTTTGAGCTCCGCTTTAAGCTGTGGATCCAATGGCGCAAAGGACAATTTGTCGGCGTTGGAAGGGACGGTCAGCAACACCTCTTCTCCCTCCTCTATTCCGTGCTCAATGATGACTTCGTTGTCGTTAGTCTCGCCAGAGAGCACTTCCTGCTTCATAACCTTCCCGTCGGTTTTTTTGAATACATAGGCCACCGTATCATTTTGCAGCGCCTCCAATGGAATGTGCAGGACATTTTGGAAAGTGTAGGTGAGGATTTCATTGCTCGTAGTCATGGCGGGGCGCAGGATGGAGTCCACCTCGTTGATTTGCACCGTGATTTCGAAGACCTTGGAGTCGTAGCCCCTCAACTGTTCTCCGACATTGGCCACCTGGATGACCGTGCCGTCGTACTGCCTGTCGGGGAAAGCATCCACTTTGACTTTTACGTCCTGACCCTTTTGCACCTTGCTGATGTCCACCTCGTTGACGTAGGTTTTGCTGATCATGATGCTCAGGTCGGGTAACTCCGCCACGATGGGATCCCAGGAGCTAATCTGGGAGCCGGGGCCGATTTTGCCGCTCCAGCCGCGGGCATAGATGAGCATGCCCTCTTTGGGCGCAAGCACCGTAAAGCTGGAACTTAGATCCACCAGCCGCTGGCGCTTGCTGTCCTGCTGCTTCAGCGAGGTCAGGATTTCGCGGATTTTGGCTTTGGATTTGGTCTGCGACAATTCGTATTTTTTCTCCAACTGGGTCAAATCCCGCTTGGCTTTTTGCAGGTCAATCTCCGCCTGCTGAATGACCATCTGAGGCTCATAGCGACTTTGCTCTACCTGCAGGCGCTTTTCTTCCATGGAAAACCGGAAATTGACCAAATCGTCTCTCAGACCGCGCAATTCAATTGCGGTATCTATCCGCGCCTGCTCTAACTGCGTTTCGATTTTGTCAATCTCCGTCTGAGCCTCTTTCAACTTCGTCTCCAACTCAGTGCGATCGAGGGTAGCCACATAATCACCGGGTTTGACCATGACGCCTTCGGGAATCATATCCGTGATAGTCGCCTGATAAATCTGCGCAGTGCGCATGCCGGAAGGTCCTCTGATCTCCTCTGAGTTCTTCGCCTCCAATTCCCCTGTGGCAGAGACATAAATTTTGAACTCTCCCTTTTTGACTGTGGTGGAAAGGTTCTTGTGCTGCTCCTTCCCCTTATCCGACAGGCAGGACTGGAAAACTATCCCTGCCAGCAGCATCAGGGAGGTCAGGAAGATGGATATGGTTAGTTTCATAATTATAACTGTTGGTGGGCTATAGAGCCGCACGGTCGTGCGGCTCTATAGCTGTGCGTCTCTACTGTGTGTCCATCAGGCCTGAGCCGTGGGCGTATTAAAATTCATGGAGGGGAAAGGCGGCATTTCCGGTTCGTTAATCGCCCCATTTTGGGCTTCGTACTTTTTAATGTTGTCGGATAGGGCGTTCATCAGGCGTTTGGCGTGCTGCGGTGTGAGGATGATCCTTGACTTCACTTTAGCCTTGGGCATGTTGGGCGCCATCAGGATGAAATCAACGATAAACTCCGACTGGCTGTGGGAGATGATCGCTAAGTTAGAGTATTGTCCCTCGGCTACGTTCTCGGGAAGTTCAATGTTTAATTGTCCGGGTTGGATTTTACTGTCTGCCATTTGAAAAAATTATTTAAAAGTTATTATTACCATTTCTGAAAAGGTCGCCAATATTCGTAAATTTAATGCAACCACAAACATTTTAATAACTCGCCATGTGGCAATCTTATTTCGACCAAAATAAAATCTTATGGAACGAAAAGGCGCCTGTTTACCTCCAATCGGCATTTTACGACCATTTCGCTTTTCTGAAAGGAAAAAGTTCTCTGACCGAAATTGAGGCCGACGCATTAGGCAACGTGGAGGGCAAATCATTGTTGCACCTGCAACTGTTTGAATCAGGATTTGCAGGATTTTTATACACGTTTTTCAGGATTGGGGTTCTGGTATTTTTTGTTGAATAACTTTTAAAATTGCAAACTCGTTGAACCAAAGTTTATAAGCAGGCCAATCTGGAAATCGTAGGCGACAACGTAGTTTTTTCCTTGCGCCAAATGCACGTCTTCCAGAGTTTTGACGGCCTTTATCTCAACTTGAACTACTCCCCAAAATTTAAACAGTAGGCATAAGTGAAAAAAGTTGCAATTTCACACATCAAAACTGTTGATCATGAACCGCAGATCACGTCGAAACCACAGCGGCGCCTTTAAGGCAAAAGTTGCACTCGATGCTCTTAAAGAACAAAAAACGCTGGCTCAGTTAGCCGGTCAGTACAGCCTCCATCAAAACCAGATTTGCGACTGGAAAAAGGTTGCACATGAAAGACTACACGAACTTTTTGACAAATCAGGCACTGCGGATGCGTCTGACATTGGCGCATTACGGCGGCTCTGAACCATGAAATAGAACAATTGAAAGCCGAGTTGGAATTTCTCAAAAAAAATCTGAGCTTTTAAACTGCTGACTAAGTTCAGTTGTAAGCCCTGGTCGAAAGACTGGGTCGCCCCCAAGTTTTGACGGCAGGACATAAGAGAAAAAAACTGCTACTGCCGGGCTTTTTGATACAACAGGCCAAGGGGAGTTTTTTCATTTTATTTATCAAAATTTAAAAAGAGTAAATTATAAGGAAGAATGGCAACCCACAGCAAACAGCCTCGCAAAGCCTTCCCCGTTCAAACAAAAAGCGGCAGGATATATCTTAGGTTAAAGTTTTTTCTAATTTTGAAATCCGATTTTGATCTGCCATTTTCGACTAAACCATACCCATCTCCAATATACAATTCATTGTAAATCAGTTTAAAACATAACACAGTAAGTGAGACCTTTTTTTTACGGCCTAGTTTCTGTTCTTGCAACGCTCGCCGGCTGTTCGCGCGCATTGTCGCCATCCGACCCCATTCCGGAACACGAGGTTTTTACGGTTCAATCCAAACAGTTGGACGAAGAAAGGACTATTAACGTCTGGATACCGGCAGACTATAAAACGAGTTCAACCCCGCTGCCCGTCATGTACATGGCAGACGGCGGAGTTAAAGAAGACTTCCCCCATATCGCCAATACACTGGCTCAACTAATGAGGGACAATAAGATAAAGCCTTTGCTGCTGGTAGGCATTGAAAACACAGAGCGGAGAAGAGATTTGACGGGAACTACGGAAGTTGCTGCGGATAGGGAAGTTGCGCCCGTTGTGGGCGGTTCGGAAAAATTCAGGGCTTTTATCGCAGAGGAACTCTTCCCTGAAATTGACAAGCGGTACAAAACAACAAACGAAAAAAGCATTATTGGCGAATCCCTGTCGGGGCTTTTTGTGATGGAAACATTTTTCCTGGCTCCGGAAATGTTTGACCATTACATTGCATTCGATCCGTCTTTGTGGTGGAATAATCATTACTTAGTGAGAACTGCCAGGGAGCATTTGGAAAAATTCCCGTCAACAGAAAAACGGGTCTGGTTTGCAAGTTCCAATACAGAAGACATTTCGCCATTCACAAAGGAATTGGCCGGCATATTAGAGGCAGAAAATCTGAAAAATTTGAAATGGAAGTTCTCCGATGAACCCAAAGAAAAACACTCGACCATTTTCAGGGCGACCAAGAAAAAAGTCAATCATTTGGACATTCAACAAAACTGAGTGAAAGGCGGGAAGCACACAACTTCTCAGCGGCTACTGGCGGCTTAAAGGCTTTTCTATTAATGCAGGGTGTAAAATTTAGTGTTCTAATTAATTGATATTCAGGTTAGTTTTCTCTTCCGACGCTCGGCGCACTACGGCAGTCCGAATAAAACGATTTCAAAAAACACCATAATTCGCACAGTAAAATTGGGTACTGTCGAACAGTACCGCAGCCATTCAACTGAACCTCAGGGTGCGAATCTGCACAATAGCGAATTTAAAATAATGCAATAGCAGGCGGCAGTCGCCAACAAACACATTGGCAAAGGCAGCTCCGAAAGGGAAAGGCTCGAAGCCTTTGTATAAGCGACCGGGGAGGTCTTTGGCGAAAGTTCCGACCAGGCAACAACTTATCTATTTCTGGTTGTTATATCTAAGCAAAAACGCAACAGAATAAAAGAGCGAGAGAATGGAACATCATCATACATCTCACGAGCATTCAGTTCGTGATAGTTTACAAGAGCATCGCGAGCATGGCGGCCATGAGGGACGCGATGAGCATGCCGGGCATCATATAGCCGATTTTTGGAAGCGGTTTGTCATCAGCGCAATAGTCTCAATTCCGGTGCTTGCGCTATCGCCGATGATACAGAATTGGTTCGGGTTTGAGATCAGTTTTTGGGGCGACAAATACTTATTAGCGGCTCTTTCCACTTTTATATTTATTTACGGCGGGTATCCATTTCTAAAGGGTCTGTATGACGAAGTGAAAAGCAATGCCATCGGTATGATGACCCTAATCGGCGTTGCAATTACGGTGGCCTGGGCGTATAGCATTGCCATTACTTTTGGTTTGCAGGGAATGGATTTTTATTGGGAAATGGCCACCCTGATAGATATCATGTTGATTGGACATTATTTTGAAATGAAGTCGGTAATGGGCGCCTCCCGCTCGCTCGAATTACTCGTAAAGATGATGCCTTCTACCGCCCATCATTTAGTAAATGGACAGGTGCGCGACATACCGGTAAGCCATTTGAAAATAGGAGATTTCATCATGGTAAGACCAGGTGAAAAAGTACCGGTGGACGGAACCGTAACGGAGGGGGAAAGCCACATGGATGAAAGTATGCTCACGGGAGAAAGCAAACCCGTGAAGAAAGAGAAGGGCAGTAAAGTAATTGGCGGCGCAGTAAACGGCAATGGTTCGCTGACCGTCAAGGTCGCAAGCACCGGAAAAGACAGCTACCTGAACAAAGTGGTGAAACTCGTTGAAGAGGCTCAAAAAGTAAAATCGAAGACGCAAAACTTTGCCGATCGGGCAGCTAAAATCCTCACATTTGTAGCCTTAGGCGGCGGCGTGATTACCCTGGTTGTCTGGCTGTTATTGGGCTTCCCATTTGTGTCAGCATTAGAAAGAATGGTCACGGTGATGGTCATTTCCTGCCCGCACGCATTAGGTCTGGCGGTTCCATTAGTGGTTGCCATCTCAACTTCTATCGCTGCGCAAAAAGGTTTACTCATCCGCAATCGCACGGCTTTTGAAAATGCAAGGCTGATTACTTCCATCGTTTTCGACAAGACGGGAACGCTGACCAAAGGCTCTCACGAATTGCAGGAAATAAAAGTACTGGATACTAATTTTAGCGAAAAAGAATTGCTTCGACTCGCAGCCGGCATTGAGCGACATTCTGAACATTACATCGCTCAAGGCATCATTAGAAAGGCTAAAGAATGGGGCGTCGAAATCCCTAAAGCAGTGAAATTCAATTATTTACCTGGAATGGGATTGGAAGGGATTGTCGACGAAAAGGAGATAAAAGTAGTAGGCCCAAATTACCTAAAGGAAAATAATATCCGCATTGCTGAGATCAATGAGGATTTTATTGGGACAATAGTATATATCCTGATAAAGGATGAAATCGCCGGTCAATTCACTTTTGCCGACCAAATCAGGGAAAGCTCCATCGCCGCCATTCAAACGCTTAAAAATCAGGGTATTAAAAACCTGTTGCTCACAGGCGACAATGAAAAGGTAGCTCAAAAAGTAAGCGAGGATTTGCAAATGGACGGCTATTTGGCCAATCTGTTGCCGCATAATAAATTGGAGAAAATAAAAGAGCTACAAGCCAAAGGCGAATTTGTAGCTATGGCAGGGGATGGCGTGAACGACGCCCCTGCGCTGGCTCAAGCCAATGTGGGAATAGCGGTTGGTTCGGGAACCGACGTAGCGGCAGAAACGGCAGACATAATCCTGGTAAACTCCGATCCTAAGGACATAGCCAGCCTGATATTATTCGGGAAAGCCACCTATAAAAAAATGACGCAAAATCTCTGGTGGGCTGCCGGTTATAATGTCCTCGCAATTCCTTTGGCGGCTGGCGTCCTTTACAAGTGGGGAATCATGCTAAGCCCAGCAGTCGGCGCCGTGTTGATGAGCTTGAGCACGATAGTGGTAGCCTTTAATGCGCAGCTTTTAAAGAAGCAGATGAAATGAAGAAGACTGGAATCGCCGTCTCGGTATGCCTGAGCAGTGATGGGAGATTTAGCGCTGCCGGGGAGTGAAATTCAGCCTGGATCCTCCGATCGTTCAACGATAATAAAAGCTCTGACCACCGCCAAAATGCGGAACTTTATCAATCCTAAACAATAAAGTATAGGAGAAACCCTAAATGGCAAAGAGGCGAGGTAATTTGGTTCTTTATGGGTTCAAGTGAGTTCAGTAGTTTTGGGCTTAAAAAAGAATAAACAATAAACAGTTTTTCGCAGCAGCCCCTGGCGTAATTATTCCCTGAGAAATCCAATCTAATGATTTTAAAAAATCTAATAAAAGCATCCGGGCGGAAGCTGCTCATAGAGTCAGACTTTCCTCCCGGTAGCTTTAGAGGGCATTAATTCAAAGGTTTTATTGGCTAAAAAACGGGCAGGAGGATATCGAAGCAAAGGCAATTTTATCAATATGATTTACTTCCTCTGTGGCAAGATGGGTTTAACTTACCCACAGGTTTTTACATAGAATTAAATAAACTAAGCTTAATCCCAGTTCCTCAGACTCTTATCTATGCATCGAAAATGGAAGATAGTTTAAAATATTACCTGGAGAATACGGCCGTGACAAAGCCTGCAATTGAGAGCAGGTTAATTCATCCCGTTACAAAACTCAGATACCCTGCGAGATTAGCCTACGTCCTTTTAAAAAAATATGCAAATGGTTTTTTAAAATCAGGATTAAAGCCGCACTTTATAAGTTTAGCAGGACTTCGGGGAGTTGGGAAAACTACTTTGCTATGGCAAACGGTTAGCTTTATTTACAATAACTACCATAAAGACGTTTATTTTTTTAATGTAAACACATTAAAGAGCTTAAGCATTGATTTACATATTGCATTAGAAGAATTCCAGAGGCAAATTCTCAATAAACGTTTCAACGAATTATCAGAACCTGTTACACTACTCTTTGACGAGATTCATGATGATGAAAACTGGAGTAAAACATTAAAAATCCTCTATGACGAGGCAAGAACTGCATTTATTCTGTGTACAGGCTCTTCTGCATTACTTCTTAATTAAACTGCGGATTTAACAAGAAGAATGCGTATTGAAAGTGAGCTACTCCCCAAAATTTAGACAGTCAGGCATAAGATGGACAAGTTGCATTCACTATATTTCTTCCTCGACCTTGCAGGTACCTTCGCATTTGCCATAAGCGGCGCCACCGCTGCAAAGCGTCGGGGGCTTGATTTATTTGGCATCAATGTCATTGCCTTCACGGTGGCTTGTGGAGGAGGTCTTATCCGCGATATCTGCATTGGCGCCATCCCTCCCGCGGGCTTATCCAACTGGAGTTATTTGGCGGTGGCCATGTTTGCCGTTATCCTGACAATATGGTTTTACCCCTGGATTGAGAAATTAAACCGCCCCGTATTGTTCTTTGATGCGCTGGGACTGTCCCTGTTTGCCGTAACCGGCGCACAAAAGAGCTTAGCTTTTGGTCACAATGCGGAAGTAGCCATTCTGCTGGGCGGCATCACGGCTGTTGGCGGCGGCGTATTGCGCGACATCCTGCTCAACCGGATACCCGTCATTTTAGAAAAGGAAATTTATGCCTCAGCCGCTATTCTGGGAGCCTCGATTATGGTACTGGGAAACTACCTCGACCGACTGTCCGACGACTGGGTTTCCATCATCGCACTCGCAACCTGCTTCACTCTGCGAATACTGGCTCTCCGCTTCCACTGGAACCTGCCCGTCTATTCAAAAGGGCAGGATGAATCCTGACCAGGGGCTGAAATTCAGAAGTACCCCCTGTTGTGAATTTTTAGGAAAGGTATAAATCCACGGGAAGCCCCTCCGGAGAAAATCGCATAGCTCTAAACGCAAAACTTTCTTTTCCAGTTACCCCAGGCAGCCCTCCCCGCTCTGAGCCATTTATCTTCCCGGATTTACAAAGGCGCCGCAGGACGCCCCCGCTCATTTCTACCCTGCGCCTCAACTTCGCATCAACTCATCGGTTATTGATAAACCCCGAGGGGAATGACAGCAAAGAAGTTCAACTGTCATCAGAGTGGAACCTTCAGGATGAAATTCAGTTAAAAAAAAACCGCTTCAAATCTGCTCCAAATCCGAAATGGATGTAGATTCATTTTCCCTTCCGGTGAAAATCGCCTTCGGGAACTCCCCGTCCGGGTATTCGCCAAACCCTGAGTAACCGCTTAATACTCAAAGAATTAATCAGACACAAAAAAAATGAAAAAGATTGGATTTTTATCTTTTGGGCACTGGGGCAATCACCCGTCTTACAAAACCCGTTCGGGAGGCGACGCATTGCTACAGTCCATTGACCTGGCGGTAGCTGCGGAAGAAATCGGCATAAACGGCGCCTATTTCAGGGTACACCACTTTGCCGCCCAGTTGGGTTCGCCCTTTCCACTACTATCCGCCATCGCAGCCAAAACCAGCAAGATTGAAATTGGTACAGGAGTCATAGACATGCGCTATGAAAACCCGCTGTACATGGTAGAAAATGCCGCCGCCGCCGACTTGATTTCTGGCGGGCGATTGCAATTGGGTATCAGCAGAGGTTCGCCCGAACAGGTGATTGACGGCTGGCGCTATTTCGGCTACGAACCCAATGAAGGCGAATACGATTCCGGCATGGCGAGGCGCACCGCTTTGACTTTTCTGGAAAGATTAAACGGCTTAGGCTTTGCGCAGCCCAATCCCAACCCCATGTTTCCCAATCCTCCTGGCCTCCTGCGCTTAGAGCCATATTCGCCCGGTCTCCGCGATCGGATCTGGTGGGGTTCGGCCTCCAATTCCACCGCCGTATGGGCGGCAGAAAACGGTATGAACCTTCAAAGCTCCACCTTAAAAACCGACGAGAGCGACAAGCCATTTCACGTACAGCAGGCGGAGCAAATCAGAGCCTACAAAGAAGCCTGGAAGAAAGCCGGCCACCGGCGCGAACCCCGGGTCTCTGTCAGTCGCTCCATCTTCGCCTTAGTCAATGAAACCGACCGCTATTACTTTGGTCACGAAGCTAATCGCAGCGATCAGGTAGGCTTCATCGACAATACGCGCTCCATCTTTGGAAGAAGCTACGCCGCCGCCCCGGATGAACTCATCAGGCAACTCGAACAGGACGAGGCCATCAAAGAAGCGGATACCCTCCTGCTGACCATTCCCAGCACCTTAGGCGTTGACTACAACATACACGTACTCTCCGCCATCCTGGAGCACATAGCTCCCGCATTAGGCTGGAGATAAACACGCTATACAACAAAAGCTGCCGAACCTAAAAGACAAATAATTCTCAGGTTTGGCAGCCCCTTGTTGTCTGATGTCTTATTCCAAAAAAAATATGCGCACTCCGCAGCACCCCGCCAGGAGCCAGCACAAAAGTCCGGGCTTTACCTTCGAGTATAAGCATTTCTCCCTCCCGATAGACGATTCAATATAGGCGCTCTTCTACGCCGTCTAAAACCATAAATCATCTATCTTATATCTCAAATCAAAGTGAGAAGGGACGCCAAAAGAGCGCTGGAATAGATGGACGATAAAAGGCGGGCGAGAGCCGATTTTTGTTTTCTTCCCACAAAAAATCTCCATCAGATCCGAAGTGAATTCGGGTTAATTGTTCCTTCGTCAAAAATCATCCACGGAAAAGCCCGGGAAATCAATCCCCCACCACCATTTTACCCATCCACCTCCGCCCACCGGCAATCACATGATACCCATATACCCCCGGTTGCAAATCCAAACCCTCCAGACGAGAATTGCCACGCAACCTCCTGTCCAACAAAACCCTGCCTTTGGCATCATAAAACAAAAGCCGGTATTCCTCCTGCAAACCGGTAGAAATCTCCAGCGGCTGGCCTGTCGAAACCGGATTGGGAAAAATCGTCCAGTCGCCGGCCTGAGCATCCACCACGAGCCGACGGACGGCTGAGAAAGTCGTATTCCCCTGAGCGTCTATTCGTGAGAGCCGGTAAAAATTCTGGCCCCTGAACGGTTCAGCGTCAATAGTCTGATAATGCTGAACGCCGTTCCCAGTACGGGCATATATTTTTTTAAAAAACTGATAATCAAGGCCGTCGGAACTTTTTTCCAAAATAAAATAAGCCGTAAGGGCAGTCTGCTGCAAACTCCAGTACAGCCGGACGGAGTTACCCGCCTGAAGCGCAGCCTGGAAGTTTTGCCAGTCGTCCACGTCGGTCGTGGTTTCCTGCATGATGACATACTGCCCAAAAAACTCGATGTCATTGCCCTCTGAAAATGTGACTGAGCCGCTGGTTCCGGTAGTCAGCACATCGCCCTTGTCTAAGGGATTGCCCCAGGAATCGCCATCCTCGAAGGGGCCTCTGGTGTACAGCACAAAATCCTCCGCGCCTGCGCTACCCGGCGGAATATTGCCATAAGCGTCAAAGCGGACGTACTCAGGCGCATCAAAGAGAAAATTGCCGCCGTAGTTGTCCACGACCCAGTACGACTGACTGTGGGGCGAGGCATTCGGCAACTGGTCGGGATCGAGGTCGAGGCGGCTGGCGACCAATTCCCCCCCGGGCAGAATGCCGCCATCGGGGAAACTGATAGTCAGACCCGTTTCGCCGAAAGTATATGTCCCCGCCGCCTCCACCGACAAGCGTGCGCTCACCCCGCCGCCAAAAGGCCCCGTCGAGGTAGTGCGGCCTGCATTGCCCACCATGGCAAGGTGGTTGGCGCCCCTGCGGTCTAACACCTGTCCCTCCTGTTCGTTGAACTGATAATAGCCCACTAAATCCGGCTGGTCTGCGGGTACTTTGGTCAGGTGCATCAGTTCCCGCACCTCCTCCTGTGTGAGCGCCCTGTTCCAAATCGCCACCTCATCTACCAGTCCTCTGAAGCGACGGCTGTTGCTGTTGGGATCCCAGCCGATGATGATGGGCGAATCGAAAGCCTCCGGTTCATTGTTCACAAAATTTGTGGAGCCGACGCCATTCAGGTAAATCGTGGTCGAGTTGGGGGCAATTACTAAGGCTACATGCGCCCATTCGTTGGGTGTCGCCGTCAGGCCGGATTCCCACCACCACTCATTGCCCTTCCAATGGTAGCTCAGGTCGAGGCCGGTGCTGAATCCAATACCCGCCGTCGTGCTCCCGCCCCTCGCAAAGACGATGGCCGCCCGGTCGTTTTGCACTGCATCGGCCTTTATCCAGCAGCTAATCGTGACCGTGTTGGAGTTCAGGTGGAGGTTGCCGAGAGCGATGGCATGGTCGGAAGTTCCGTTCAATTGGAGAGCCAGACCGGGTACCTTTTCCGCCTCGCAGGCAGAGTTGACTTTTACCAGCAGGCTTTTGGAAGCGCCGTTCAGAGTCATCGTGGCGGTGTACTCGCCCGGACTGCCAAAGACGACCTTCGGATTGCGCAGGTCAGAGCCGCTCAGGTATTGCGGCGCCGGTTCAAAAGACCACTGCCAGTTGCTAATGCTGTGATCCACCATGCTGTAATCGTCAAAGTAAAACGTATCTCTCGCGCAGTTGGCGACGAGTTTATCCACCGTAGGCTGCACCACCATCTGGGTCGGCATTTCAAAAAGATCGGATTGCCAGATTCCCCTGCCATAGGAGGCGATGCGCACTTTGCTTTTGGCGTAAAAGGGCAGCATCCGGTTGACCGCCGCTTTGGCCGGCAGCCCGTCCGAGACGGGAATCCAGTCAGGCTCGCTGTGATTCCTGTAAAAAACACCCAGATTAGAAGCCAGATAGACCCCGCCGTCCGTCCCGCCGATGTGGAGGATTTGTTCTACAAAATGGCCGTTGAGCGTGGATGTCGTCAGATTCGTCCAGCTGGCGCCACCGTCTGTTGTCTCAAAAACCTTATTGAAGTCGTCGCCGCCCTTGCTCCAGGCCAGCCAAAGGTGGTTTTCATCCAAGGGATCCAGCGTTATAAAGGCGCCTTTGACCGCTCCGGGCGGATTGGCAGTCTGCGCAAAATCCTGCCCGCCATTGACCGACTTCCACAGACGGGAAGTGTTTTGGTTCTGCACGCAGTAGATAACATCCGGATTGCTGCGGCTGATTTCGATTCCCGTGACGATCTGGGTTTCGTTATTCCCGAAGACTGCCAGCGTTTTCCAGGAAAGGCCGCCGTCTTCTGACTTTTGCAGCCTATGCTGCTGACCGAGATACAGGTGGTTATAGCAGCGCGGGTCGGGTTCGATCTCCGAGCTATTTTCGTTGTTGCCCGCATAGCCCTCGTTGGGGTAACTCGAAAAACTAAAACCCGAAAGCTGCCCCGTCACCGTCGTCGGCAAAATCAGCGGGTCTATGTCCGAGTGCATCACCTTGCGCCCGCCTGCGGGATGCACGTAGCCCGTCGTAGCCTCAGCCCCGCCTAAGCGGATGAACCCGCCATCGGGATAGGTACCGTAGATAGTCGCCGTATTGCCGTTGTGATAGCGGCCTCCCGTCATCACGTCCTCATTCCAGCCCATGTCGAAGCCCCAAAAATCAGAACCGGCGACGCCCACATTTCTGGAATTATGGCTGCCAAAATTGGAGCTGTACTTGTTCAGTCCGCCGTCGGAACTGACCCACACCTCGTCGTCGTTGATGTCAATATCCTGAATATCAGGGTGTTGCCAGCCGGGACCGCCGCCGTAGCCGCCCCATTGTTTGAAAGTAGCCCCGCCGTCCTCGGATTTAAAGAGGTTTAAAAATCCCACTAAAAACCTGTCCGGATCGGAATCAGACACGTCAATGGCGAGGTTATAAAATCCCTGATTGTATTCAGTAGCGGCGCCCGGGTATTTGTTTTGGTTCTCAAACCAAAAGGTGACTAAGCAGGTATGTTCTCCGGCATAGGGAGCGCCTGGCCCGCCGTTTACATTCGCATTGGGCAGGTACCAGCTTTCCCCCGCATCGTCGCTGCGCCAGACGCCCAGGTAGTTGTTGTCGTTCAGTCCATCGTTGTACTGACCAAGCAGGACGGCGTACAGGCGGTTGGGATCTGCTTTGGTGACGGCCAGACGGGCGCCGTCGTCGGCATTGTTGGCGGTGGAATTGGCGGTGGGGTCAATCCAGCCATTGGTGATTTTTGTCCAGCTTTCTCCTTTGTCGGTGGATTTGAAAAACTCGCAGAGCTTCGTGGAAGGATTATTTTTTAATAAAAAAACAGTGTTGGGTTGGGACGGCATGGTTTCCATATCCCAACATTTTTGGGTAAAAATCTGGTTCCAGTTGGAGCCGCCGTCGGTGGAGCGATAAAGTCCTTTTTCCGAAGCCAGCATCACGATTTCGGGGCTTTCCGGGTTGATGGAAATATCCGTCGCCTCCAAGTTGGCCACAGAGAGCAATAATTCCCAGTCCCCTCCCCCATTGACCGTCTTGTAAACCCGTTGATTGTCGGCAAAATAGGCGATATCAGGATTCACCGGATCCACCTTCACCGCCAGGATGGCGTTGGTATTGATATGGCTGGCAATGGGCGTCCAGTTATCCCCGCCATCGTCAGTCTTAAAGACAAGTCCGTTTTCCGTGCCGATGTAGAGCACATTCGGATGGCTGGCCGACTGGTCTAAGCAATAGACATTGACCTGCCAGGAGACTAATTTGTTCTGCCCATCTGCGAAAGTCCTAAAGGGGCCGAGGTTTTCCCAAGTCAGACTCCGGGTCTGCGCAGCCTGCTTAGCCTGCATCCACTTCCCAAAAGCCTGCTCGTCCTCTTCGAGCGTCAGGGGCTGCCAATATCCCTCTGGAGAGAGGTAACTACCTATCGCCCGCCGCCAGTGCTTGTAAAACTGGGTATGGTGATCCTTTACCATCGGATGGCCGCTGCGCCAAATCATATAAGCGCTATCCACCGCAAAGACATTGGGCTGCTCTGCATACATCTCCTGCGCCCACCAGGGCGCCAGCGCAATGCTCTCCGCCGAAGGATGCAGGCGCTGCGTCTGAGCCGGCAGACAAAAATTTAAAAGAAGAAAATAAACCGCAAAACTGAAAGGAAGGAAATGGTGAATCCGATGGTACATGTTTATTTTTTTAAATTAAAAGAGAGGGCTTGAAAATGGGGTTTGAAAAAATGAATCCCGTAAAAAAAGGACTTTTTAAAAATGATTCTGAAAAAATGAATCCCGTAAAAAAAGGCTTTTTAAAAATGATTCTGAAAAAATGAATCCCGAAAAAAAGACTTTTTGAAAAATAGTCTTGAAAAAATGAACCCTATAAATAGGGCTTTTTGAAAAAATAAATTTCCCGTCGCAAAAATAAGAACAGGAAACCGGGCGGCGTCCAAATTTCTCCACAACAGAATTTCCGCCGAATCTCCCTGAAGGGAATTTCTGCAAAGGGAATTACTCCGCAAAGCCCTACTTTTGTACTTCCCAAAAGCTGAGGGAGACGGACGCAGGGTTCTACTAACCGGATAGTCCTGATTTTCAATAACTTAAAAGAAGTTTACAAAAAACCTGCAAAGGCTTAAAAATTCAATCTTCACTATGCAGTTTACAAAACAGGAATTGGTCAGAAGGGAAAATCTTCAAAAAATTAAAGACTTAGGCATCAACCCTTATCCGCCGGAAGCCTTTCCGGTAAATGCTCACGCCGCCGACATCGCGGCCAATTATCGGGAAGAAGTCCTCGAAGACGGTTCGAAGAATCGCCTCAACTTCCAGGAAGTCTGCGTCGCCGGTCGCATTATGGCGCAGCGAGAGGCCGGCAAAGCCATGTTCATGAATATCCTGGACTCCACGGGAAAGATTCAGCTCTACCTGCGCCGGAACGAATTTGAAAAGGACGGCGACAATACATTTTTTGATACCCTCATCAGGAAACTCTTAGATATCGGCGACGTCATCGGCGTCAAGGGTTTTGTTTTTACTACCAAAACCGGCGAGACTACCATCCACGTATTGGAGCTAAAGCTGCTGGCCAAGGCGCTGCGCCCGCTGCCGGTGGTCAAGATGGACGCCGAAGGCAATGTGTACGACGCCTTTACCGACCCCGAACTGCGGTACCGCCAGCGCTACGTGGATCTGATCGTCAATCCGGAAGTAAAAGAGACCTTCCTGAAACGGACAAAAATGATTAGCTCCGTCAGGGAGTTTTTGAACGCAAGAGGCGCCATCGAGGTGGATACGCCGGTGCTACAGCCCATCCCGGGAGGAGCCGCCGCCCGGCCTTTCAGGACGCACCACAATGCGCTTGATGCGCCCTTCTACCTGCGCATCGCCAACGAGCTGTACCTCAAGCGCTTGATCGTCGGAGGATTCGACTGGGTGTATGAATTCAGCCGCAACTTCCGCAACGAGGGCATGGATCGCACCCACAATCCGGAATTCACCGTGCTGGAATTTTACGTGGCTTACAAAGACTACTTCTGGATGATGGAAACCACCGAACAACTCATCGAAAAAATGGCCATTGATACCTGCGGCAGCCCGGAAGTGCAGGTAGGCGAC
>CAZXQI010000049.1:0-26280 GCA_964643005.1 uncultured Saprospiraceae bacterium | reverse complement strand
AAAAAGTCGGAAGCTCTCCCAAAAGCGGCCTGAGCGGGTAATTCAGTGGAACCTATGCTTTAATAAAAATTGCAGATTGATTTCCCCCGTCAGTGTAAACCTTCTGTGGGAAATTCTCCACAAAAAAATCTCATCGCCTCGGATAGCGACAGTTTTTTTTTAAAAAACGAGCTTACAGCTATCTACATATTTCTATCGGCACAGCTTGTGCAAAGTCCTTGGCGATAGTTTTGAAATAAAGGAAAAAGAAGCAGAGCGGTTCATTCGAGCCATCCAATATTATCGCTCTGCGCTACGGAGGAAATTGCTAATTTGCCCGCTCATTTTTGGCGATACGACCCGACTTTTCACCGAATAAAATTGATTGATTTGGACGCAAAGACAGTTTTCAAAAATACGGCAGACTCCCTGACAGCCCAGGGCTTCAATATTGTAAAGATGGACGACCGGCGCCCCTGGGGAGGTTTTTTCGTCATTGACGAGGCTCAGGCGCTACAATTCATCGAGGCTTTTTTTCCCGGCCTGTCGCTACAGGATTTTGAGGGATTCAAGAAGCTCAGTCCCAAAGTATTGGTGGTAGCTCCCGGCAGCCGGCTTTCCTGGCAGTACCACTTCCGGCGCTCGGAGATTTGGCGATTGTTGGAAGGCGAGGCAGGCCTGATCGTCAGTCCGACGGACGAAGAAGGGCCGCTACAGCGAATTGCGCCCGGTGAATTGGTTCGCCTTGAACAGGGGGAGCGCCACCGCTTAGTCGGTTTGGAGGACTGGGGCGTACTGGCCGAAATTTGGCGCCACACCGATCCTGCCCATCCCTCCGATGAAGACGACATCGTCAGGGTACAGGACGACTATGGGCGTTGATGTTTCCCGGAAACAGACTGTTTTGTCTAATCAATTGTATTACATACTTTTGGGACATGATTTTTGCTCTGGCAGTCCAGGAAGCAACTTTTAGCAAGGGAATTTTTAAGTTTTAAAACAAGTCGTCCTCGCCTGCCGAACTATGGCTTTTCCAACAGCTAAAATGAGACTATGAGAGTTTTTTCTATTGGCTTTTTAGTATTTCTCGTCTTCGCCATCTTTTCCCGCTGGTATTTTGTCTGTGAATTGAGACACCATTGCGCTGAGGAGGCGCCGGTTCTGCCTTCCCGCGCCATGACGCTATCTCTAAAAGATGGGGACAATGTCATTCTACAGGGCTATGAGCAATTCAGCTTTCCAGCCGGCTCCTTTGCTCCGGATATGACGCCCAACAACCAGGAATTTCTGGCAAAAGCGGCGGAATACCTGAAGAAGTATCCCGATAAAAACATCACCCTGAGCGGTCGTTACTTAGAAAGTGAGAAAGACGCCAATTCCAGAATTTTTGAAAATATAGGCATCGCCCGCGCAGCGGCTATCAAGAACCTTCTTGAAAAAGCGGGAATAGACGAAAGCCGGATTTCCATTGATTATCAAATGCTTAGCGGAGAGACAATTGACGAGCCTATCAATTTTTCCCTTTTTACGCCGACTCCGGACGACTTCGACCGACCGGCCTATAAGTTTACGGATAATACTTTTTCAGACGCCAATTTTGAGTTTGGCTCCGATGTCTTCAAGCCGGGCGAGCAGTGTATCCTGTATGCAGATTCCGTGGCGACATTTCTGAGCGAGCATCCTGAAATGTTCCTCCTCATCATCGGTCATACCGACAGCGTGGGCATGGAAAAAAATAATTACGAACTGGGATTGCGGCGGGCAAAAAATGCGGAACAGTACTTTAGAGAATTAGGCGTCAAAGCGGAAATTTCAACTGACTCCAAAGGTAAAACTCAGCCGATAGCGCCCAATACAAATCCAGACGGAACTGACAATCCCGATGGTCGTCAAAAAAACCGTCGGGTGAATTTTAAAATTGAAGAAAAATTAACTGAGTGATGGAACGATCCGATTCCTTCAGAAAAGCCGGCATAGGGAATATATCAGGCCGTCTTTTTATCAGGTTTTTTAAAAAATATCTTGTAAATAATTGAAGACCAGCTATCTACTATATTAAAATCAATAGAATCGGCCAATTTGATTCAGGCTAAGGTTCATGCCCCTGAGAAAATTACATACTGAAACTTTATAAGCTTTAAACAAAAATGGAAAATCTATTCGCATCAATGAGTCATCCGGACAGCGTCGCTTTCCTGCTCTCCATTCTAGTTACTTTTTTAATTGGTTTCGTCACGGCCTGGATACTTTGGGGAGGCAAGGCCGCTAAGTACAGAAAAGAAGCCGTCCGATGGAAAAAGAACTACGACGAATTAATCATAGAGCAAAATGCGCTAAAGGAACAATTAGACCTGAAAGAAGCAGACCTCGTGAAAGCTCAAAGGGAAGCCGAAGAGGCAAAAGAGCAATACCAACTGATTTTAGAGGAAAAAGCCAACTGGCAGTCCGAACTGGATACGGCGCTCAACAAAGTCATAGAATCCGAGACTTCTGTCCTGTCCTATCAGGCCGCCATTGACGATCTGACCAACCAGATAGTAGGCTTGAAAACCAGAGGCGCACAACTCTCAGAAGATTCGGAAAGCAGAGAAATCACAGCAGAGCACATCGCTCTAACGCAAGAAATCTACAACACAACGCTCGCCCGACTAAGCTCTATGGAAGAAAAAATGGACAAGCTCATCGAGGAGAACGACGACTTAAAGGTTCAACTAAGCAGCCTCCACAACGACGCTTTTGAAGTGGCCATGCCCATCGCCAAAGAGGTACTGGCCGCCCCATCTGAAGAGAATCTCGTCATCAACCCGCCCAAAGAAGTCCTGAAAGAGCGGATCATCCTACCCGAACAGGCAGCAGCCGCTCCCACTAAAATAGACGACCTGAAAATCGTCGAAGGCATAGGACCTAAAATCGAGCAACTGCTCAAAAAGGCCAACATCAGAACCTGGCGCAACTTGTCGGAAACCTCGCTAGAGAGATTGAGAGAAATCCTGCTGGCCGCCGGAAGTCGTTATCGCATTCACGACCCGGCAACCTGGCCGGAGCAGGCCAAGCTCGCCGCCGATGGAGAATGGGAAAAACTAAAGGAATATCAGGATTTTTTAATCGGAGGCCGAAACCCAGGATAAAGTTTAAGGCGTCTGGCGCTTTCATTTCGCTTTTCGACTTTTACCGCAAATTTGAGGCTGGATGGTTTTTCTCTGCAACCGTTCCCACTCATTTCTACTGCGCATGAAATGGATTAAAGGATTGGTAATCACCGCTTTGGCCGCTTACGGGATTTTGTGCGCAGCGCTTTATCTCGGCCAGGAGCGATTCATTTTCATACCGGACAAGCTGCCCGCAGATTATAAATTTGATATAGGAGAAGAAGTGAACCTCGAAGTCGGCGAAGGCGTTGCGCTCAACTGCCTTTGGTTCAAAGAACCCGGCGCCAAAGGAGTCATCCTCTACCTGCACGGAAACAGGGGCAGCAATCAACGCTGCCTCCGCCAGGCTGAAACCATGTCGGGAAACGGCTACGATATTTTCATGCCCGACTACAGGAGCTATGGCAAGAGCGGCGGAAAGACGAAATCAGAAAGCCAGCTTCAAAGCGACGCACAACAGGTTTACGATTTTTTGAAAAAACACTACCCGGAGGACAGGATCGTCCTGGTGGGTTATTCTCTCGGAAGCGGCTTTGCCGCTTATCTGGCGGCCAACAACCATCCACAGCAGCTCATTTTGCTGGCGCCTTATTTCAGCATGCTCGACCTAAAAAACGAGCGGTTTCCCTTTGTGCCCGACTTTATTTTGAAATATCCGTTGAAAAGCGGCGAGTACCTGCAAAAAGCAAACCTGCCGGTAACTTTGTTTCATGGGAAATCAGACGAGGTCATTCCTTTCGAAAGCTCTGAAAAATTGCAGGCTATCAGACCTGGCGTCTTTCATTTGATTGCGACACAGGACAATCACCGGAGCATTATTTTCAATCCTCTGTTCAGGCAGACTGTCGCCCGGCTTCTCCATTAAGAAATCCGACGAGAAAGGATTTTTCACCGCCGCATCAGACATCGTAAGTGATCTCCACCTCTTCGGTCACCGGATGCGCCTGGCAGGTCAGGATAAATCCATCGGCTACCTCGTCGTCGTCCAGCGCATAGCAGACGTCCATTTTCACTTCTCCTTTCAGAACTTTGGCCATGCAGGTAGAGCAGGCGCCCGCCGTGCAGGAGTATGGCGCATCGCCGCCCGCGTCAATGACGGCGAATAAAATCACTTTGTCGGCGGGGACATTGGTTTCATACAGCCTGCCATCTAATGTAGCGACGAGTTTGGCGTCGTCCACTACACCTTCTGCTTTGGGTTTGGAAGCGCTATCGGAACTGGAAAAGAACTCGTGGTGAATAACTGCTTTGTCCACCCCTGATTCAGTCAGCGCCGTTTCTACGGTCTCAATCATGTCTCCGGGGCCGCAGACAAAGTATTTCGTCGAGCCGTTCCTTTGAGGATGCTGGTTGAGAAAATCTTTTAAAATGCTCGGATTGATTCGCCCCGTTTTTCCACTCCACAAAACTTTTCCTTTTGAAAAAAGACCTCCCATCCCTTTGGGTTTTTCCACTTTGGGCTGGCTGAGCACATGCTCCACGACGAGGCGGTCGGGATAACTTTCCGACAGGCGATCCAGCTCATCTTTGAAAATGATACTGTCCTCGTTCCGATTGCCATAGAGCAAAAAGACCCGACTTTCAGGTTCTTTTTTCAAAATGGTTTTCAACATGGACATGAGCGGAGTGATGCCGCTACCAGCTCCAATAAGGTAGTAGTCAATCTTCTGCGAGGCGTCTAATGGCGTGAAGAAGCGTCCTTCGGGGGGCAGTACTTCCACTGTGCCGCCCGTCCTGACGTAGTTGTGGATATAGTTGGAAACCTTGCCGCCCTTTACTCTTTTAACTGCTACGGTGAGACCCTCTTCTAAAGGGCTGCTGCACATGGAATAGGAGCGGCGCTCCTCTTTGCCCTGAATTTGGAAGCGGAGCGAAAGATGCTGCCCCTGGGTGTACTGGTACTCTTGTTTCAAATCCTCCGGCACTTCAAAAGTTACAGTCATCGTGTCAGAAGTTTCCCTTTTTGCCTGTTTGACTTTCAGGCTATGAAAAGACTTAGCCATAATTTTTTTTAGAAAAAAAACCGCCCCAAAAATATGATTACAATGCAAGCAGGGGAAGCGGGGCGAAAGCAGCCGAGAAAGCCTGAAACCGAATTTTGGCAAAATTTCAACCAGACATCTTCGTCGCCGGCTTATTTTTAAAATACCCCCCTAAAAAGTTTGTAAAAGTAAGCGCAGCCAGTCAATAAAGTCAGAGCATTTGTAAAATAACGCAGCCTTTCCCGCCTGAGCCATCGGGAAAGGCTGTGAAATAAGCTCTCCTATAAAAAATCAGAATTTGTAAGTGATGCCAAATCGAATGTCAAAAGGAGAGTCAACGGTGTAGGTGGGTTGGTTGACGTTGTACAACAACAGGATTTCATATCCCCATAAGCCGCCGCTGGTGTAGCCTATTCCCACATATACATTGTTGTAAGGAACCCGCCCGGTGACGATCTTTCCGTTGGGGTCAATTTCAATGTAGCCATCTCTATTCGGATCGGTGGAGTCCGTGTTTTTGTATTCATATTCAAAATGTCCGAAGAAATTTTGAAAGGGCTTCACACGGGCAAATGCGCCTACCGAGTATGACAGAGGAGACACCTTGTAAACCGGCCCTCCATTGTATTGCTGTATCCTGATGTTGTTGTATTCAAAGCCGGCTCTGGGGCCAACAGACACTATGTCGTCAATGAGCTTGTAGCCAACCATAGGGGTAAGCCCAAAAGCAAAATAGCTTTGATTATTTCCGCCGGAAAAGCCCAGGGTAAAGTTTCCGCCGTACCAAAGTTTATTGGTAAAGCCGCTATCGTCAAAGTACTGGTCGGTTTTAGAAGGTTTTTTCTTCTTTTTGGTTTGAGCAGATGCGCCATGAGTAAATGCGGCGGTAAGGAAGAGCGCTAAAAGGCCTAATAAAAAGTATTTTTTCATAGAAATTAGTTTTGGCAAAAATGGCAAAAAAAGCCTGCGTCTGTTTAATACCCAGGCTCAAATCTGGAGGTTTAACGAATCCACAACAAATATGCTGCTGCAAAGGGTAGCAGAAAAATAAAAGCGTCAAAGCGATCCAGCACGCCGCCATGGCCGGGCAGCAGATTGCCGGAGTCCTTGACGCCGACGCTGCGCTTGAGCATAGACTCCACCAAGTCGCCCACCGTGCCAAAGACAGATACTATCGCCGCCAACACTATCCAGTCCACTAAGCGAAGGACGCCGGAGGCTGAATGGAAGATAAAAGCCACCAGGAAAGTGACGGCAACCCCGCCCAGCGTTCCCTCCCAGGTCTTTTTGGGAGAAATCCGAGGAAGAAGCGGGCGTTTTCCAAACTTAGAGCCTATCAAATAAGCGCCTGTGTCGTTCATCCAGGTGAGCAACAGCAGTCCAAAGACCGTCCAGGAATAAAACTTACCATAATCATAAGCGATAAAATCCAACAGGGCAAAAGGCGCTCCGATGTAACCCATTCCCAACACGATGAACCCCACATTTTGGAAGGGATTGGAGGAACGAGAAAACAACTCATAAATAAAAGCCAGAAAGACAAAGGGAAACAACAGAACGGAACTGTAAATGATAAACTGATCTGTTGGAATGGACGATCTCGTGTGGAGAATCGTCACCATGACAAAAGGACTTAATCCCAAACCTAAGCCAAGTACCATTCTCGTAAAATCTCGCTTGGTGTATCGGTCTAACACCATACTGAGATACTCCCACAGGCAGAGAGCCGTGATGATGGCAAAGAGCAGAATGAAGGAAATCCTGCCCCCAAACAGTCCGCCCATCATGACAATGACAAAGATTAAAGCGGTAGATGCCCTGCGAACTAATCCTTTCATAAGTTTAAAGTTAGTTGATCGTTTTCTATCTAAGCCCTTGGAATGGTATTGCTATTGGCCTGATTTCTAAATAGTTGTAAAATAAATTAAAGTCTTTTTTAAAATTCACTCCTGTAATTTTGCTCCATAAGCCAAATCGCCAGCGTCGCCAAGGCCGGGGACGATGTAGGATTTGGCCGTCAGTTCTTCATCTAAGGCGCCTACCCAGATGTGCGCCGAATCAACAGAGCGCCGAATGAAATCCAGGCCTTCTTTGGAAGCGATGGCTGTGGCAATATGTATCTCCGCAGGCTCGCCAAAATTGGTCAGCTCCTGAACGGCGAGCCGCATGGAAGCGCCGGTAGCCAGCATTGGGTCTGTGACGATGAGCACGCAATCATCTAAATTGGGGCAGGTGATATATTCCAGAGCAATCTCGAAGGAGCCGTCTTTGTGGTTGCGCCGGTAGGCCGAGACGAAGGCGTTTTCTGCCTGGTCGAAGTAGTTCAACATGCCTTGGTGGAAGGGAATGCCCGCCCTGAAAATGGTGGCCAACACAACTCTTTGAGACGGTAAATTTACTTTGGCAATACCTAAGGAGGTTTCCACTTCCTCGGTTTGGTAGCGCAGCGTTTTGCTGATTTCCAAGGCCATCACTTCGCCCATCCGCTCTAAATTGCGGCGAAAGCGCATGCGATCCTTCTGGATATTGACGTCTCGCAGTTCGGCGATAAAGCGGTTGGCGACAGAGTTGATCTCACTTAAATTTACAAGCATAGAAACAGGGATTCATTTTCGGCCAAAAAGCAAATCTATCTTTTAACTCTCCGGCAAAGATGTTAAAAAAAATGACGGGTAAAAGGATGACAGCTATTAAAAAGAGCGGGCGCATCCCTCGCAAATGTAGCACCTCCAAGGTCAGTTTGCAGGTCTGACTCATAGTTTTTTCAAAAGGAGATAGCAGGCTTGTCCGTCAAATCGGTAATTTTATCGAACAAAGTAAAATCAGAATCCCCGGCTGGTTAATTTCAGCCCTTTAAAAATTGAAAAAGCAGCAATGAAAACCGTAGAGATTATCCGAATGGCCTTTAGGTCTGTGCGCTCGAATCTGCTGCGCGCAGTGCTCACTCTGTTTATTATCGCCATCGGGATTACGGCTTTAGTAGGTATTCTCACCGCCATTGACAGCGCTGTTTTTTCTCTGAACGACAACTTCTCCGGCTTAGGCGCCAATTCTTTTACCATTGAGCCGCGGGGAACGGACACGGGGGGATCCATAGACGGGCGGCGCATCAAAAGAGGGGACGCCATCTCTTACAAGCAGGCGATGGAATTCAAAGAGCGTTTTGATTTTCCTGCAAAGGTCTCTGTTTCAGTCAATTGTACGAGCAATGCCGCCATCAAATATGGCGACCAAAAGACCAGCCCCACCGTCTTAGTTGCAGCGATTGACGAGAACTACCTCTCCTCCAAAGGTTTCGAGATACAGTTGGGGCGGGATTTTACCAACAATGAAATCCTGAACGGCGCCAATCGGGCGCTCATTGGCGCAGACATCGTCAAAACATTGTTTGGAGGCAAAGCGGAAAAGGCGCTCAATCAAGATATCGCCATCGGCAATCTCAAGTTTCGGGTGGTGGGGGTTCTGGCCTCGAAAGGTTCGAGCATGAACAGCAACGACGACAAACGGGCGCTCATACCGCTCATGGATGGCAAGCGCTATTACGCCTCCCAAAACCAGAACTACGGCGTCACTGTCAGCGTTAGAGACGCTCTGGAAATGGATAAAGCTGAGAATTACACGATAGGTTTGTTCAGGAATGTGCGCCGTCTTCAGTCCGTTCAGGAAAATGATTTTGAGATTTTCAAAAGCGACAGCCTCGTCTCTACTATCCGGGAAAACACGACCAAGCTGCGGGTCGGCGCCATCGCCATCGGCCTGATGACTCTGCTCGGCGCCGCCATCGGTCTGATGAATATCATGCTGGTCTCCGTGACTGAGCGCACCCGCGAAATCGGCATCACCAAAGCCTTAGGCGCTACCAGCAAAAACATCTTGTGGCAGTTCTTAGCCGAAGCGATTCTGATTTGCCAGCTCGGCGGCATTGTCGGCATCATCTTGGGAATCCTCATCGGCAACATCGTCACTTCCATCTTAGGAGGCAATTTCCTGATTCCCTGGGACTGGATTGTCATGGCCATCATCGTCTGTACCGCAGTCGGTCTCGTCTCGGGCATGTATCCCGCTATGAAAGCTTCCCGCTTAGATCCCATTGAGGCGCTGAGGTACGAATAGCCGAAAGGCGCCGGTTTTACCCTTCCCGCATTTTAAAGCGTCTCAGAATTTTTTTTCAAAAAAAATTAACCTGCAATGAGATAGCCGCCGTCGGCGACGTAGGCCTGGCCAGTGACGTAACTCGAAGCCGGAGATGCGAGAAAGAGCGCCAAGCCCGCCATTTCCTCCGGCATGGCCATGCGACCCAAAGGCAGGTTTTGCTCGTATTTTTTTAGGACGCTTTCATTTTGCCAGATAGCTGCGCTGAACTTCGTCTTCACGATGCCCGGGCAAATGGCGTTGACCCGAATGCTCTCGGCGCCCCACTCTTTCGCCTGGTTTTTGGTCAGCATGATCAGCGCCGCTTTGCTGACGCTGTAAAGGCCGAGGCCAAAGCCCGGTTTGACGCCTTCGATAGAACTGAGATGAATAATGCTGCCGCCGCCCCGTTTTTTCATGATGGGAAAAACCAAGTTGGAGAGCAGGAACGGCGCTTTGAGATTGACCTCCATTATTTTATCAAAAAGCCCTGCGTCGGCATCGGCGATGGGGCCGTACACGGGATTGGTCGCGGCGTTGTTGACCAGGATATCAATGCCGCCGTACAGGGAAAGGGTTTGCTCTACCAGGCTTTCTAACTGTTCGGCTCTGCCCGCATGGCAGGCAATTCCGGCAGCCTCGTAGCCCGCCTCCCGAAATTGAGCAGCCGCTTCATCCACCGCCTCCTGCTTTCTGCTGCTGAGTACCACCCTGGCGCCGGCCTGCGCCAGCCCGCGCGCAATGCTTTCGCCGATACCCTTGGAAGCGCCCGTAATGACGGCTACTTTGCCGTTCAGTTGGAATTTTTGTAAAATAGAATTGGACATGATTTGACCGGTTTTAGTTTTTATAAAATGAATGGATGAAGTTAGACAAGAGGCGGCTGACAATCAGTTATTTATACTAAATGGCACAGCGGCTGCATCCATTTGTAACAGAAAAAAATTCAATGGGCACACGAGGGCGCCAGGCGTATTCTCCAATTTTTTTCAAAAAAATAAAAATAAATGGAATGTCGGCGGGTGGGAAGAATTTCCCTTCACTGCGCACTCTTATTTTTTTACAAATTCAAAAAAGGCCTAAAGGGTTCCGGCTTTCTGATATTTCCACCTATTTTTGAAAATAAAATGCCCCGACATCGTTCTACGTGAACAATTCACCAGGAAAATACCTGACTAAACACGAAAGACAGATAGAAATCCCTTGGGGAATACTGCCTGCGGGAAGATTTCCCTGAACTGATTATCACCGATTATGCGTATTATCCCTGCCCTTCCAATTCTTTGTTTAGCTCTATGCTTCTCCCACGAACTTAGTGCGCAAAATTGTGGCTGTGCCGACCAGGGTAACTGCGAATTTTCTTTTGGCGCAAGTACCTCCACCCAGGTTTGCTACGACATTACGGACGCCTACAACAACGACCTGTCCAATCCCGACCAGGGCGTTTGCGGGGTGTATATTAAGTTCAGGCAGGGTCTGATCGGCGATCTGAATCTGACGCTGATCTCGCCAGATGGTACCGAGGTGCAGTTGGTGGGCTCCTCCGGTTTCTGCAATTGCTCTACCCCTGTGGCCATCTGGGATATCCTCTTTGTCAGCGACCCCGCCGACAGCCATCCCGATACGACGAGCAGCTGTCCGATGCCCAATGTTTTTGACGGGTGCCCCAATACCTGTATTCCCAACTGCTGGCCGAACGGATATTTTACCGGCTCGTATCTGCCCTTTTCCGGCTCTCTGAGCGATTTCAATTCCGGCTCCGCCAACGGGCAATGGTGTGTCAGGATTGACAACGAAGCTCAATTCAATACCGGAAAAATCTTTGACTTCCAGGTTTTCCTCTGCGACCAGTCCGGCATCCTTTGTTGCGACGCCGACGCAGGGCTTATCAATACGACTGATTTTTCGGCCTGCTTAGGCGACGAGGAACTTCTTCTTTCGCCAAAACCAGGCTACGGCGCCCTCCGACCCGACACCGCAGAATACGGCTACACTTTTGCCATTTTTGAAAACAACAATCCCGCTCTAATCGCCCTTGAGACAGCGCCCGACCTCAGAGCTTATCCAACGGGAACCTATCAGGTCTGCGGCCTCTCTTATCGCTATGCCGATACCCTCGACATGCCGATAGCGGGAACGCCATGGACGCATCAGGCGCTCTACGACACGCTGACGGGGCCGAATCCTCCTTTCTGCGGGAAGATTCAACAAGACTGTATTGACGTCACGATTTATGCTCCGCCCCTGCCCGTCAACCTAATTGACACCATTTGCATCAACGACTCGGTGCAGATTGGCGACTCGACCTTCAACCAGTCCGGTCAGTATGCGGTAATGCTCCAGTCTTTAGGCGGGTGCGATAGTCTGGTCAATTTGGAACTGACCGTTCTGCCGGTGGACACTACCAATTTGCAGGCGACGCTTTGCCCGGGCGAGTTCTTCGTCATTGCTAATGATACTTTCTCGACGACGGGGATGCACTCCGTTTTTTTGGAAAATAAATATGGCTGCGACAGCATCGTCCTGTTGGATCTCGTCATTTTGCCGCCGATAGAAAATTCGCTGACAGAAATGATTTGCAGCGGCGATACCGTCTGGGTGGGCTCAACGCCTTACACGACCACCGGCGTTTACGCCAATACGCTGACTTCCTTCTTTAACTGCGACAGCCTCGTCACGCTCGACTTGTTCGTCATCGAAGTGAGCGTCTCCATTGCAGAGCCGGATACGCTGACCTGCCTGCAAACAGCCGTCTCTTTGGAGGCCGCCGCGACGACTAATCTTGGCGTCCCGGACTACCTATGGTCGAACAATGCCACCACGCAAAATATCTCTGTTTCTCTCCCTGGCGTGTACTCCGTCACGGCTTCGGCAGCCGGTTGCAGCGCCGCAGAGGCAGTTACTGTCTTCCAAAATGCAGACCCTCCGAATGCGATTATCCTCAACTCTCCTGCCGACACGCTCACTTGTAGTTTGTCGTCCATTCATTTGGATGGAAGTTCTTCAAACACCGCCAACGGCGCTGTTCAGTTTTCGTGGACTGCACTGGGCGGCAGTTCCGTAGGCAATGATACTTTGTCCGCTATTGAGGTAAGCGAGCCGGATACCTATGAGCTATTAGTGACCGATCCCGTCAACGGCTGCGCCGACACCGCCGGCTTTACTGTTTTTCAAAATACCGTTCCTCCCGTCGCCAATGCAGGAAATGACGACGTGCTTTCCTGCCAGATGCCGGTGATTGCGTTGGATGGAACAGGCTCTACGCCGGCAGGTATGCTTGCCTATCAATGGAGCACGGCTGACGGCCATTTTGTCCCAACTTCCGATACTTCCAATCCGATAGTCAGCATTGACGAGGCGGGGTTTTATTACCTGAGCGTGACCAATCTCAGCAACGACTGCGTTCACATAGATTCCGTATTAATCGAGCCGGATACGGTGGGGCCGCACATATATATGTTACTGCCGCAGGGCGATACGCTTACCTGCGCTTTGGAAGAACTCACTTTAGATGCAGGAACTTCCGTCACCAATCCAAATGTGGTCATACAGTGGGCGGGCAATGTGGCGCCCACCGCCGACCCCCTTGTCGTCGCGGTGAATGCGCCCGGAACTTTTTCGTTGACCATGACCGATCAGGTCAATGGCTGCTCCGATACAGAAATTGTCACCGTTGGGATAGATACGCTGGCGCCTGTAGCCGATGCAGGAGCCGACCACACCATTACCTGCATGAGCATCAACTCTTTCACGTTAGGCGGGGCGGGTACTTCTTCGGGGTCGGAGTTTAGCTACCAGTGGATCTGTTCGCCAGGTGGAAATTTCACTTATGTCACCGATTCTCTATTTACAATCGCCAATGCCGAGGGAACGTATTATCTGACCGTGACCAATCAGAACAATGGCTGCACGGCTGTAGATTCTACCCAGATTTTTGACGAGGCCAACTTTCCCCAGGCAGACGCCGGCTCTGACCAGATGCTAAACTGTCAGGACACGGTCGTTGCGCTCACTGCGGCTACCGACCCTGTCGTCACCAACTATATCTGGAAAGACGAAACCGGCAATGTGTTGGCGAGCGGATTTAACGCCATTACCCTGACGGTCAGTTCTCCGGGTATTTATGTCCTGACTATCAGCAATTTGCTCTGCCAAAGCTCTGATACCATTCAGGTTACAGAAAATATTCAGGCGCCTGTGGCAGACGCCGGGTCTGGCGTTTCTCTTGACTGTGCAACGGGTCTGGCCACCATAGACGGGAGCGGTTCATCTGTCGGCGCCGAATACTCTTACCTGTGGACGACTGTCGGGGGTCATTTTGTTGCAGGTTCCAATACACTGAGTCCCGTGGTGGACAAGGCCGGGGTTTATATTTTGGAAGCGACCAATGAAATCAGCAAATGCACAGCAACAGATACAGTCCTCGTCTCCCTCGACACTGCTGCCTGTATGCCAATCGTAAACGCCGGAGCAGACGGGGTTTTGAACTGCTACAATCAGTTGACGGGCGACACCCTGGCGGCGAGCGGCTCTATTGGTTCAAATTTCAGCCACTATTGGACGGCGATATCGGGGACTATTATAGATGACAGCAATCCCTTTGCTCCAATAGCGACACAGGGCGTTTTTGTCTTTACCATCACTAATACAGCAGTAGGCTTAACGGCTGCCGACACGGTAGAAGTCTTGTTGGAAACGACCCCGCCTATAGCCGACGCAGGTCCTACGACGCAATTTCTCGACTGCCCCTCTTTAGACCAATGCTACCCGCTCGACCTTAGCAATACCACGCAGGGGGCGGGGATTATATACTCCTGGGAAGTTCCAGGCACTTCCGGCAGTCTGTGTACTGCTCCCGATATTTTAAATGCAGAAATAAAGGGAGAGGGCTTTTACGAACTAACTGTCACAGACACTAACAACGGATGTTCTGCATTCACCACGATTCTGATTCAGTTGAACGGGACGAAGCCTTTCGCCAACGCTGGCGCCAATATTCAGATGGATTGCGGAGATACAGAGACCCTGCTGAACGGCAACGGCTCTAGCTCCGGCGCCAACTTCAGCTATGAATGGTTTTCTTTTGGAGGCAATGTGCTGAACAATTCCGATACGACGACGCCTGGCGTTTCTCCCAACAACATGACGGACACCTTCTATCTCGTCGTTTTAAATAATATCAATCTCTGTCGGGACACGGATGATGTGGTGGTTTTCGCCCCCGTCAATTGTGCGCCGGTTTGTGCTGCCGGGGTTTCCGGCCAATTGGATTGCCATACCCAGTCGGTGACCCTGTCCGGCAACGGCTCCTCACTCGGTGCCGACATTTCCTACCAGTGGTCAACGGCAAACGGAACCCTGTGCGGAGGGGAAACAACTCCTACTGCCTGCGCCGCCGCCGCCGGAACTTACCAACTGAAGGTCACGAGAAATTATCCGAATGGCGCCGCCTTCGACGCCGTATGCGAAGTGGAAGTCCTTCAAAATACTCAACCCCCAACTGCCAGCGCGGGACCAGACAGAAATCTTACCTGTGTGGATACCATGCTCGTGCTCAACGGCGGCGCCTCCTCATCGGGAGCGGGATTCAGCTACCTGTGGACGAGCGCCGACGGCAATATTTTGAGCGGAGAAACGACTTTGTCGCCAGGCATCAATGCTACGGGCGAGTATCATCTCCTGGTCGCCGACACCGCTAACGGCTGTACGGCAACAGATTTTATGCTCGTCGGATTGGATACGCTGCACCCCACTGCCGAGGCCGGCCCTGGCGACCAATTGACCTGTAGCCATACGACGACCATACTCAGCGGTAGCGGCGCCCCTGCCAATGTGGTTTTCAAATGGACTTCTTCCAATCCCAATAACGGCGGCATCATCACCGGCAGCGGTACCCCAACCCCTACCATCGGCGGCGCCGGAACCTATTACCTGACGGTGACCATCCCGACCAACGGCTGTACAGCCGTGGACAGCACAGCAGTTTCAAAAGACGGCTCCGTGCCGGACATCAATGCGGGACCAAGTTTCGACTATACCTGCGCAGACACTATTTTCAGCCTACAGGCTACCGCCGGTGGAAATGCGCCGCTCAGCTTTCAATGGACTGCCTATAGCGGCGGATGCTTCTCCGACTCTACAGATGTTTTACAGCCGACCGTGGCCTGCCCGGGCGCTTATCAGCTCGTGGCCACCGACCTGACCAACGGCTGCACGGCTGTCTCGCAAACAGAAGTCTTCGACCTCACAGCGCCTCCCGTCGCCAATGCGGGTGGTGCGCAGGAAATCAATTGCGACCAATTTATAGTGACCTTAGACGGCGGCGGCTCTTCTCCCGCAGGCCAACTCGATTTCTTCTGGTCCACATTGGACGGGCATTTGCTCTCCGGGGAAACGACGGCTACGCCTCAGGCGGACTCCGTTGGGCTGTACCAACTCATAGTCACTAATCAGCAGACGCAATGTCAGGACACGGCTTCCGTCGCCGTCACGATAGATGCCAATATTCCGCCGATTACCGCAGGCCCGGACTCCACGCTGACCTGTACCCGCACCAGTCTCAGGCTCAATGGAAGCGGCTCGGCTACCGGCCTGGGCATCACTTACACCTGGACGACGACGGACGGACATATCGTAAACGGCGGCAATACGCTGACGCCGCTTATTGACCAACCCGGGATCTACATCCTGACGATTGAGGATGTATCCAATCAATGCATTGTGCAGGACAGCGCCGTGGTGACACAGGACATCGCGGCTCCTTCTCCTGTGATTTATCCCAACGAAAATCTGATTCTGACCTGCGTCAACACACAGCTCGCGATACAAGGCGACTCTTCCGAACCTTCGGGCTATCTCCTTTTTAAGTGGAATACGCAGAATGGGCATATACTCGAGGGTGGAAATTCGGCCAATGTGACGATAGACAGCGGCGGCATCTACGCACTGACAGTAACGAATACCGGCAACGGCTGTACCGCCTCGGCCTCCGTTACCATCCATGAGGATTTTAACAAGCCTCAGATTCAGTTTGCATCGGCGCCAGAACTCAACTGCTACTATCCGGAGGCGGCCATTCAGGTTCTGCCTCCCGGGCCGGCGGGCGATTTCACTTACCAGTGGACGGGGCCGCAACCCATCCTCCATGCAGATTCCAGCACAGCCATCGCGAATCAGGCCGGAACTTATTTTATCGCATTGACCAATCTTTCAAATGGCTGCACCAACGAAGACTCCATCGTCGTAAAGGCAGATTTCAACCCGCCCGATGCTGCGGCGACTACCCTCGTGCAATTGAGTTGCGAAAATGAGCTGGCTCTCGTAAGCGGGAAAGGCTCTTCTATCGGAAATGTCAGCTATCATTGGTCAACGCTGAACGGCGGAAACATATCGGATCCTAACCAGGTCGAAACGGGAGTGGATGCCCAGGGTTGGTATCTTCTCACCGTCACTAATCAGAGCAACGGTTGTCAGGCTGTTGATTCTACGGAAGTCATCGCCCTTTCGGCGCCTATCGAAAATGCAGAAATCACGCTCGAATCGCCCAACTGTACAGATCCCGACGGGTACATTAGCATCGGTCAAATTATCGGCGGCGCCCCGCCTTTTTCCTTTTCTCTGAATGGCGGCAATCCCGTTTCTCATCCAGGATTCAGTTATTTAGACGTGGGGAAATACGAAATCTTCATTCGGGATGCCAATGGCTGCACCTGGTCCCAGACTGTGGAGATTCAGGACTTCAGCGATATAGAGGTAGATCTGGGAGAGGATATCATCATTTCGCAGGGCGAACAGGCCAATCTCTCGGCAGTCATCAATTTCTCCCCCGACCTGATAGACACGGTTTACTGGCAAAATCTCGGAGACTCTGCATTGTGTCCGCAGTGTCTGAGTCAGGTCGTAAAGCCCGAAAAGACGACCACCTACCGCATTTTTATTTTTGATAAAAATGGCTGTATGGCTACGGGCAGGGTCACCGTATTTGTGGAAGAGGCTCGCACATTTTTTGTGCCCACGGCCTTCTCCCCCAACGAAGACGGGATTAACGACCGGTTAGAGATTTTTGCGGGGCCGGAGGTCGTTCACATCCACAGTTTTCGCATTTTCGATCGCTGGGGGAATATGGTTTTCCAGGCCAGGGATTTCCCCCCCGGCGACCCGGTAGCGAGTTGGGATGGCCGTTTTGAAGGAGCAGGTCTAAACCCCGCCGTATTCGTCTGGATGGCAGAGCTGGAGTTCCTGCACGGCTACCGGGAGGTCTTCTATGGGGAAACTTTGCTGACGAAGTAGTTCTAAAAAAATCTGCGGGAAACCCTGAATGGTTCCAGCAGGTGTTTTTAAAGGCTCCTACAGACTCTTTTTATTTTTTAAAATGAACACCCCGTCACCCTTAGAGGTATTTTTTTAAAAAAAATTATTACAAGGTAAAAACTGCTTTTAGGCTGTAATTCCTGCCCACGTCGTAAATACCCATTTTCCCGGTGGCTATATTTTCAGGGGCGTATTTCAGGCGGCTCAAATGGTTTTGATAAGCCTTGTCAGTCAGGTTTTCCACGTTGAACAGGAAGCGTAGAAAACCTTTTTTATTTTTCAAATGGAGGGTCGTCCCAATGCCCGCATGGAGGAGCGTGAAGGCGGGAGTCGCAGTTTCTGTCTGATAGGCAGCGTAGAAATGATTTTGAGGCAGCCAGGTCGAAACGCCAAATTTGATGTAGGTATTTGAAAGGAGTTTTTGAATGTCTTTTAGCTCGGCTCTAATCTCTCCCCGATAGCGGGGCGCTGGAATAAAGGGCAGGTTTCGGGTGCTGTCAGGCTGGTTGACCTGCACGGCTCTGACGAAGGAAAAGGAGTTTTCAATATGCAGCCAGTCTAAGGGGTGCGGATGAATATCGGTAAAAATCTCCCCTCCATACAGTGCGGCATTTCCCTGTTGAAATTGAAAAGCCGGCGCGGGGTTCTGCGGATCGGGAATGCTGTCGCGGCCATCCGTTGATTTTAATTTTTCCATAAAAATATAATTGGAAATATGGTTGAGATAGGGAGAGAACTCTATGGAGAGATGGTCTGAATGATGAAAATAGGCGAGGTCAAATTGCAGGCTGTTTTCTGATTTTAGATGGGCGTTTCCTATCTCATACCTAAAAGTACCCTCGTGTTTCCCATTGCTGGAAACCTCCGCAATATTGGGCGCCCGGAAGCCCCGGGAGATATTTAATTTCAAAGTGTTTTGGCTGTCCATCAGGAATGACCAGCCCAAGCTGCCCGAAAACCCGTAGTAGTTTTTGTGAATAGCCGTAAATTTCCGGAATGAATCCGGGTCGTCTTTTTGGGTCGGTCGGCCTGAACTGTCTAAAAACAACGCTTCAGTTTTGAGGTTTCTGATATCGCCCCGCAAGCCACCCGACAGCATCCATTTTTTAGCTAATTTCTTTTGGCTTATCGCAAAAACTCCCCCGTCGGCCAGGAGATAATCGGGGATTAAAAATTCTTCCCCCTTGTTTTTATTGTTTTGAAGCATGCCGCCGATTCCAAAGGAAGTTTCCCAGCCATTTACAGGATTTAGATTGTACCGCGCATTGTAATTGAATGAAAACAGAGAAGTGTGGAGTCCAGGCACTTCAGGCTCGGCAGACTCTTCAAACTCCATTCTCTGATTGTTTTGAATGCCCAGATCAATTTTCAGCGAGCCAGACCGGAGGATGAAATAATTGTTCAGCGCAGCGCCGGCATGGCGGATGGTCTGGTGTGGGAAGCCGATTTTGTATCCTCTCAAATCTCTGTCCGTTGCGACAATTTCTTCTCCTTCGGAATTTTCATAGGTAAAGCGTCCTAAGCTGTCCCGCGTTCCCTCCGGCAGATTCAGCGTACTATTCCAGGAGTTGATTCTAAGATAGCTATACCCCCATTTCTTTGTCAATCCTAAAAACGCATCGCCATCCAGCTCCCTAAATCCAGAATTGGCCACTTTTCCGTCATTGGCGTTTTGATAATTGGCAGCTAATTTTTGAGTAAGCCTTCCCGAGTATTGGAACTCAGTTTTGTTGCCTGCTATCGAAAAGGAATTGGCAATCAGGTTATTATTGCTTTGGTAATTAGAGATCCATTGCGTTTTGGTCTGGCCATCCGCAGGCGGTTTGGGCGCAATAAAATTGAGTACGCCTCCAATGGCGTCGCTGCCGTAAATCAAACTGCCGGGGCCTTTGATTATCTCCACTCTGTCTATGGCGAATTCATCTATTTCGATGCCGTGTTCATCGCCCCATTGCTGTCCCTCCTGCCTGATTCCGTTGTTCAAAGTGATAATTCTGTTATACCCTAAGCCCCGCACGACAGGTTTCGATATGGCCGGGCCTGTTGAAATGCTGTTAATTCCCGGCACCTTAGTCAGGGCGTCAATAATATTGGAAGAGGTATTTTGGAAAAGGGAGGCCTGGTCAACAGTCTTGATTGCGATGGGCGTTTCTCTCAGAGCTGTCGAACGGGAGACCCCCGTGACTACCACCTCGTGCAACTCTGTGACAGATTCAGAAAGGGAAAAATTTAAAACAGTGTCTTTGGAGATAGCTATCCTTTGAATCAACACCTTGTAGCTTATATAGGAAATCTCAAACAGCAGGGTTCCAGGTCTCAGGTTCCTGATTTCATAGCGCCCATCTTCATCCGAAATTGCGAAGGCATTGTTGTCGGCTATATGAATCGTGGCGCCAATAATCGGCTCGGCGCTTTGAGCATCCTGAACCCGCCCGCTTACCGTGATCTGCGCTTTTCCTTTGAAAAAACATGCGGTCAAAAAGATGAGAAGTAAGGTCTTTTTCATGCCTTTATTTATGCTGTCAAAAAATGGAAAGTTTGCCGCCCGGCAGGGTTTCCCAAAAAGAAGATACAAATATATTCTCTAACCACGATCTTGCCGGTATCAGATGTCACTTCCGTCCAAATTGCGAAACAAGCCTTAGAGTCGTTTAATGGCCAATAACTTTTAAATTCGCCACTTTAGAAGGCCTGGAACGGCGCTGATGAATGATTGTCGGAATGGCAGCATGATTTTTTGAGTGGTTCTGACTTCAGAGGAGGTCGCCCTGTCTTTAATAAATGCGATAAAGCCTCCTTTCCCTTTCGCTTATTTTTTTATTAAAAAACGAGAAAACTATGAAGTCTCATTTTTTCAAAAAATCAATCCTTCCCGTCCTGCTGTTGGCAGGCTTACCGGTTTGCCTCGCTGCACAAGGTTTCGGCGGTCATCCTCCAGGGCTGCGCTGGCAACAAATCAACACGCCTTATGTGCGCGTCATTTTTCCCAAAGGGATGGAAGCGCCGGCAGAGCGCACCGCCAATCTCATCCACTCCATTCATGATGAACACCGCCGCTCTGTGGGCAATCAGTCGGAAAAGATAGATTTAGTCATTCAAAATCAGACAGTTATCCCAAACGGCTACGTCGGTTTGGCGCCTTTCCGGAGCGAGTTTTTTGCCACGCCGCCGCAGAACCCCAACCTGCTCGGCTCCTTAGACTGGATAGATGTGCTGGCTGTCCACGAATACCGGCACGCCCTTCAATTGGTCAATGCCGACAGGGGGTTTACGACGCTGCTCCGAACCTTATTCGGCGAACAGGGATGGGCAATTGGCGTCAACCTGAGCATCCCGTCCTGGTTTTGGGAAGGAGACGCCGTCGTCACAGAAACCGCCCTGACCAATGCCGGACGGGGGCGTCTGCCCGCATTTACGCTGGAGCAAAGAGCCATTCTGTCGGAGGGGCGGAAAGACAGCTACATGAAAGCCCGCAATGGTTCCTGGAAAAGTCTGGTTCCCAGTCACTATACCCTGGGCTATTCCCTGTGCAACTACGGGCGGGAACAATTCGGCAACGATATCTGGAAAGACGTGCTGAAAGATGCGGGCGCTTATCGGGGTATTTTCTATCCATTTTCCAGAGCGCTCAGAAGGCATACGGGTCTGAGTACGAGAAAGCTGTACTTCAAAACTTACGACTCCCTGGCCAAAGACTGGAGGCTCCAACAAAGGCAAATGACAAGCACCCGTTTTACAAAAATTAATCAGGTAAAAAAGCGGCAGGCGACCAACTACACTTTTCCCAGACCGCTCAGCGATGGGAATATTGCCTGTGTGCGGGAGGGCTTTGACAAAATCGCCGCCCTCGTCGCCCTTTCTCCACGGGGGGAAGAGCGGGAACTGACTACCCAGGGTATCGTCGTTGACAATTATATCTCAGTCGTCAATGACAAGATCGCCTGGTCGGAAATTGAAACCCACCTGCGCTGGAGCAATGTCTTTTACTCGGTCATCGTCGCCTATGATTATAAGACGGGCAGGAAGGAGCGCCTCACATCGAAATCAAAATACTTTTCTCCCGCATTCTCGCATAGCGGGGATAAAATTGCCGCCGTACATATTTCGGAGAATCAGGAAAATGAAATCCGCCTACTCGAGGCCAATACCGGCGAGGTATTACAAACCCTGCCCAATCCCGGCAATCATTTCCTGATGTATCCGCAATGGACGGACGACGATCAGGCCATTGTTTTTATAGATAAAAGGCAGGGGGAAATGGCTTTGCTGCTTTTCGATCTTTCAGAAGGAACGACGACCGAATTAACGCCCTACACAGCCCACGTCGTCAACACGCCTTATGTGCAGGGGGATTGGGTCTTTTTCAGCGCCAGTTTTAGCGGGATTGATAATATCTATGCTTTGAGTTTGAGCGATCGAAGTATTCGGCAGGCCGCTTCGGCCAAAGTGGGGATGGCGCAGCCGGCTGTTTCGGCGGACGGCGAAAGTTTGTATTTCAGCAATTTCACGGTCATGGGCTATGACCTGGGCCGGATACCTATTGATTTTTCTCAGTGGCCAAATATCGCCTGGAAGGAACCCGTCGAAATGTACAACACTGAAGCGCTCAGACCCGAAGGTGGAAACATACTGGCCGATGTGCGACAGGAGAATTACGAAGTGGACAACTACAGCCCTCTTTTTGGAGGAATGAAGCTGCACAGTTGGACTTACGAGAGTACAAGCCCCCAGTCCATTGCCATCGTCGGCCTGCTAAACAACGTTCTCAATACCTCTGCCATGAGGCTTAGTCTCGGGCGCAACTTTAATGAGGACAAAACGGAGCTAAGCGCCGCTTATCGGTACGGCGGGCTTTTTCCTGCGCTGAAGTTAGAAGGCGCTTACACCAGCCGAAGTTCGAGACTACTCGAGAGCCAGAAATTGCAAATCTTAAATTTTGAAGAAACCCGGGTCGGCGGCGGTTTGAGCCTGCCTTTGCAATGGTATCGCGGCGCTTACTCTTCCGGACTGGAAATCTCGGCCATGGCCTTTTATCGGGATGTGGACAATTTCAAAAAGGGTACATCTCCCGCATACCTCGAAGGGTTCAGCTTTGTCAATATGGATTTGGAACTGGCAGCCTATCGCCTCCGCAAAAAGGCGCCTCAGCAAATTTACCCGCGATTTGGACAGGTCGTTCGGATGGGATACCAACAAAGTATTAAACGCCGCGACATTGGGCGGCAATGGGCGCTGGCTCGCCTATATCTGCCCGGGCTACTATCCACCCACAGCGTCGCATTAGAAGCTGACTACCGCAGAGAGGAGCTGGCGAATCCCTACCAGTTTGGAGATATCTTCAACTACGCCAGGGGCTACGGCATTCCCTATGCCGACAAAATTTGGAGGCTGAGCGCTAACTATCATTTCCCCATTACCTACCCTGACTGGGGCTTTGGCGGGCTAATTTACTTTCGGCGGGTTCGGGGAAATGTCTTTTTCGATGAAAGTCGGTACTGGAGGTTTGGGGAACGCAATGAACAGCGGTCTGTCGGCGGAGAATTGATTTTAGATACGCAGTGGTTGAACCTGCCGCCCGTATTGAGTTGGGGCGGGCGCTGTACTTTACCGCTGAAAAAGCAGGGCGGAAGCTCAGAAAAATTCATCTATGAAATATTTTTAGAGACGAATTTGTAAGCTTACCGGAGACCTTTTTTGTGCAGAAGAGAGTCGGCTTTTACACCCTGCGTGAAAAATGACCGGCATAAAATTTCCGAAAGAGCTTATTTGGCAAATAGAAAATTAACTACATTTGTGAAGCGCTTTGGGCAAATCGCCAAAAAAAGCGCTTCCTTCCCAGCACATTCGACCTCTTAAATCAACTTCATTCGCTAAGAAAAATAGATTGGTGGTTTATGAAAAAAATGAAAAATCACTAATATTCTGACTAAACAGACGCCAGGATAACGAACTATTTCTTTAGGCGGGCAGAGTTGATAAGGATCGGAAATCCTCTTCTATTTCTTTCTTTGCCGCCAGACAAACCACAGAACTACTATGACTGTTGATCAGATTCAAATTTATCACTCGAAAACGGCTGCGTGGAAAGATGTCGTTGCAGAAATATTCAACGACGTATTTACACCCTTGCCATTCCAACAGCGCATTGAGCTTTTGTACAAGTATTTTAAAGAAAGCGATGTGCTCGTCACCTCTTCATTTGGAACCAATTCAGCTTTCCTGCTCTACTGGATGCACCGCCTCCGCCCGACGCAGAAGGTGCACTTTATAGATACAACCTACCATTTTCAGGAAACATTGGAGTACAAAAACCAGCTTACCCGGCTTTTCAATTTAGACGTAGTGGATGTGCGCCCTGATCCGGAAAAAAATGCAGTGACGACGGAGGAGCAGATGTGGCGCAAGAATCCGCGCTTGTGTTGCTATGTCAACAAAATCGCGCCATTGGAGCCGATAAAGGCCAAACACAAAGTCTGGGTTTCAGGCCTGATGGGCTACCAGACAAAATTCCGCTCGCGGCTTCGGGTATTTGAATGGCAAAAAAACATCCTCAAGTTTCATCCGATGATTGACGTGAGCGAGGAGGAGGTTTTGTACTCATTTTCTCTTTTCAATTTGCCTGAGCATCCTCTGAAAGAGCAGGGTTACGGCTCTGTGGGCTGTACCCACTGCACCAGAAAAGGCGACAACAGAGAAGGCCGCTGGTCGGGGCAACTCCACACCGAGTGCGGCCTGCATCCGGGCAATCGGATCACGCCCAAAAACAGGCTCCCCATCAACGGCAATGGCCAACAGGAGACGGAAGAGAAACAGAGCTAAGTCGTTTTTGCCTTATTCTTCCCGAAAGGCTCAGGAGACTGTAATTCGAATATCTTCTTCTCATCCATTGATGAGCGGCGTACAATGTTGACTTAACTCAGTCATCATCTTCAAGCACAAAAATATCATCTACGGTCTTCCCGAAAAATTTTGCAATTTTCAAAGCTAAAATGGTGGAAGGAACATACTTCCCGGTTTCTATGGCATTTATCGTCTGCCGACTTACTGAAATGATATCCGCCAGTTCTTTCTGCGTTATATTTTTAATCGCCCGCTCAACTTTTATGCTATTCTTCATTAAACACAGATTTAGAATTGCGAAATAAGGAGTAATTAAACTTCGCTATGAAGATTATTAAAACAGTAAACATATTGTAAACCATAACATTTATAAACCCCAGTCCATAAATAAATAAAAACATAAACAGGAGCAGCAGGTAATTGACCAAAACAGCCCATAGCAATGAGTTCAGTCGAAGACTGGCAATGTACTCATCCTCATTTTTTTCTCTTGAAAAACCGACCAACAGCCCGCCGATAATAATCAATACACCGACTAAGGTTTGGACAATATCGGTTTGAATGAATTTAAAGAAATAAGTCTTTCCCAGGATTTCATCTGAATAGACAGCAAAGACTGTAGAATTAATTTTAATCGTATCGAAGTCAAAAACGATTAAACCAATCCCGATCAGGGCGGCAGGAATGAGAATAAACCACCCTGTTCTTTTGAATCTATTCGGCAGCAGCAACTTTTGTTTCATAACATTTAATTTTCAACAAAAGTACAGTAATCACTCCATAAGGACAAGTATTTTTTACATTTTGCTAACTAAACGCGACTAAAGATAACTGTAGCAGGCAACAAGCAGCCGGTAAGTATATAATGGCAGGGGTTTTTAAAAATGGCGGAACTATTGACGTGAAACATTAAAAATAAAAAACAATCAACACGATAAGATTCACTGGTTAAAACAGGCGGACTGAACGGCTTTGATGGAAGTTTTAGATAAAATCAAAGCATTTGCTACGTATCGACAGTTGGCTCTTCGTCAAAATGAAATTGCAGAGAATAACTTTGCCCCCTTTTTTCACTTCAACAAATTGTATTTCAAAATACAGTAAACGGCTCGCAGGCCGTCCTTCCAGTTAATTTTTTTTCCTTCGGAATAGGTGCGACCGTAGTAGGAAATGCCCACCTCGTAAATGCGGATGTTGGGGATGCGGGAAATTTTGGCGGTCACCTCGGGTTCGAAGCCGAAGCGGTTTTCCCGCAAGTCAAGACTTTGGATGATTTCCCGGCGGAAGAGCTTGTAGCAGGTTTCCATATCCGTCAGGTTGAGGTTGGTGAAGGCGTTGGAGAAGAAGGTGAGGAATTTATTGCCAAGAGAGTGCCAGAAGAAGAGGATGCGGTGGGGATTCCCTCCCAAAAACCGGCTGCCGTACACCACGTCGGCTACGCCTTCCAAAATGGGCTGGAGCAGCAGGTTGTATTCCCGGGGGTCGTATTCTAAGTCGGCGTCCTGGATGATGACGAAATCTCCCGTTGCCTGACGAATTCCGGTGTGTAGCGCGGCGCCTTTTCCCCTGTTGGCTTCGTGTTTCAAATAGCGCAGCGAGAAATCGGGATGTGCGCACTGATAAGCCCGAATGCTTTCCTCCGTCTTGTCGGTCGAGGAGTCGTTTACTATAATCACCTCTTTTTCAAGACCCTGCGCCAATTCGGCTTCCTGAATTTTATCCAAAATCAGGTGGATGGTCTTAGCCTCGTTGAAGGCGGGAATGACGATGGATAGTTTCACTTTGCACAGTTAAGATTATCTTTTGAAAAGAAGGATGGCGCAAAAAAATAAAAAAACACGGACTACAGAGCAGCCCGTGTTTAGGAGAAATACAAAACCTTTGGTTTC
>CAZXQI010000048.1:0-26768 GCA_964643005.1 uncultured Saprospiraceae bacterium | reverse complement strand
CTGGCAGAAAAACGCCTCTCTGCCGACATCGTCAATTTTTCCGCTTCCTCCTCTTCCGTCAACAAAGGCGAAACCTTACTCGATACGGTGAACAACGTCCTGTCCATGAAAGTGGACATGATCGTCCTGCGCCATCCCGCCCCTGGCGCTCCACAATTATTGGCGAGGCACATCGAAGCCAGTATCGTCAACGCCGGCGACGGCACGCACGAGCACCCCACTCAGGCTTTGCTCGACGCCTATTCCATCCGTGAAAAGCTGGGAGACCTGGCCGGAAAAAAAGTAGCCATCTTTGGCGACATCACCCATTCCAGGGTAGCGCTCAGCAATATTTTTTGCCTGCAAAAATTGGGAGCGGAAGTGAAAGTATGCGGGCCGCCCACCCTGATTCCCAAGCATCTTCCCCAATTGGGCGCAGGCGTAGAACACGACGTGAGAAAGACTTTGGAATGGTGCGACGTGGCCAACGTGCTGAGGATTCAACTGGAGCGCCAGGATACAAAGTACTTCCCTTCCGTGAGGGAATACGCCCAGTATTTTGGCATCAACAGAGAACTGTTGGACAGTATTGGCAAGGAGATCGTCATCATGCACCCGGGACCGATTAATCGAGGAGTAGAGTTGACGAGCGACGTGGCGGACTCTGAGCATTCCATCATTTTACAACAAGTTGAAAACGGAGTAGCCATCCGAATGGCTGTTTTATATCTTCTGGCTGCCAGGAAATAGATGATTGCTTAAAATTTGGCAATCATCCGGGCTTGCACATTCTGACGAAATATTTCTGCAATCTTCAAAAAGAAAAATTTGGCAGCCTGTCAAAAACAGCTATCTTGGGTTAAAATTTTTGCCATGAAAATAATACCGTCATTTTCCCTTGTGATCGCCCAGCTTTTTTACTTAGGTCAACTGTTTGCGCAAAGCTGCGACGGCGTCATTCTCGAAGACAAAGTCATCGCAGGATCGCATGTGCTCAAAACGAATCCGCAAACGATTATCGTGAGGGGCACCTACTCCTACAGCATTGACCTGAGGAATGAATCCTCAGGGGTCATGGCGAGGGTCTATTCCAAAAACGGCACTATTTTCAACCAAAATGACGAGATGATTTTTGTTGACAATAACAATATCCGCAGGAATTACCGATTTGTGGAAATGGGAGAAATTGTGAAAGAAGGAGGTACTCCCATTCATCAAAACACCATCAAATTAGACCTTGCCGCCGTCGAATGGTTTGCCGAAAGCACCATGAACACCATTTATTTCAGGAATTATGTAAAAAATGAAATGTTGAAATTCCCCGTCGTCGCCAACCGGCAGGCAGATTTTCAAAACCAGGCGAAGTGCTTTTACCAGAAACTGAACAAGTCATTAGTAAAGGATGAACCCATCGTTGGAAATGAGCGAATCGTAAAAGGTAGCGACGATCCACAGGGGATGCCCGTTACCCATCAGAATGAAGGGCAGGGAAAAACGATACAACGGGTTGCCGATCCCAGCCTCCTGAACGATCAGGAGCTGGCCGACCTGTACGAGCAACTCAGAAAAACCAAAGAGCGGGTGAGAGCCGAAATTGCCGCCGAGAATGACAAGTTGGACAAATACAAGTCCCAGATACAGGAAGAGATGGTGAACGTGAGGTCGCAGTCTCAGGAGGAAAAGTCAAAATTTGCCCAAGAGGTATTAGAAGCCCGCAAAAAGTCTCAGGAGGAGATAGACGCAGCCCGCCGGGAGAGCGCTGCGGGAGTCGTGGACGCCAGAGAAAAGGCCACTGGCGAGATAGAGAAAATCAATCTTACAATTATAGAAGCCCGCCAGCGCGCAGCGGAAGAAATTCAGAAAGCCAAACTGGAGTCAGCCGAACAGGTGGCCGCCGCCAGAGAACAGGCTGCGGCAGAACTCAGAAAGGTCAAAGAAAACATGGAGCAGGCCAAAGGCCAGTACGTGGATGAAATCGCCACGGCTCGGGAAACCTCCTCTTCCGAAATTAACCGCATACGCGAAGAGAACGCACAACAGGTTGAGCAGGCGAGGCTCAATGCCAAAACGGAGCGCGAGAGAACGGCGGAAGAAGTCGTTATCACTAAGAAAAACGCCTCGGAAGAAATCCTGAAAGCCAAAGAAGAGGCCGCTTCGCAAATCGCCGAAGCCCGGGAGGCCGCTGTCATTGAAAAGGAAAAACTGGCTTTCGAGGTGGCGGAGAGCAAGCGCAAGGCGGCGCAGGAGAAAGCGCTATTACAGGAAAAGAACGCTTCGGAACTCGGTGAAATGCAGGAAAATGCCGCTCGCCAGAAGGAAGCTTCCGCCTTAGAAGTTGCCGCTGCGAAAAAGCGAGCCGCCGAAGAAATCCAACAAACACAACAGCAGGTCGTCGAGGAAAAGGCCAGAGCTAATGAAGAAATTCTAAAGACCAAACAGGAAACTGCGACTCAGATAGCGGCAGCAAAAGCTGTCGCCGAGGCGGAGAAAGTAAAATCTGCGCAAGCTGTGAAAGAAGCCCAGGAAGCCGCCGCCCAGCAAATTCAGGAAATCAACCAGAAGGAAGCCAAACAGTTAGCTGAAGCCCGCGCCAAAGCCCAGGCCGAAACGGCAAAGATCAATGAAGAAATAGCCGCCGCCCGCCAAAAGGCAGAAGCTGAAATTGCCCGCGTCCAGCAGGAACTGGCGGCCTCCATCCAATCCGCTAAAGATGCCGAAAGCAAAATCAAACAGGAGTCTGCGAAGGATGTAGCCGATGCCAGACAACGCGCCCTGGATGAAATCAAAAAGGCGCAGGACGCAGCCTCTCAGGAAGTTCATTCCATTCAGTCCCGATCCGACGAGGCCAAAAAGCAGTACGCCTCCGACGTGGCTGCTTCTCAGGAAACGGCTCAGCAGCGCATTAAGCAAATCCAGGAAGAAGCGGCTCAAACCATTGCGGCAGCTAAAGAAAAGGAAAAGCAAACGAAAGAGACCAGTGTAGAAGAGGTGATTATCGCTAAAGAAAGAGCCGCCTCTGAAATATCCTCCGCCCAGGAAACCGCCGCCAAAGAAATTGCCGCCGCCAAAGAACAAGCTGCCCTGGCAGTTCAAAAGGCGACTAACGATGCGGCTGAAGCAAAGCGAAGCGCCGCCGAGAACATCGCCAAGACCAAACAAGATGAATCAGACCAAGTCCGGGCAGCCCGCGAAGCCGGCGCCAACGAGCGACAAAAGATAGCCAATGAAGTGGCCGCCGCCCGCGAAACCTCCGCTCACGAAATCGCACTTGCCAAGTCCACCGCCGCCGGTGAAATCAAAAAGGCGCGCGAAGAAGCCTCTAAGCAAAAAGAAGCTTCCTCGCTCGAAGTTTTGACTGCCCGCAAAGAAGCCGCCGACCAGGTAGTCTCAGCCAAAGAAAGCGCAGCTAAGGAAGTGGCCGCTACCAAGAGACAGGCTCAGGAAGCTGTCACTCAGGCCAAGCAGGAGACCGAACAAAAGCAGAAAGACCTCGCCGCCCAGGTGGCTGAGGCCGAACTCGCCGCCCAGAAAAATATCGTCGCCGCTCAACAGCAGTCCGCCACCCTCGTCAATCAATACTCCAAACAGGCAGCCGATGCAGAGGCTCAGTCCAGAGCCGATATCGCCAATGCCCGCACGCAGGCGCAGGATGAAATCGGCAAGGCTCGCCAGGAGGCTTCCGCCAAAAAGTCTCAGTATGCTTCCGAAGCAGAGGACGCCCGCAAACAATCCCTCGACGAAATCAACAAGGCCAAGAAAGATGCAGCCGACGCCATTTACGACGCCAAGCAACAGGCGGCGGCGCAAATCACCAAGGTGAAGGAAGACACTGCCAAACAAATCACTGAAGAACGCCAGAGGTACGAAGTCGAACGCGTCAAGACCGCTGAACTGGTCGCCCAAAAGAAAGACTTAGAAGAACAGATTAAAAAGCTACAGGACGACTTAGACAAGAGAAAAAGCGGGAGCAACTAATGGCCAAAAGCTCGACGATTTAGTTGGCATGGCTTCGGCATTTTGATGGCAGGGTTTAAGACTCTTACACAGAGAGCCTCTAAGCCGCCATTCCGCCCTTAGTGAGTTGACCCATTCATTTTTTTAAAAAAAATTCCAAGCACGCATGACCATTTCCGCCATCGTCGCAGTATCGAGAAACAACGTCATAGGAAGAGACAACCAACTTCCCTGGTACCTGCCCGCCGATTTGAAGTATTTCAAAAAAACTACGCTGAACCGCCACGTCGTCATGGGACGCAAATCCTTTGAGGCCATTGGAAAGCCGCTGCCCAAACGCACCAATATCGTAGTGACCAGGGATCCCTTCTTTATTGCTACCGGCTGCATCGTCGTCCATTCCTTAGACGAGGCGATTTCGATTGCCCGAAATAATGGAGAGGAGGAGCTCTTCATTTTGGGAGGCGGGGAGATATTCCGACAAAGCTGGCCTTTGCTCGACCGTATTTATCTGACCTTAGTGGGCGCCGAGGTGGAGGGCGACGTCTTTTTCCCCGAAGTGGACAGAGGAGAGTGGGTGGAGGTTTCCGCCGATGCCCACTTAGCAGACGAGAAGAATCCCTTTGACCACACCTTTTTTATTTTTGAAAAAAAGAGGGAAGCGACCGGGTTTGGCGATTAGGCCTCGGAGATTTGCCCAGAGGGGGAGCTTCCCGATGATTTTACCCGCAAATGATTTTTGACGAAGGAGTAAATCAGCCCGGAGTTACTTCGTGCCTGAACGCAGATTTTAATTTTCTTCGAATAGCTGTTGAATTTCAGAGAAGCCCCGATAGTAATGACAAACAAGCAATTGACGAATGATTTCTTCACAAATAGAAACTGCGCTCGCCGGGTTATTTGAAGAGTGGGCGGGGAGGCGACCCGATGCGACGCTGCCCTTAGCGCCGAATGGCTCTCCCCGTATCTACTACCGACTCAGCGGGAATGGCAGGAGCGCTATCGGCGCTTATAACCCCGACCGGAAGGAGAACATCGCTTTCCTGACTTTATCTAAACATTTCAAAACTAAGGGCTTGCCCGTGCCGAAAATCTACGCCGAAGACCTCGACCGCCACGTGTATTTGCAGGAAGACCTCGGCGATACTACCTTGTACAGCCTTCTGCCCCAGTCCGGCGATAGTTTTCCTGAACGCCTCCTGGCTCTTTACAAAAAAGCGCTGGAGCAACTCGTCCTACTTCAAATCAAAGGCGCCGAGGGACTGCCCTTTGAAGTGTGTTATCCCCGCCCGGCTTTTGACAGGCAGAGCATGCTCTGGGATTTCAACACCTTTAAATATTACTTCCTCAAATTGGCCAAAATTCCCTTCGACGAGCAGGCCTTAGAGGACGATATGAAGCGTTTTGCAGAGTACCTGCTCGCAACGGACTGTAGCCATTTCATGTTCCGCGACTTTCAAGCCAGGAACATCATGATAAAAAACTCCGAACCCTATTTCATTGACTATCAGGGAGGGAGGCGAGGCGCTCTACAATACGACCTGGTTTCGCTGCTTTTTCAGGCCAGAGCTAATCTGCCGGACAAGGTTCGGCGGGAGCTGCTGCAACACTACATCGCTTCCGCCTCCCGGCTGCTGCCCCTCGACGCAGAGGAGTTCGTCCGCTATTTTCAGGCTTATGCGCTTATCCGCAATATCCAGACTTTCGGGACTTACGGTTTTCGCGGACTTTTCGAGCGGAAGGATTATTTTATTAAAAGCATCCCCGCAGCCGTCCGCAACCTTCAATGGATTTTGGAAAATGCGAGACTACCCGTAGAAATGCCGGAATTGCTCAAAGCGCTTCATGCCATCGTCGGCTCTGAAAAATTCCAACCATTCGACAAGACCCAAAGCGCTACGGGCGGCCTGACCGTCAGGGTACAGAGTTTTTCTTATAGGCGGGGAATCCCCGAAGACCCCTCCGGCAACGGCGGCGGCTTCGTCTTCGACTGTCGCTTCATCCACAATCCCGGCCGATACGAACAGTATAAGAACCTGACAGGCCGGGATGAACCCGTTATCAATTTCCTCCGGCAACATGCGGACGTGGAGGAGTTCCTGAACCGCGTCTTTCTGCTTATTGATCCTGCCATCGAGACTTACCTACAGCGCGGTCTGAGCCATCTCATGATTAGCTTCGGATGCACAGGCGGGCAGCATCGCTCTGTGTTTGCCGCCGATCAGATTGCCAGACATATCCGGGAGAAATACGGCACAAACGTTGTCCTGCACCATATTGAGCAGGAGCTAAAGGGCTGGAATAATCAATCGGAATGATTCGATTCTTCCCGACTTAGGAGGTTTCCACAAATGATTTACACCGGGGGAAATCAATCCGCGTCTGCTTCGGATTTTCTCGCAGTTTTTAATTTCCGCTGAACTGGAACTGAATTTACAGGAACGCAGATGATTGCATTAATTATTTACTAAATGCGATTACCCGATGTTGAATTCGCTTAGGCGATTTGTTTAGATTTATACACAAATCTGCAATTCAGAACCGTTAATCCTAATTTTATAATTAAATCGCAGTGTAATTTCCGTTATTTGATTTTTCCAAACGCCATGACTTTCGACACTCCTGAAATTCGCCAATGACATTTTTTTTAAAAAATAAACTGACCGTTCTGATTCTGGCTGTATTCGCACTTTTGGCTGTGCAGATCGGCTGCCGTCGCGAGGAGCCGGCGCCGGAACTCGAAGCGGTTCTGCCATTTTCGGGCGTGGACAGCGCCCAGATTGAACTGGTGTTGGCGGACTTGTCGTTGGAGGAGAAAATCGGGCAGCTCATCGTCTGGGAAGCTTCGGCGCCGGATAGCCTTCAAAAGATGGAAGCAATGCAGCGGGCTGCCGGGGGTACGATCGGCGGATTGTTGTTGAACGACCTTCCTTTGACAGATTATATGTACCTGACCGACAGCATGGAGCGCTCCGCCAAACTGCCTTTGCTTTTCGGTACGAGAGAAAAAGTTTCTCTGCACAATCAATTTTCTAATCTGCCGCGCTTCCCCCTGCCTGTAAGCGTGGCCTCTGTTGACTCTACGGAACTACAGCGCCTGTTGGAGCGCCATTACCTGCGCCAGTGCAAAGCCATTGGCCTCAACTTCAGCCTGTCGCCGGATTTGGGAATCAGAGACCCGGAAGAAACTGATTTTGATTTTCAAACTTTTGAAAATGACGAACCCGCGCTCATAGAGCGGGCGCAGCGGATGACAAAAGGTCTGAACGACCATCGCATCCTCGCTTTGGGCGCCCGGTTTTCCAAATTTGAGTTTGCGGAGTCCGATAGTATCCGCGACAGCCTGCTCCATCGTTTTCAGATGTTTACCAGAGTCGGGCTGCCGGGGCTGCTCGTGGACGATCAGATATTCAGAGACGATTCCCTCCAATTGGCGCCCCCTTATTTTGTAAAAAATTATTTAGAAAAATACCTGAATTTCAATGGGCTGATGGTCGTCCAGTTGCAACCAGGGGAATCGCCGGAGCAAAAGTTGCTGGAAGGCGCCGACCTCGTCATCACTCCGGATGCCGCGCGCACGCATGAACTCATTTCAAAATTGGCGGCCACCAATGCGCTCCCACTCAGGGAACTCAATCGGCGGGTGCGCCTCGTCCTTCGGGCGAAGGCCTGGGTGAATGGCGGCAGGCTCCCCGTCGGGATGACCATTTTTCCGGTGGACTCCGCTCAGCAGCAGGTGAGGCTGGTTTCGCTTTCAGAAAGGCGCTCGCCGACTGTCTATTCTCCACCCAGCCCGATGGCTCCTGATTTCAATAATTGGGTGGAGGAGATTTTGTGCTATTTTGAAGATCCGGGCTGGGGCAATCTTATTGGGAGCTTATTTGAGAACTCGGTTATTCTGGCCAGAAACGAACGGCAGGAGCTGCCATTCAAAAATATTTACGATACTGATTTTCAGTTGCTTGAATACGCAAATAAATCGTTTCGGGTTTTTGAAAACACCTTTGTAAAGTATGCCGATTTTAAAAAGACGGAATATAAGCCCCTGCCCTCAGGGGAGTTAAACCCGATTGACCTGAAGCCTGCCAACAATGCGCTCGCGGTGATTATTCTTTTAGACAGCCTTGAGCTTCGACCGGACTTTCACCGGGCATTTATCTCAAGCGTCAACTCGCTGGCAAAAGAAACGGAAGTCTCTTTGGTCAATTTTGGCAATCCCAAAAACCTTAGCTTTTTCTCCAAAGAAGTCAACAGCATACAGATTTTTGAGCGCAACAACTGGACGGAGGCTTATGCCGCACAGTTGCTGTTTGGCGGGGTTCCGGCAGTGGGGAAGCTTCCGCTTTCCCTCGGCGAGGAACTGCCCTTTGGCGCCGGCGACCACACCCCCGCTCAGCGCCTTGCCTTTAACAATCCCGAAAAAGTGGGAATAGCTCCCGAGCGATTGGTCGGGATTGACGCCATTGCGCTGACCGCCATTGACAAAGGCGTTTTCCCAGGCTGTCAGGTGCTTGTCGCTAAAGAGGGCAGGGTCGTCTATTCAAAGGGCTTTGGGCAGCATACCTACGGAAAGAATAAACAGCAGGTGCGCACTGCTGACCTCTACGATATTGCCTCTGTGACCAAGGTGGCGGCCACTACGCCGGCCATCATGAAATTAGTGGAAAGTGGAAAAGTCAGCCTCAGGGGCGAGCTTGGCGACTACCTTCCACTCGACGACGAGGCCGAAATTCGGAACCTCAGCCTCAGGGAACTTTTGCTGCACAATTCGGGATTGCAGGCTCAAATGCCGCTCAAAGCCTTGTTCTCTAATCGCAGCGTGCCGACGAAGGGCTGCAACGATATCTTCTGCCGGGTGAGCAGGGGCGCCTACAACATCAAAGTGGCAAACGGACTTTACCTGCGCCGCGACTATCTCGATACCATTCAAAACAGGGTTTTCCACCTGAGCGTGCAGGACAAGAAGAAGTACCGCTACAGCGACGTGAATTTTTACCTGCTGCAAAAGGTGGTGGAGGCTCAATCGAAGACGTCCTTAGACAAATACGTTTTTGAAAACTTTTATCGCCCGCTCGGACTGCGGCATGTCCTGTATAAGCCGATAGAAAAATATGGCCTGAACGCCATCGCACCCACTGAAAAGGATATTCGCTGGCGCAGTACGCTGGTGCATGGCTACGTCCACGACCCTTCGGCCGCCCTACTGGGAGGCGTGGCTGGCAATGCGGGTCTCTTCGCCAATGCCGAGGATCTGGCCGCTCTGTTCCAGATGCTGCTCAATGGCGGGGCTTACGGCGGAGTCCAATATTTTGAGCCGGAAACGGTGCATGATTTTACGGTGGCAAAAAACGCCAACTACCGCGGACTGGGTTTTGACAAGCCTGCCAGCCCGCGCTATCCGACTTACTCTCGTCACGCTTCGACAAATTCTTATGGCCATACCGGATTCACGGGCGACTGCGTCTGGGTGGATCCCGACGAAGATCTGGTCTATATCTTTCTCTCCAACCGTATCAACCCCAGCGCCCGAAACGGGAAGATATTCACAGAGGATACGAGGCGGCGCATCCACGAAGTGATCTATGATGCCTTAGATTCTTATGAAATGAAACTGCCCGAACTGGCAGTGCAGGATGTCGCTCAGTAAGCGTCTTTTTTTTCCACTTTTGTTTTGAATTTTCTCGCCTGTTACCTCTTTTCTGTTCGCCTACTCTAACAGCGCATAAACCATTTCTTTAAAAAATTAAAGTTTTACGGTCAGGCAGCCGAAGACCAGCTGGCCAAACTGCTGACGGAACACATCACTGGCGCAGTCCCGGCGCTTCAGTCAGCCATAGAGGGCAACCTGGCCAATTTGGAAAAAGCCGTCTCCGACTGGTATGTGAACGCCGGTGAAATTGCGGGCTTCCTGTCCGCCGCCAACCCCAATAACTGGCCTGCTTCCGCTGCTAAACCGGCGCTCGAAATGCACATCGCCCACACTATTGACTACGCCCTCAATATTTTGAAAGGCGAATACAATGAACCCCTCACAGCCTTTGAGAAAGCGCTAAATCACATGTTGAGCTTAGCGGACATCCTGTCGGAAGACATAGCCCGGGAGTTTTCCGATGAAATTTAAATTTACTCCAACAAGTTTTCAATAAGTATGGAATCTCGAAACGGCTGAAAGAACTGCCGGTTCGGGATTCTTTTTTATGGGTGGACGACCGATTTATACGCCCTGTTTTTTAGGAAAAGAAAGCGCTGTTTTTCGATTTCCCAAAACGATTACTTTTGCGGCATGGCAGAGACAGTTGAATTGAAAAGAGGGTGGATTCTGGCAGCCTTGATGCTGACAATGACGCTGGCCGCCATGGATTCCACCATTGTTTCCACTGTCATTCCGCACATCGTCGGCGACCTCGGCGGCTTTACCAAATTCTCCTGGGTATTCTCCATTTACCTACTCGCCCAGACGGTTACCATTCCCATTTATGGCAAGCTCTCAGACATTTTCGGCAGAAAGGACATTTTGATTTTTGGCATTGTCCTCTTTCTCATCGGCTCCGCAACTTCGGCGACCGCCTGGGATATCACTTCGCTCATCGCCTTTCGGGGAGTGCAGGGCCTGGGAGCGGGCGCCATCATGGCCACCGTCAACACCATTGCCGGCGATATTTATTCGGTCGAAGAGAGAGCTAAGATTCAGGGCTACCTTTCCAGCGTCTGGGGCATCAGCGCCATCATCGGCCCTGCGCTGGGAGGAGCGTTGGCGGAATACGTCAACTGGCGCTGGATTTTTCTCATCAACCTTCCCGTCGGCGCCATTTCCATCTTTTTTATCGCCACTTTTTTTAAGGAAAAAGTGGCGCATACGAAAACCCCCATTGACTACAAAGGCGCCGTTCTCATCCTGACGACGCTAGCCCTGCTCTTTATCTTTTTATTGGAAGGCGGACAAAGCTGGGGCTGGCTGTCTCTGATCAGCCTGGGTTTATTCATCGCCATCATCCTGCTGGCAGTCTGGACTTATCACACCGAGCGAAAAACGCAGCACGCCATCATGCCGATTTGGGTTTGGAAAAATAAGACGCTGGCGTTCACCAACTTAGCCGTTGCCGGCATGGGCATCGTGATGATGGGCCCCGAAACCTTTCTGCCGACTTTCACCCAGGCGGCGCTGGGTTTGGGAACCATTGCATCGGGCTTCGTATTGGCCAGCATGAGCATTGGCTGGCCTACCGCCTCAGCGCTATCGGGGAAGTTATACCTCCGCATCGGCTTTCGGGAAACCTCGCTGATTGGGACTGTGCTCATTTTTATGGCCAGCGCTCTTTTCCTCTTCCTGCCCAGGCCGCAGCCCATTTCTCTGCTCGTCTTAGACCAGGTGCTGATAGGGGCGGGATTTGGCTTGTTGTCCACCCCTTCGCTCATCGGCATCCAGTCCATGGTCGGTTGGGAGCAAAGAGGCGTCGTCACTAGTTCCAACATCTTCACCCGAAACTTGGGGCAGAGCCTCGGCGCAGCCGTCATCGGCGCCATTTTCAATAACTCCTTTTTGCAACAAATGAAAAATGCGCCCGCCGAAATCTCCGCCAGCACAAACAACGTTATGGAATTGTTCCACAATCCCGAACTAGGCGAATCGGCTAAAGACTTCCTGCGCAACGCCATCAATAATTCCATGCACCATATCTATTGGGGAATGATTATTTTCATCGCGCTCATCTTTATATGCCTTTACCTCGTACCGCACAGAAGCCCGAAGGACAATAGTCTGATTGCGATTTCGGAGGAGTGAAAGACTGGAGGAATCTGAGTTCCGCAGCCTTTGTTTTAGTGGGAGTTTTTGGAACCAGAGAGAGGTTTGATTCAGGGACGAGGTTAGAGAAGCTTGATATCTCAAAAGGAATCAGCGGGAAAAATCCCCGTACAAAATCCCGTCTTACCCTTTTCCTTCATTTGAAATCGAAAGAAAATTCTCCAGCAGCTTTTTCCCGTAGGTGGTTAAAATAGCTTCGGGGTGAAATTGCACGCCATAGACCGGATAGCGCGCGTGCATGAGGGCCATATTGACGCCGTCCTTTGTCCAGGCGGTGGGAAGTAACTCACTATCCATGTTTTCGACGCAGAGAGAATGATAGCGGCAAGCCTCGAAGCCCTGAGGAATGTCCTGAAAAAGTTGGCAGCGATCGTCAAAATATATTTGGGAGACCTTTCCATGCACCGGCTCGGATTTGACAATGTCGGCGCCGAAAAACCGGGCGATGCACTGGTGCCCTAAGCATATTCCCAATATGTTTTTTGATTTGTAAAACTCGGCGACGACGCTCATTGAAATGCCGGCGTCCAGAGGAGAACCCGGCCCCGGCGATAGGACGATGCTCTCAAAATCCATAGAGCGCAATTGCCCGATACTGACTTTATCGTTCTCAAAGATGCGGGGATGGACTCCCAATTCGCGGAGGTACTGCACGATATTGTAAGTGAACGAATCGTAATTGTCTATCAGAATCATATCAGTTGCACCTTTTTCATTCCCCTTAATGAGTTTACGCAATAGATGGCCGTAGCGGCATATACGTCCTCTTTGTAGAGTACCTTTTCTGTGCATCGCCCCTGGTCTAACAGCTTTTGGCGGTAAATCCCGTTGAGCAGGCCGCAGGTAGTGGGCGGTGTGTAGAGCTTTCCATACAGCTCCAGGACGATATTCGTTCGGGAGCCTTCCGTCAGTTCTCCTTTTTCATTAAAAAATAGTTCGTCGTAGAAAAGCTCGTAATCCACCTGGTAATAAGGGCGGTAAGTTGTTTTGTATTGTAAAAACTCATCCCTGCTGTTCACCGCAATTTCTGAAATCCTCACCTTGTCCGATGTAGCCTCCCGCAGCTCTTTGAGTTTCGTTTCAAAATGGCCGGACTTGTCCAACAGGATGCGGAAAATCCCATGACCTGAAGGGGAGGAGAGCTTCGTCGGGTCAAACGGAAATCGGTAATGCTGCGCCGCCTTTTCCATTCTTGCGAGGTGCTTATCCAAATCCGGTGAATCGGATTGGAGCGTTTCAATAATTTTAAAATTTTCCGTCAAAAACTTTGTCTTGGTGTGGGCTTCCAACCATTCGCCGCGGGCGCTGGAATCCCAGACTATGGCGCCGCCGACGCGGTATTGCAAGCTGCCGACTTTCCTCATTTGCAAAATCCGTATGGGCACGCTGAAAGTGATTTTTTCAGGACTTAAAAACCCGATGGCGCCGCAGTAGATGCCCCGGCTCCCGCGCTCTATTTCGTCTATAATCTGCATGGTTCGGATTTTAGGCGCCCCTGTTACGGAACCGCAGGGGAAGACGGCTTTGAAAACATCCAGGAGAGAAACGCCCTCTGACAGACGGGCTTCGACGGTGGAGGTCATGGTGTGGAAGGTGGGATGAGTTTCCACCTCAAAGAGTCGGGTTACCTGCACGGAACCTGTCTCCGAAATTCGCCCGAGGTCGTTGCGCAGCAGATCTACGATCATCACATTTTCAGCGCGATTTTTCTCATCGTTTCTCAGCATTTCTATCAATTGTTGGTCGTCGGCTTTGCCTCGTCTGGCGGTTCCTTTCATGGGCTTGGTAAGGATATGCCTGTCCTGAATTTCAAAAAACAATTCGGGCGAGAAGGAGAGCAGCGTTTCGCGCTCATTTTTTATGAAGGCGTTGTAGGGAGTGCGCTGAATGCTCAAAAGGTATTCGTACAGGTCAAAGCAGTCGCCAGAATAATCAATGTCAAAATCAAAGGTGTAATTAAGCTCGTAGGTATTGCCGCAGGATATTTCATTTTTGATTTGACCGATGGCTGACTGGTACTGCTCAAAACTCAGAGCCGGAGTGGGATTTAAAAAAGCTGGCTTAGCCTGCTTAGGGAGGTATTTTTCAAATTTTTCAAAAACTTCAAAGTACAGAAGGGGGTATTCCGATTCAATGTCTTTTCCCGGAAAAACATCTTTGGCCTCGTATCTGACGTAGCCGAGCAGGTAGCGAGTTTTGGAGAGAGTCTCTACCTCTCCGATAGCGCTCAATAGCTCGGCGCTATTAAACGCCTTAATTATTTTGATCGGATGATTGAAAGCCTTATCGGCATAAACTTGCATTGAAATCAATTTAAGCTGAGGCGGTTCCTCTGGCGGCGTCTCCACTTCGGATTTTTTTTCCAAATTTAAATGCGCGGATCCACGCCTTATTACACTGGGCATTTCTTCTACTAAAATCTCCCGTGCCTGTCTTCCGGCGCAAATGTAGAGGCTGGGGCGTTTTCCGTCGCGGTTGCTGCAGCTGTTTTTGTTTTTGGCCGTTATCGGTCTCGGAGGTTTGCCCGGATGCGGCTCTCACAAAGGCGGCAGGAACAGGAGATTCGATGCAGTAGGGTGATTTTCGTCTTTTATTTTTTTCTTATTTAGACTTATTCTACATTTGCCCCGCACTGATGCAGGGAGCTTGCGCAAGGCGCATTGGCCGATAGCTGTCTGGCTGTGGCCGGTAGCAGCTCCGCAGAATTAACGCATTTTCATTTTCAAGACTACAATCATTAATATGGACACGAAAGAAATGAGCAAAGCGCAAGGGCACTGGATACTCGCCAAAATGGGTAAAAGAGTGTTGCGCCCTGGCGGCAAAGAGCTTACACAAAAATTAATTTCAGAACTACACATTTCACCACAAGACGACATCGTAGAATTTGCTCCTGGAATAGGTTTCACCGCATCGCTGATGGTGGCCAAACATCCAAAATCTTATACGGGCGTAGATGCCGATAAGGACATAGTCAAACTGCTTAGGGGAAAGATCAAGGGAGAGCAGATTCAGTTTCGGCTGGGAAATGCCGCAGAAACGGGATTGGAAAACTGTTCGAAAAATAAGGTCGTCGGGGAAGCCATGCTGACCATGCAGGCGGATCACCGAAAAGCAGAAATTATTCGGGAGGCGTTTAGGGTGCTGAAAAAGGGCGGATTGTACGGCATCCACGAGCTGGGATTGGTAGAAGTGGACGATCAGTTAAAAGCCAAAATACAGAGAGACCTGGCGCTGTCTATCAAGGTCAATGCCCGGCCGCTGACGGAAAAGGAATGGACGGCTCTGTTGGAGAAAGAAGGCTTTGTCGTCAAAAAGGTCTTCACCAACGAGATGCACCTGTTAGAAACCAAGCGCATCATTGACGACGAGGGATTCCTCCGGTTTTTGAAAATCGGACTGAATATCATGCTCAACAAGGCGGCCAGATTGCGCATTCAGGATATGCACAAAACCTTTAAGCTGCACCAGAAGCACATCAATTCCATCGCCATTATCGCAGAAAAACCCTGACTCGGATTCAGGAAAAAATACAGATTGTGAAATTGGAAAAAAGGGCGGCAAGAGTTTGTCGCCCTTTTTTTAAAAATAAAAGTATCTAAATACTTTTATTAAAAACTTCCCTTACTTTTGCGCCGGCAAAAAGGAAAGCCGACCACAGGAATCCCGCAAGTTTAGCGGAGTTGTTCCCGGCTCAATTCTCTCAAAGCAAATTGAATAAATCAGGCCTGGAGGAATCTGCCAAAGCGCTTTTCGATTTCAGTTCCGGCGGGAAAAATAAATCCCGAGAAACAAAACGAATGAGTTTTAAAATTTTTGCCGCATCGGAGGCTCGCGGTCGGACGGACTTAGGGAAGGCTGGGGCGGCGCCAAAAACAAAAACGCACAGGTATGTCAGTTATCAATGCCAATACTAAAATATCTTCCATCCTCAAACAAAGCCCGGAGGCATTGGAAGCCATCATCAGCATTTCGCCCAAGTTCAATAAACTGCGCAATCCGCTGTTGAGAAAACTCATGGCCTCCAGAACTTCTATCAGCATGGCCAGCAAAATCGGGGGCTGCACGGTAGATGATTTTTTTGAAAAACTACAGCCCCTCGGTTTTGAGATAGATACGGCGACCCAGCAGGACGGCGCCGACCAGGAGACGCCCGTACCCGCTTTTATGAAAAATGTCAAACCCGAAAACACGGTCGAATTGGACGTGCGTCCGATTTTGGATGCGGGAAAAGACCCCCTGCGGACGATCAACGAAAAGGCGATGGAACTGACGCCAGGTCAGACCCTAAAGCTCATCAACAGCTTCGATCCCATCCCACTCATCCAGTTGTTGGAAAAACAGGGCTACGAATCCTACTCCAATATCATAGATGAGAATACGGTATATACCTATTTCTTTAAAACAGACAAGGCCAAGAGCAAAGCCAAAGTGGAAGACACAGGCGAGGGCTGGGAGGAATCCCTGAAGCGTTTCGAAGGCAGGATGAAAACCATAGATGTACGGGAGTTGGAAATGCCGCTGCCGATGCTCACCATTCTGGACGAATTGGAAAACCTGCCTGCCGATATGGCGCTCTACGTCTATCACAAGCGGATACCCGTTTTCCTTCTGCCCGAATTGCGGGAGCGCAAGTTTGAATTTCGCACCAACGAAATCGGCGATGGCGACGTTCGCCTGTTCATTTTTAAAGCTTAGAAATGTTTGGTTCTCCTCTAAATACTGCGGCCATCAAAACCACCTCTTACAAGGTCGTCGTGCCGTTTTACGCCTATGCAGCCCTCTCGTTTTTGGTGGCCACGGTTCTGCTCCTCCTCAACACAGACGCATTTTCCCAACACTATTTTCATCCTAAGACGCTGGCCATCACTCACACGATGGCCTTAGGCTGGGGGACGATGATCATCTTTGGCGCCAGTCACCAGCTCGTGCCCGTCGTAGCCGAGGGGAAGCTGTTCAGCGAGACACTGGCTTACATAACTTTTGGACTGGCGGCGATTGCCATTCCCCTGCTCGTTCACGGCTTCTTTGTGTTCGACATGGGCGGACTGACGAGGCGGGGCGGCGAACTCATGGTACTGGCCATTCTCTTTTTCCTGACCAATATTTCGGTGAGTATTTTTAAGGGAAAAAGTGAAAACATCCATGCGGTATTTGTCTTCACGGCGCTGCTGTGGTTGGTGTTCACGGTCATTCTGGGACTACTGCTGGTCTATAATTTTACATCGCCCATTTTCTCTAAGGATTTTCTGCACTTCCTGCCTTTACACGCTCACGCCGGAATCGTGGGCTGGTTCCTGCTGCTCGTCACAGGTATGGCCGGACGGCTCATCCCTATGTTTTTAATTTCAAAATATACAAATCCCCGACTGCTATGGGTGATTTATGGTCTGATCAATATAGCGCTGTTTTTTTACCTCTTAGACTTTTTTGTCTTTGAAAAAACGGGCTTCGTTTTAATCTCCAATACGCTGATTCTGACCGCCGTAGCTCTGTTTCTTTACTACTGCCGACAGTCGTACAAGAAACGGCTTCGGAGGTTAGTTGACAATCAGGTGGGGATGTCCCTGCTGTCTGTGGGGCTGCTGTTGCTGCCGGTCATCCTGCTGTTTGTCATCGTCGGCCTGCTGATTACGCTGTCGCAGGAGAAAGCTAATCTCATTCTTGCGTATGGCTTTATGATTTTCTTCGGCTGGCTGTCGGCGATTATTTTCGGCATGACCTTTAAAACGCTCCCGTTTATCGTTTGGAACAAAGTCTATCATCGGCGCGCATCGCTTGGAAAAACTCCCAGCCCTAAGGATTTATTCGACCCTTTTATTTTTAAAATAATGGGCATCGCCTATTTGGCGGGATTTGTATTGTTTGCTGTCGGCATTTTGAGTGAGTTATCTGTTTTATTATCAGTTGGAGCGGCGGCGCTCATTGTGGCGGCAGTTCTCTACAACTGGAATGTGCTCAAAGTAATCACTCATCAACCTATAAAGTCATGAATGTAACAACCAATAACGATGAAAAATGCGAAGTGGCCTTAGCCGCCCTGAAGTTCGTTGACGACCCCGAAGTCGGCCTCAATGTGGTGGACCTGGGGCTGATCTACGACATGGACTTCAAGGAAGAAGAAAACAAAACCGTCTGCACGATGACCCTGACGACGCAGTTTTGCCCCATGGGGGAATCCATCGTGGACAATGTCACACAGGCGCTACAGTTGTCTTTTCCCGAAAGCGGGATTGAGATCAATTTGATTTTCGACCCACCCTGGGAACAGGAGATGATTTCGGAAGAAGGGCGCGAATTTTTGGGAATGTTTTAAAGCCATGTTGAGTCTGACCTGCAAAGCTTCCATCAAGGCGGTAACCTATTTAGGTTCCAAATTTCCCACCGGAGAAAAGACCGGCGTGAGGGAGGTGGCGGAGTTCATCAATGAAAATGAACACACCGTCGGCAAGTTATTGCAGAAGCTCGCCAAAGAAAACATCATCAACAGCGCCAAAGGACCCGGCGGCGGTTTCTTCCTGACGGAGGATCAAATCAACCAGCAGGTGATTAAAATTGTTGAAGCCATTGACGGGCAGGAAGTCTTTGAGCAATGTGGCCTCGGACTGAGCAAATGCAGCGAAACCCGACCCTGTCCTTTTCACAATGATTTCAAACCCATCAGGGATTTGTTTAGAGCTATGTGCGAGGAAAGGCGAATCAAAGACCTCTACGAAAATGTCAACAATGGATTTGCCTTTTTGAATGGATGAAACGAGAACTGGCGACTTGATTGAAATTGAAGGATTTTTAAACTAAATAAAAAAGTAAGTATTATGGAAATCACAAAAGACACCAAAATTGGTGAATTGGTAGCAAAAGACTTTCGCTTAGCTTCTGTTTTTGATGAAAGAGGAATAGACTTTTGTTGCAATGGGAACCGCTCGCTCGGCTCGGCCTGTGAAAACAGCGGCGATGTCGAGTCGTTGATTGGCGACATAGAAAAAGTACTGAGCCAGAAAAATACTTCCGCCATGGACTACAACTCCTGGCCCCTGGATCTGCTGGCAGATTATATCGAGAAAAAACACCATCGCTACGTGGAAGAAAAATCTCGGGAAATCACGCCCTACATTGAAAAAATCAGAATAGTACACGGCGCCAACCACCCTGAATTGGCCAGAGTGGAAGAACTGTTCAAAACCTCCGTGGGCGAGATGGCCAAGCACATGAAAAAAGAAGAGCTGATGCTTTTCCCCGCTATCCGCAAAATGGTGGCAGCCCAGGGTTCTCCGGCAAGCGGCAACTTCGATAAAGTACGCGAAAACATTGAAAAGATGATGGCCGAGCACGACGATGAAGGCGCCAGATTCCACGAGATCGAAGCCCTGACTTCGGATTATGCCATCCCTGCCGACGGCTGTAATACCTATATGGCGACCATGAAAATGCTGCAAGAATTTGACAGCGACCTACACCTGCACATCCACTTAGAGAACAATATCCTGTTCCCTAAATCTATCGAATTAGCCAAAGAACTGGCAGCCGCAGCTACGGCATAAGAGCAACGTTTGTACTCTCAAACGATGTGTGTTTTAAAGTTGAGAAACCGGATGGCTTAGCCATTCGGTTTTTTTATGTCCTTTCCTTTCTTTTTGAAAATGGAACCGATGCCCTTTCCGATTTTCTGGACGGCTTCAATACTCTTGTTCAGCGGCTCTGAAGAAATGTCGCTGTACTGGTCGCTGAAATCCTCGCCGCCATACTGCTGAGGATAGACGATAATCCGGCTGTTATCCGCAAAATACTTTTCCAATTTGGCGGGCAGCTTGTCTAGCACGTTCAGGTAGGAAGCGCCCCCCTTGCGGGCAGAGGCCAATACGATGATGTCGTCCTTGTTGATATACCTCGACAACACGAGGATATCGTCCCAGTCAGAAAACAACTGAATCTGAATAGAGGCAGCCAGCTTGGCCTGTTCGATGAGTCGCTCCACCGCCCTTTTCGTGGCCTCGTCGCAATACAGCAGAATGGAGACGCTCAGCTCCTGTGCCAGAAACGCCATTTTGGTAAACCAGAGGCTGAAGCCGCTCTCGTGTTCGGCCAGTGGCGGCGCTGCAATCACGATTCTTTTGTGCGGCGCTAAGGGCCTCTCCAAATGGCAGATGAAGGTCGTTTTGTCGTTGTTATTTAAGATGCTGTCGATCTTTTCTCCGATCAGCTTTTCGATAAAGCCCGCCCGACGGGGCCAGCCTAAGACGATGATATCGGCCAATATTTCTCTCGAAATCCGATTGATACCGCTGGCGGCGTTGTGGTCAATGGTGGTGATGGTGTCCACATCTACTTCCGAGCCGGATACCTCTCTGGCCAATTCGTCAAACCTCTTTCTCGCTTTTAGAATATTGTGCTCGGCCTCGTCGTCATTTGAAACTACCGACAGCACGGAGATGGGATTAGGAGATTTTTTATTTTTTATAAAAATGGCAAACTCTAAGAGCTTCTCGATATTGGCGACATTGGCTATGGGCAGCAATATCTGCTCGCGGACGGCGTCTCTTGCTGCCGCAGTATCCTCTACCTCATCTTCCGTCTCAACGACAATTTCTTTGGCAGCTTTCTCTGTGACAAAAGATGCCACGATGCAGGTCACCAAAATGAGGATAATAGTTCCATTGAGGATGTTTTCATCCAGAACGCCAGCATTGTATCCCACCAAAATCACGGCCAGTGTTGCGGCGGCATGAGCGCCGCTCAGACCAAAGATGAGCTGACGTTGCGAAGTGGAATATTTGAAAACGTGCTGGGTAATCCATGCGGCGGCCCATTTTCCAAAAAGAGCGACGACGGATAAAGTGCCGGCAATAATCAGCGCCCATGGACCGCTCATGATTACGCTCACGTCCACAATCATGCCCACACTGATTAGAAAAAAAGGAATGAACAACGAGTTGCCGATGAACTCTATCCGGTTCATCAGTGTCGAAGAATGGGGGATTAGTTTATTCAATGCCAGACCGGCCACGAAGGCGCCGATAATCGCTTCCACACCTGCTACCTCCGCTAAGAAGGCCGCAAAAAAGACCACCGAAAGCACGAAAATATAGTGCGAATGTTTCTCGCTCTCTAACTTTTGAAAAAACCACTTCGCTATCCTCGGAATGACGAAGAACATGATGGCGGAAAATATCGTCAGCGATATGATTAGCCGAATCCAAAACTCCTGGTTCAGGTTGCCCTGGTGATTCCCGATAATGACCGCCAGGATGATCAGCACGGCGGTGTCCGTCAGAATGGTGCCGCCTACCGTCACGGCGACGGCCTGATTCTTTGACACGCCAAACTTGCTGACGATAGGGTAGGCCACTAAGGTATGCGTGGCAAACATGCTGGCCGTCAGAAAACTGGCGTTGAACTCGTAGCCTAAGAGGTAATGAATGACGGGAAAGCCGATGGCCAATGGAATGATAAAGGTGAAAAAACCGAACAGAAGACTCTTGTTCCTGTTGGCCTTGAACTCGTTCATGTCCAATTCAAGACCGGCGATAAACATAATGTATAAAAGACCAATCGTCGAAAACAGATCAACCGCAGAGTTCTTTTCTAACAGATACAGCCCGTGAGGCCCTATAATTACGCCCGCAATAATCAGCCCGATGATTCCCGGAATATTCAGCCTCCTCAACAGTATAGGCGACAGCAAAATGATGAACAATATCAAAGAAAAGATCAACACGGGGTTGTCAAGCGGAAGCTCAAACTCGCGCATTAACTCGTCAAAAAAATTCATATCGCTTTTCTTTTAACCGGCTGTATCTCCCTGGTTTCAGAATTTTTACTTTCCAAAATGGATTGTAATCCCTCCCTTTTCAGGTTGTGGACTCATCTTAGCAACCTGGAAATCAGCCAAATACTCCTCACTGAAAAATGTCAGAATTTGATAATGGGTTTCTTTGTTACGTCAATTCCCGGCGTCGCGGCTCGGCTATCTTACAGGAAATAGCCGCTTTTTGATCAGGCAGTCGCATGTGAGAGTCTTTGCGAATTCATGGATTTTAACTTTTATCCTGCCTGATAATCAATGCGCTATGACGCGCCTGTCAGGGTTTTTATAAAAAAAAATGCCTTTCAAATCCTGCAAAAGTAACCTTTGAACCTGTTTTTTTTCCCCCTGTTTGAAAAGTTATGAAAAAAAGAGCGCCTTATTCCCGTTGCACAGGAAATAGAAAGACCGACTCATCAGCTCCACTGCCGGCGCTCCTTTTCTTTCTATTTTTTTAAAAAAAAATAAATCTATAGGAAAATAAGCGGCAGGGATATGAGAAAAAACCTGCCTCCATCAGCGGGAAACAGCCGATGTTTTCAATCGCTCAAAAAGAACAGCCTAAGGAAACGGCCAGCCCGAAGCTAGCCGGTTTGCCGTTGCCCGTCCGGATGGGTAGGGAGGGCGAGATGAAATAACTCACATTTTCCCCTTTCAGAAAGACTTTGGTGAAAACGGGCGTGGCGCCAAACCGCCCAGTCGTTTCAAAGGCCAGCCTGGTCACGATTGAAAAGCCGTGTTGCAGTTTGAAGAGGACTCCCGGATGGAACAAAAAGAAACTGACCTTCGCCGACTCGTCTTCGAATCGAATGTAAGGCGCCAGTTCAAAGCTAAGCCCCACCTTCTCGCCTTTCAGCAGATTGAGTCCCACCGGAATCCCGACGGTGTAGGAATCGGAAAAGTTGTAGGTCGTTGTATTTTTATCAACGCTGAAAATGGGGTGGATGATAGAGGCGTAGCCCGCGAGCTTTGTGCTTGCCGCAGACTGGTTTTGTGAAAAAACAGGAAGCGCAAATAGGAATAGGATAACGGAGAGGATTGCGTTTTTCATTTTTTTAAAAAAATAACAAAAGGGAAAAGAGAGCTGCAAAATAGGAGTATGAGAGCAAATTTGCGCACTGATTTTTGACACCCTTACAGTTTTAGGATTTTAGTTTCCCTCCTTTTTCAGGCTCCTCTTCTCAGCTTTGCGGCGCCCAATAATAGCTTGTGGAGGAGGCCGTAAAAGGCCGCCGCCCAGGCTAAGAGCGCTATGTAGAGGAAATACTTCGGCACGGCAAGCAGAAAATCTAAATCCATGGCCAGCGCCATTTCGTGCGTGCACACGGTGTACATGCCTAAGGGGAAAACGGCGCCCCAGTAGAGCGGGTCGTAGTTCAGCGGAAGCCGCTTGTACACGTGCCGCCAGAAGGCCAGGATGAACAACATGGGAATCCACCAGGTGCCCGTCGCCCAAAAGAAAACCGTGAATCCTTTCAGGAAGGCCAGGGTGGAGAGCAGGAAGGGCGAGTCGGGAGTATTGTTGATGAGCGTAGCGCCGGCCAGCGTGGAGATGGCCATTGCGCCCATGTTGATCCAATAGGGCGGCGTCAGGTCGGCAGGCGAGAATTTGAAAAAGGTATAGCGGTAAAAAATCAGAGAGATCATCCAGATGTACAACATGCCGCCCCAGAGCCACATGGAAAAGGCAAAGAAATTCAGGATGAGTTTGTACTCCTCCAAATAGATGGACAGATCGGAACTCAGCACGGCCAGCGACTGGGTGGAGACGACTGCCAGCAACCAGGCGCCGTTGATCCCCCCGGCTAAGGAAGGTTTGTTTTCCTTTATCGTAAAGGTGGTAAAAATAGTGTAGGTGACGACGACCCAGAGAACCAGACCTATCGCCCAGTGTACGAAAGCCAGCCAGTAATTGTCAAAGAGGATGATCAACTGGACGCCGAGCACGCAGGTGGCAGCTATAGTCGTAAAGAATCCGGGCCCCCGGATATGGTCGTACATATCGGAAAAAAACTCCTTGCGGTACAAGACAAAGCGCAACAGCGATAAAACTAAGAGGATGAAAAATGCCACTGCATTGATCCAAAACAGCGCTAAAGAGAGGACGGGGAATCCGAGAAGAAAAGCTGCAATGGATACGATACCTGTCGCCATGACCATCGAGAAGTACGAGGGCGGTAAGGTTTTGAGCATATCCTGAAGTTGCTGTCTCAAAGGCGGGTATCAGTTGGATTTTCTTATAAGGCTGTCCTTACAATAGAAGGCGTCAATGCGTTGGCGATTGCTGTCCGTTCGTAAGAGAGGAAGGCAAATGTAACTTACTTCCTACTTTTTCCCATTTAAAAGCGACTGAAGCACTACTGCGTTGTTGTGTTCTTCATCTTTGGCTGAGTAGAGCAGGGTGACGGTTCCATGCTGTTTTTCCAAAGCTTTGATCTGTTCGAAGGCCTCTTTTTTGTCCTTCAATTCATCCCGATACTTTGCTTGGAATTCGCCCCACTTAGCCGGATCGTGGCCAAACCATTTGCGCAACTCGTTGCTGGGCGCCAGGTCTTTCATCCAGAGTTGCATGTTGGCTTCGTCTTTCGCAACGCCGCGCGCCCAGAGTCGGTCTATGAGAATGCGGTAGCCGTCTTCGCTACTGCTCTCGTTGTAAATCCGTTTTATCTTTATCATTTCTACTTGATTTAATTGTCAACTTTTAAACACTTTTTCTGGCATAGCGTTTATCCCAGGCCTCCAAAAGTCGCTGTTTTGAGGAAAAACTCTCTAAAAAAAATCAACAGAAAATCAGTGGGAACCCTCCCTCCCGGTTACCAGGAAGCAGTTGACAATAAAAATTAACTTTGCTCTCTGATGAAAGAATGAGAGCCATTTATCATCAGCCATACGAAAACCTGAACCCCAACAGTATGAGCAGGAAACAGGAAATAGTCATTCAGGAGCGGATAGCCAGAGCTATTTACTTAGTGCGCGACCAGAAGGTGATGATGGATAGCGAATTAGCTGAATTATATGGCGTTGAAACCAGGGCGCTGAACCAGGCTGTAAAAAGGAACATCGCTCGCTTCCCCGAAGATTTTATGTTTCAATTGACCAAAGAAGAATGGGATCAATTGAGGCTACAAATTGCGAGCTTTGACGATGAAGACGCTTTAAGATCACAAATTGTGACCTTAGAAGACGCCAGGGGCAGACACAGAAAATACCTGCCTTATGTGTTCACCGAACAGGGAGTCGCCATGCTCTCTTCCGTGATCAACAGTCCCACGGCCATTCAGGTGAATATTTCTATCATGCGGGTTTTTGTAAATATGAGGAAGTGGGCGGCGAATTACGAAGATCTATTGAAAAAGATTGAGGATTTGAATCAAAGTCAGGGCGAACAGAGCTTACACATCCAACGCATTTACAAAATTATTGAAGAACTGATAAGACCTGCCCGACAGGCGCCGAGAACACCCATTGGATATAAAAGAAAGTCGTAAAACAGGGCTGTGTTAATATGCGACGCCGCCCTCCCATCTGACCATTTATTTGTTCCAAATAATTCACACCATAAAAAGCGTATGAACAAGACTAAACTCAGCTTCTGCTTATTGCTCGTTGCGGCTCTGCTGGCGCCCCGCGCACTCCACAGCCAGGAACAGGACAGCAATTTGTACCGCAAAAAAATGCAGTGGTTCAAAGAGGCCAAGCTAGGCATCTTCATCCACTGGGGCATTTACGCCGTGAACGGCATTGACGAATCCTGGTCTTTTTTCAATGGCTATATTTCCCACGAGGATTATATGCGCCAGTTGGACGGATTCAGCGCCCAATACTACGACCCCGCCGCCTGGGCCTCTCTGATCAGGAAAAGCGGCGCCCGCTATGCCGTTATCACATCCAAGCACCACGACGGCGTCGCGCTTTGGGATACCCGACTCGGCGAACTGAGCGTCCCGAAGCGCACGCCCGCCGCCAAAGACGTACTGACGCCCTTCGTCAAAGCTCTGCGAAAAGAGAAACTCAAAGTCGGCCTCTATTTCTCTCTGCTCGACTGGTCTAATGAGGATTACCCGATTATGACTCAAAAGATAAAGCGCTACGAGGAGGACTCATTGCGCTGGCAGCGCTTCCGCCATTTTTACCAAGGCCAGTTGGAAGAGCTGGCGACTCAGTACAATCCCGACCTCTGGTGGTTCGACGGTGATTGGGAGCAATCCGCCAGGATGTGGGAGGCCACCAAAGTCCGCCAGATGCTGTTGGACAAGAACCCCAAAGCTATCCTCAACTCCCGCCTGCAAGGCTACGGCGACTACGCCACTCCCGAACAGGGGCTGCCCGTGCTGCCGCCCAAAGCGGATTACTGGGAGCTGTGTATGACCGCCAACGACTCCTGGGGCTACCAGGGCAACGACCACAACTACAAAACACCCTGGCAGGTCATCCACATCTTCGCCGACGTCGTCAGCATGGGCGGCAACCTGCTGCTCGACATAGGCCCGAAGGCCGACGGCTCCATCCCCACCGAGCAGATTCAGTTGTTAGAGGAGTTGGGGCGCTGGACGAAAAAGCACGAGGAGGCCATCTTCGGCACAAACCCGGGTCTGCCTCCCGGCCATTTTTACGGACCGACCAGCCTGTCTAAAAACGGCGAGGTGCTCTACCTTTTTGTTTCGGGCAAGCCTTCCGGCCCCGTCATTTTAAAGGGATTGAAAAACCCGATCAACCGCATCCGGGTCGTGGGGAATGGGACTAAACTCAGCCACCAGATTTTGATGAAGCAGTATTGGAGCGAAATGCCCGGCATCGTTTACATTGATCTCCCCGAAACCGCCTTAGACGACTATATGACCGTCATCGCCGTACAACTGAAGGGATCGGTGGATTTGTGGGGAGAAGAGTAGCGGGAGGGTTTTCGGGCTGTGCGCGGAGGTTTTGCGCTGATTGACGTGGATTATTTGGCAGATTTTCCCACGGATTCCATGCTGACGGCGCCTTGGTAGGAGCATACCCCTTTTGCTTGTTCGTCACACGAATTTCCAAATGTCTTCGACCAATAAATTGTCAAAAGCTTGGATGTGGTCTTTCAAGATGCTTTCGGTTCGCATATTTGGTCTGATGTCGCAATAATACACTCCGTCAAGCGGATTGAGTTTTATTGTGTAACCTTTGAAGTGTCCGGGTAAAATGTTGCGTTAATGCCATATTCGTTTTCTTTCTTGCTGTTTTTCCTTTGAACGT
>CAZXQI010000047.1:0-26963 GCA_964643005.1 uncultured Saprospiraceae bacterium | reverse complement strand
CTGCATGGTTTGCTTTCTATGCCGGATCAAATACCATTTCCGTCCAAATTACACCCGACAACTGTACACCTGGTTCGCAAATGGGTTTACAGGGAGGCATATACGGAGGATGTAGCCCACCAGTCACCGTTATGGATGTACAATGCGCCTGTACAACCAGCCCATTTACGCTGAGTTCCAATAACTTCGTAATCGGTCAGATTTACTGGATTGTCATGGATGGTTGTGGAGGTAATATTTGTGATTACAGCATTGTCGTTACGGCAGGTTCTACAGTTCAGCAGCCGCCTGCGGATCCAGGTCCCATCTCAGGGCCGGAGACGGTTTGTCAGGGAACGACGACTTCCTACAATATCGCTCCGCCGGTAGGAGCGACGATTTACAACTGGACATTGAATCCTCCACTGGGAACCGTTGGAGGGAACCCCAACAACAACGTGAATATAAACTGGGGAAACACCCCAGGCACGACGGAACTTTGCGTAACGGTAGAAAATCAGTGCCTCGCCAACCCGACGTCCTCCTGTTATACCATTGAGGTGGAGCCTGTGCCAACCGCTACCCTGTCAGGCAGCGGTCTCATTTGCGAAAGCAGCAGCGGTCCGCCAGGGACGGTGGATTTAACAGTGTCGTTCACCGGTAATGCACCCTGGACTTTTACCTACGCCATCAACGGCGCCACTCAGCCACCCATTACGACGAGCGACAACCCTTATACCCTGACTGTCAGCGAATCGGGGACCATTACGCTCGTCAATCTCAGCTCCGGGGAGGGCAATTGTCCGGGAACTGTTTCGGGTTCTTCCACTATTTCTCTGGTAAAACTGACTCCTTCTTACACATCCGTTTCAGCCACCTGCGGGCAGAGTAATGGGAGCATTGATTTGACTCCGGGAGGCGGGAATGCGCCCTACACCTTCATCTGGTCAAATAGCGCCGACACCGAGGATTTACAGGACGTTTTGCCAGGAAGTTATACCGTGACCATTACCGACAGCAATGGATGTACAGCTACGCTAACAGCTCAGGTAAACGACGTCAACAACCAGCCTGCCGTCAACTCGACGACTACGCCGAGTACCTGCGAGATGGCCAATGGGAGTATTAATATTACGGTGTCGGGCGGCGCTTCTCCCTATACCTATCAGTGGTCTGACGGCTCCAATTCAGAAGACCTCAACGATTTGGATGCGGGTACTTACACCGTCACCGTAACTGGCGCAGATGGCTGCACGACTACTGCTACTATCAACCTGACCAACAACAATCCGCCTATCTCGATCAATGGGAGTACCCTGCCCAACACGACCTGCATTGGAGGTAATGGAAGCGTCGCTATTAATGTGGCGCCCCCGGTACCGCCAGGCGGCGGGAACTACACCTATAACTGGTCAAATGGAGAGACGACGCCTAACCTGACCGACCTCGAACCCGGTAGCTACACGGTAACCGTTAACGGCGGGGGGGCTTGCACTCAAACTGCCACTTTCACGGTAGCAGACCAACCTAATACGCCTAATATTTCCAGCAATACGACGCCTTCCGTTTGTGAATTAGACAATGGCAGTATAAATATCACGGTAAGCGGAGGGGTTCCGCCTTTTACATTTAACTGGTCAAATGGCGAAACGACAGAAGATCTCACCAACATCCTTGCGGGTAATTACTCCGTCACCGTAACTGGAGCCAACGGATGTTCCAATTCCACCGCTATCAATCTGACGAATAACAACCCGCCTATCAACGTCACGGCCACAGTCATGCCCAATACGACCTGTATTGGCGGCAACGGCTCTATCACCGTCAACATCGTGCCGCCGTCGCCGCCGGGCGGGGGAAGCTATACCTACTCCTGGTCAAATGGCGATTCAGGCGTCAGTTTAACCAACCTGACTTCCGGAAGCTATACGGTGACGGTAGATGGCGGGGGCGCCTGTACGCAAACTGCCACTTTTACAGTGCCCAATCAGCCCAATTTACCGATGCTTTCTCAAACGGTAACGCCTGCCTCCTGTGGCCTGAGCAATGGCGTCATCAACCTCATGGTATCGGGCGGAGTAGCTCCTTACACTTTCAACTGGTCAAATGGCGAGATGACAGAGGATCTGATCAACGTGTTGGGAGGTAGTTATCAGGTGACCGTTACCGGCGCCAATGGGTGCTCCACCTCTACCAGTATCGCAGTTCCAAACAACACCATCTCCTTTACTGTCACTCCAAATATTTTACCCAATACATCCTGCAACAGCAGCACGAATGGCAGTATCAGCCTCACCGTGTCGCCCAATGGAAGTTATACCTATAGTTGGAACAGTGGTCAACAGGGATCTACGATAACTGGTTTAGCTTCGGGCAGCTATACGGTGACCGTCAGCGCCGGAGGCAATTGCACGCAGGTACTGACTTACGTCGTGCCTAGTCAGCCGAGCCAGCCGTCACTGACTTCCACCGTCACACCCGCCACCTGCGGGGAGAGCAATGGCAGCATTACGGCTATTCCTTCCGGCGGAGTCGGTCCTTACACTTATGTATGGTCAAACGGCAGTACTTCCCAGATACAAAACAATATGCCGGGTGGCAGCTATTCGGTGACGGTTACCGGGCAAAATGGCTGTACTTCGTCGGCAAACTTTACCATTCCAGATAATCCCATCCCCATTACTATCACGCCAACCATCACAGCCAACACTTCCTGCACAACGCCCAACGGCGCTATCAGCATCAGCGTCCAGCCTGTGAATGCTACAATTAACTGGTCGAATGGGGTACCGGGAACTGAGCTAATGTACCTGGCGCCTGGAAGTTACAGCGTCACGGTCAGCGCCGGCGGTACCTGCATGGAGACGGCTAATTTTGTTGTTCCAGACAACAGTGAGGAGCCTAATGTTGCTCTATTGCCGACGCCTTCATCCTGTAATCTACCGAACGGCGCTATCGACATGAGCATTTCCGGGGGGCTGTCGCCATACAGCATCAGTTGGTCGAATGGCGCCACTACCCTGGGTTTAGACAATCTTATGGCGGGAACTTACTCCGTCATCGTGACTTCTTCAACAGGTTGCATCGGCACAGCAAGTGCGACTGTTCCAAACAACGATCCCGTCATCACCGTCAACGGACTGACCCAGCCCAATACTTCCTGTGGGTTTCCTAATGGGGGGATTTCTGTGAGCGTTTCGCCTCCAGGTAATTATGATATCCAATGGTCTATAGGAGCAAGCGGAGAGTATTTAGACAATTTGCCGGCAGGTACCTACTCCGTAGTAGTGAGCGGCGGCGGAACCTGCGTGGTGGGAGCTTCATTTGAAGTAAGCGAGTTCACCAATCCTCCCAGCCTCAATTCTTCAGTAACTCCCGCTACCTGCGGCGAGGGTAATGGCAGCGTAAATCTCACAGTGACAGGCGGTTCCTGGCCGCTTTCTTATTCCTGGTCGAATGGCGCAACGACAGAAGATTTGACCAATATTGAACCGGGAATTTATACTGTCACAGTCACAGACGCCAGTTCCTGTACGGCAACTACCAGCGCCACGGTCAGCAATAATACCGTCCCCGTCAATCTTTCCGGATCTGCCTCTCCCAATACTTCCTGCAATGGAGCGAATGGAGCAATCAATATTTCGGTCTCTCCGTCGGGAACGTATTCATATCTCTGGTCCAATGGTGAGACAACAGAAGATATCAGCAGTTTGGCGCCTGGGTCTTACACAGTCACGGTCAGCGCCGGCGGCGAATGTACCGCTACCGCATCTTATACAGTGGCCAATCAGACGGAAAGCCCCGTCATTTCAGAAGACATTACCGCCGCTATATGCGGGGAGAGTAATGGCGCCATCAGTCTGACTGTAACGGGCGCCACCTCGCCTTATACTTTTGTCTGGTCGAATACCGAAACGACTCAGGCTGTTTCCAACCTGGCGCCTGGAGATTATTCCGTGACAGTGACAAGCATTGACGGATGCACTTCTACCGCCACTTATAATGTTCAAAATAATAGCTCCGATTTCACTTTAGAAGGCGCCGCGCAGCCCATCAACACCTGCCTTTACGATAATGGAGCTATCAACCTGAGCATTACGCCTCCCGGCAGCTATAACATACAGTGGTCAAACGGCGCCACAACTGAAGACCTCGATAGTTTATCCGCCGGGACTTATACGGTAGTTGTCACGGAATCGGGATCCTGCTCTGCATCGGCTTCGTTTACCATCGGCAATATCACTCTGATTCCCAATGCTTCGGCGGCTGTTACCGCCGCTCTATGCGGGCTGGATAATGGAGCGATTGATCTCACGGTAAGCGACGGAGCCGCTCCCTACAGTTTCGCATGGTCTAACGGAGAAACGACTGAAGACCTGCCGGATATTCCTGGAGGCGCCTACTCGGTTGTCGTCACCGGCGCCGACGGATGTACCAGCTCCGTCTCAGCCAACGTACCCGACAACAGCATCAGTTTTTCAGTGGATGGCGTCGCCAATCCCAATACTTCCTGCGACGTAAACAACGGTGGCATAGACCTGACTGTCACGCCCTCGGGAGCCTACACCTTTATCTGGTCGAACGGTGAAACGACTGAAGACCTTTCAAGCCTTCAGGGGGGTAGTTATACCGTGACAGTTTCTGCGGGAGGAACCTGCACTTCCGAGGCAAGTTTCAATGTGGGCAGCACCACCGCCGACCCTGTTATTGCTCAAAGCGTTACTGCAACGATTTGTGGAGAAAGCAATGGCGCCATTGACCTGAGTGTATCCGGAGGCGTGGCGCCATTTAATTTCGAATGGTCAAACGGCGAAACGACCGAAGACCTGATCGGTCTGGCTCCTGGCAGCTACTCCGTCGAAGTAACTGGCGCCAACGGCTGCGCCGTCACAGGTAACTACACGGTGCCCAATAACGACCTCGTGTTCTCCGTGAGCGGAACGGCATCCGCCAACACTTCCTGCGGCGATGGTAATGGAAGCATCGAAATCAACGTTGCGCCTGCCGGCAGCTATAACTATCTATGGTCTGGCGGTGAAACGACAGAGGATATCGCCGGATTAGATCCAGGCAGTTATCAGATAACCGTTAGCGTCGGCGTCACCTGCACCGCTTCGGCTTCCTTTACGGTGCAAGATAATCCGGACGTCCCCGCGCTCTCTCAATCCACTACCGCCTCTATTTGCGGCGCTCCGGATGGCGGCATTGACCTTACTGTAACAGGCGGTCCAACGCCTTATCAATTTGAGTGGAGCAACGGAGAGACCACAGAAGACCTGACAGGTCTTGTTGCGGGAACTTACTCCGTGATCGTCACCGCTGCGAATGGTTGTACGGCTACCGGCAGTTACAGCGTGGCGAACATCAGCAACACTTTCACTTTTACGGGGTCAATGACTGCCAATACCCTTTGCGTTGACGGAAATGGAAGCATAGATTTAACCGTTACGCCGGCAGGTTCTTACGCCTTCATTTGGTCGAACAATGAAACCACTGAGGGTATTTACGATCTCATAGCGGGAACTTATTCCGTCACCATCAGCGATGGCGGTAGCTGTACGGCCTCCGATGAATTTGTCATTACAGATAATACTCCTGTGGTTGTTCTCAATGCGACTACGCAGGATGTCCTTTGCTTCGGTGAAAGTACCGGCTCCATCCAGTTGACGGCAGGCAATGGAGTCGAACCTTACAGCTTTGACTGGTCGCCGGCCATTGCGGGCAATCCACAGAATCCCGACAATCTCGCAGCGGGCGCATACAGCGTCACCGCCACCGACGCTTCCGGTTGCACCGCAGAATTGGACATCGCCATAGATCAGACGCCAACGGCCATACAAGTCGGATGCGCTCAGTCGGGTCACGTCAGCCTCCCGGGAATGACAGATGGAGAAGCTACTGTAAACATTGCCGGAGGGGTTGGCCCTTATACGGTGAGCTGGTCTCCTGGCGGCTCGCAGAGCAACGTACCCGAAGGCAGTTTTATCATTACTAATCTGGGCGTGGGAGATTACACCGTCGAAGTGACAGACGCACTCGGTTGTACGGCCATCTGCAACTTCACCGCTAGCACCGACGATTGCATAACGGCCATTGGGACGATGCAGGCAGCCCAGCTCTCTGCCTGCGCCTCCGAATGTATTACGGCTAACTATAATTCTTTTGGTCAGTATCTGGATCAGGATGATGTGTTGCAATTCATACTGCACCAGGGCAGCGGCAACACCATCGCCAATGAAATTGCCCGCAGCGATCAGCCCACTTTCTGCTTTGACCCTAGCCTGATGAATTACGGGACGACTTACTATATCTCTGCCGCTGCCGGCAACGACGACGGCGCAGGCAACGTGGACCTCTCCGACATCTGTAAAAAAGTAAGCATCGGTACTCCGATTGTCTTTTATGAAATACCCGTTGCCGGCATAGCGCCGCCGGATTCCATTACCTGTATCGAAACGCAGACGGTACTTTCAGGTAGTTCGTCGGTCGCCGGTTCGTCGTTTAGCTGGAGTACTTTGGGAGGAGACATTATTGGCGACCCAACACAGGCGGGCATACAGGCAGGGGCAGGGGGAATTTACACGCTCATTGTAGATGCTAACGGCTGCTCTGATACTGCCAGCGTGCAGGTGATTGATTTGCAAACACAGGTAAACGTCAGTCTGACTTCTTCTCCTGGTGAAATCCTCGATTGTGTGGTCTCCCAGGTTCAATTGACGACCTCCGTATCGGGGACGAACAACCCTGCCTATTCCTGGCTATTGAACGGGACTCAACTGGGAACCGGCAGCGCCTACACGGCCAACGCTACCGGGACGTATCAGGTAATCGTTACCGACCTGCCTTCAGGCTGTACGGGAACTGCTTACATCTTCATTGAAGACGATTCAAACTTTCCTCCTTTATTTGTCAATACTCCTTCTGAATTGAACTGCAGGGATACCGTCGTCGCCATTTCAGGGGGTTCGGATATCAACGGAGTTCAGTTTTTCTGGGCTACCATTTCAGGAACCGACACGACCATCGTCGGTCAGGGCGCTAATTTATCTGTCGGCGCTCCAGGCGCCTACTACCTGGTTGGAGTGGCGCCCAACGGATGCCAAAATGCGGAAGTTGTCACGGTAAACGCCAATCTGACGGCGCCAAACGCCAATGCAGGCCAGGACGCTACGCTCGATTGCGTACAAACTCCCGTGACTCTGACCGGAAGTGGAAGCCAGGGAGTCAGCTTCCATTGGACGGTGAGCGACCCTTCTATTGTCATCACTAGTCCGGGTTCGCCCGGTATTACGGTGAACCAGGCAGGAGTTTACACACTCACCGTCACCGACCTCGGCAACTACTGCACAGATACCGACGATGCGGAGGTTTTTCAATATGAAAATGTACCGCAGGGAGAAGTATCCATTCAGTCGCCTTCCTGCTTCGGCGAAAAAGACGGCTATATTAGCATTGACAGCGACTCGCTCAACGGCCCTTACCAGTATCGTCTGAATGGCAAAAACTACGGCGGGAATAATGTCTTCGCTCCACTCAGCGCCGGCTATTACCAATTGCAGGTGACAGATGGTCAGGGATGCGTATGGACTACTGAAGTTTACCTTCCAGATCCTGATCAACTCACGGTATCGCTTGGCGACAACTTAGTCGTAAGCCTTGGCGAGTCCGTCACTCTACAGGTAATGCCAAGCGTACCGCTTTGGCAATTAGACACGATTATGTGGTCTCCTCCAGAGCTTTTCCCCTGCCCGGAGATGCCCTGCGACCAGCAGGAAATTGCACCTACTGAAGAAACCGACGTCAGAGTGACCATCATTGACGAAAACGGATGCGTGGCCGACAATCTTCTCTCGCTATTTGTCAGAAAGGATCGGAATATTTATGTGCCCAACAGCTTCTCTCCCAATGGAGACGGCGTGAACGATGTATTCATGATTTTTGCCGGTAAAGACGTTACAGAAGTCAAGTCCTTCCTCGTCTTCAACCGCTGGGGAGAGACCGTCTTCCAGTATCATGATTTTGAGCCTAACAATCCCGCTTTCGGCTGGGATGGTACTCATCGGGGACAGGTTATGAACCCTGCGGTATTTACCTGGTATGCCATCGTAGAATTTATTGATGGGAAAGAAAAGTTGTTTAAAGGAGATGTAATACTGATGAAGTAAGATAATAAGAGGTTTTTGCGCCTAAATCAAAAATTAAAAAAAGCCGGCAACTACTTAAAAAGTATTGTTGGCTTTTTTTTTTGAAAAAACTATACATTTGGACGAGCCAATGATGCAATACCCTCCGCCTTATCTAACAAGTTCAACATATTTTTATTTCACTTTTTAAATCAACTATTATGAAAAAGTATTTTTTAATTGTTGCTTCAACTGCCTTTCTGTTGCTATTGTGTTACTCGGCTCAATCTCAGACTTACAAGTCTGCCGCCGGTCTCCGATTAGGGTATCCCTGGGCGGCTTCTTACAAAACATTCTTCTCTGAGTCCAGTGCATTTGAAATTTATGCCGGCTATCGGGGATGGACTTTTTACAACTGGATATCGGTGAACGGAGCTTATCAGTACCACCGTCCGATTGAGGGTGTTGACGGCCTCCAGTGGTATCTTGGCGCCGGAGCAGGAGTTCAATTTTGGAACTATAAAAATACATTTCTCGATACTGGCTCGAACACTAGTTTTTCTGTCCAGGGCTATCTTGGGCTTGATTACGCGCTCAATGACATACCGCTTAGCATTACTGCGGACTGGGTGCCCACACTTTTTCTAAATGGATATGCTAACGGCTTCGGCGGCGGCTTTGGAAACATCGGGGTTCGATATATTTTCAGGTGAGCAGGAGCTTAGAGATTAGCCCAAAAGCTTCTTAAAAATATCAAAAGCCCGTCTGGCAGAAATTCTGTAAGGCGGGCTTTTCTATTGACCCAGGTTGAACCCTTCGCGACCTTGAAGCATGCGATAGGCGCTTCGTATTCAATTTTATAAAAGGTCTAAGTCTGCGAGAAGTCTGCGAGAAAGCCCTTTTGAAAAACCCCACATAAGTCTAAATTCCTACAGTTTTCGTTCTTCTCAGCAAACGTCCGCCCCTCAGATAAGGGCAAAAAAAATCCGGAAGAGTAATTACCTCTTCCGGATTTTTTAAAAAACGCTAAAAGAAATCAATTGGCTATCTGAAAGATAGGACCGGTTTTAGGCGCCGGCTTAGCTTCCGTACGGCGATTCTTTGATTTGTTATTCGGATCCAATGGCGCCGTATCGCCACGGCCTGCAACGATCAGCTGGTCAGGTTTAACGCCTAATCTGATCAGTCTTTTCACGACATTCATGGCGCGAGCCACGCTCAAATCCCAGTTGTTGTAGCCTGAGCCGGCTGGGTATTTTGAGCTATCCGCATGGCCTTCAATCAACAGGCGCATGCCAGGATTATTTTTCATTGTTTTAGCCAGAGACTCAACTGCTTTGCGAGCCTGTCTGTTCAGGCTTGCAGAACCGGTTGAATAATTGACGGGGCTTTCCAGCGTGACGACCATTTCACCATTTTGATTGGTGACGGCGACGTCGCTACCGAGGCCAAAAGCATCTTTGATGTCTTTTTGAATTTTAGCAAGTTCAGCGTTCTTTTCAGCTAATGCCTGTCTTGATTTATTAGCCTCCTCTTTTGCAGCGCTCATTTCGCCGCGCAAGTTGTTGAGGTCGCCTTCAAACTTCTGGCGCTGGTTGTCCATTTCAGATTCCAGGTTGGCGACCTGACCTTCCAGTACATTAATCTTCTCTTGGCTCTGAGCAAGTGAATTGGCTATTGCACTTTTCTCATCCGACAGTTGTTGAAATTTTTTCTTTGAAACGCAGGAGGGAAGGGTAAGGGCTGCCAACATCAGAACAGTAAGCAATCTTAGTGTTAAGTTCATACTCATTTTTGTTTAAATTTTTGTAATTAAAAAAACTGGGCTTAATGATTAGTGAAGTCTTTAACCATAAGGCATTCCAGGTACACTTTGTTCAGTTGACAAAGGTATAAATTGACACGAATTTACCAGAGGGAAAACGGAATTTATTGGCTCAATTACCACAATTTTTGGGGATTTCAATTTCAGGTCGCTTTTATTTTACTATTTGAAATGAGCGCTTAACGGAAATGAATCTGCCCTTGTCCTGTACGGATGCCGAAATAGTAAAAACGCCTCCTCTTTTTGCTTTCCTGACAATTCGCCTCAGCTCTTCTGAAATTTCCCCTCGGCTTGACGCTGTTAGTCGGCGCTTCTTTTTTTCAAATGTAAAAATGAGTTCGTCAATGTATTGGAGATCGCCTTCAGGACCGCGCACGAAAATATCCTGTCCAATACTGCTGCGTAGCGCTGAAACTGAAGTCGCGTCGCCCCTCAGTATTCCCCAGGTAAGGCTGTACAGGTCTGCTACTTTCTCCGGAGTTTTCAGATAAAACTGAATGGGAAGATTGAGTCTGACATTTACTTCTTGCCCCTCCTGAACTCCCGGCTCCCAGGCCGGCATCTGTGCAACTACTTTTAGAGCCGCCTCTCCACAACCATTTCCAATATCTTTCAAAATGGAGTAATCGCGAACTTTACCCGACCGGTCTATTACAAAGCTGACATAAACGGTTCCCTCCGTATTCGCTTCCATAGCCTCTGCCGGATAAATCAAATGCCTGGAGATGTACTTGACAATTTCCTCGTCAGAGCAGGAGCGTTTTTCCGGCGTACCCTTCTCTATCTGTCGACAGCCATTAAAATAAGGCATCAAATCTACCTGGGTAAAAATGGTATCTGATAAGGGTTGTGCAGAAAGAACGCTACACAACAACAGCGTGGAGATAATAGCAAAAGGCTTTATCAAATTATCATTTTTGTGGCGGTGATTAAATAGAAGAGTTCTTCTCTCAAATCGGGCGGCAATTTATCTCAATGCCTATACCAATCAAGTTGGGAAAATTATGCCAGGCGCTCATCCGAATACTTCCTCCAACACTTCATGGGAATAAATAGTCGGGAAACGCTCGATGCGTAGGCGAAAGAATTCAATGAGACGATTTAAAAATGCTTTCCGTTCTTCTCTACTGAAATTTATTTCGTGGCTTCTTTCTTTTGGAAAAAGGAGCAACTGGGACAACTTCTCCGCTAATTCAGGCGCCAACCAATAATTGTGAAGAGGCTGCGTCTCCACAAAAATCCCTTCCTGCAAATCAAAAAACGAACTTTCCCGAGAAAACTCGCCTCCCGGCAAGAAGCCGAGGTATTCTGAAAGCGCCGCCATAAAATGCAGATGGAGATTGGCAACCGGAGACGTCGTTTCATCTAAAAAGAGGAAATTATTCAGTAAAAATTGAAACAAAGCAGGGTGTTCTTCATAGCCGTTAATCGTCTTTTGGGCAATTTCAATCATAAAAATCCCCACGGCGCGGCGCTGCATATCAAAGGGAATCTTTTGAAAAACGTGTAGCGCCTTGATTTCTTTCAATCTGGTCAAATCTTTATCCTCGCGGTGGTAAGCCACGATTTCTACCGGGGTCATTGCCTGCAAGAGGCTTGCGCTCACCTTCGCTTTTTGCGTCCTGACTCCTCCGATGATATAAGAGCGCAAACCCTTTTCCTCCGTAAAAATGTCGGTGATAACGCTGGTCTCAGAATATTTACGGGTCTTAAAAACGATGCCTCTTGTTTTGATTAGCATACTTTTCTTTCAATTTCTTTTCGATGGTCAAAGCCTAACCACCTTTCCGGTAGCCAATTCTTTTTCGCCTACCCGGATGCGATAAAAATACAGTCCCGCCGAGACAGGCTCTTCCCAGGGAATCAATTTTTCCCCTTCCTTTTCTCCCGAATGTTCTCTTAGCACTCTGACCAGTCGTCCTCTGGTATCGAAAATTTCAATGGTAGTAGCTGTATTAGGCGGCAGATAATAAGAGAAAAATACCTTCCTCAAAGAAGGATTGGGAAAGACGGAAACAACGCTCGGCTCTATGGGGTCGGGTATGGGCGCGTTAGAAATAACTTCTCCCCACTGCTCATCCATCCAAGCCAGCCGTTCGGTCAGCCAGTTTCGGAGGTAATTAATTTCAGCGTTATAACTGCCGCCGACAAAGGCATTCGGCCATACATATTGATGGAGGATGGGCCAGCGTTGAAAATTTCGCTGAGCCGGTATTTCGAGCAAAGCAGCTAAAGAGTCTATCAGGTGAAAAATTCGCTCGTCTGACAAGGTCGTCGCGCGCAGTTCCCGCCAATTCTTCCCCAATCCCTGTTGAAAATCGGGATCATTCCACAATTTCAACCACCAGAATTGGACGTACCAGGTGTCGTAAGGACAAACATCGCTGAAGTGAATCGCCCAGCCTTCCGTCTGCTGACCATCGCAATAGTCCGCATTGCCAAAGGCCAGATTAAAATCCCAGATAGGGCCTAACTTAAGGCGACCGCCTTCGCTATCCCTGTCCTTGTACAGGAAGGTGCTTAGGCGATAGCCATCCACATTCCGACCCATTTCCTGGATGTACATAAACTGCCGGATAGAAGGAACGTCGAAGAATTTGGGGTAGCCTTGTAGCGAATCAGCAAAAGCAGACGATTGCATGGCATTCTCCATCTGCTCAATATAGTTCCTAATGTAGTCCTTCTGAGGCTGGGTAATGTCTTTCACCTTTGGATAATGATATTGGTAATACACCTTCCCACTGGCGCCGGCAAATGGAGGATAGAGCGATGGGAACCCCTCTGCAAAAGCGCCATCCCATTTATCAAATTTTAAAATATACCCTCCCGTAAGTTCGTCGCCGGAGATCACATCGGGAGTTAGCTTGCTGATATTCACGCGGTTTTTGTCCTGTTTTATTTTTTCCGTCAAAATATAAACCCCTTTATAATCGCCGTTGACGATGAGTTCGCAGAATCTCACCCGCGGCGCATACTCCATGATCCATCCCGCCAGTGTATAGGCCACGGCATTGCGTATCAGGCTCTTGTCGCTGTAAGGACCATTGAGCACCCAGTCATTTTCTTTGGGCAGGCCGAGCAAAGAGACGTTGTTGGAAGTGCTGTCCTGGTTCCGCGTCTCTACGGCATAGCCTTTTTTGCTAAATCCCTGGGAAGAGCTGCCTCTGACTTCAATGCCGATTCTGCCATCGTAGTCGTTAAAAATGTCTGTGATATGATTTGGCTGCCCGTCGCCATTCCAGATGACGCCGAGCTGAGCCATTACTTTGGGTTCGTCCGGAATACCGACTCCATTGTCCGTAGTAATAACGAGGATAGGAAGGTTCGTAGATTGAAGTTGAACCTGCGCCTGAAGTAAAGCGGTGATGGAAAGGAACAGGGCGAGTAGAAGAAGTCTGACCCTCATTGTGAGTTTATTTTATTTTAAAAAAATAAAGTTAATCGTTTCCGTCAATCCCAGGGTAAAAAATACCGGCCTCCTGTCTCACGCGATCCAGTACTTTTATCAGTTCGAGACTGAATTTCAATGGCAACTTATCGCTTTCAGTTTTGCCCTCCAGCAGGCAGCGATTTACTTCCACAATTTCGTGGTAGTAGCCATATCCTTCGGACGGCAGCGCAATATGTTCCTCTCGTTTATCATAAAATGAAACGGTCAGCTCTTTGGGATGGTGAAAGCGGCGGTGCAGGCACAGCGTCCCATTTTCTCCATACAAAAACGCTTCGGTAGCTGTTTTCATGACAATAGAAGAATCGAGAATTGCCATGCGCCCGCCGCTATAGCTGAGCAGGACGGCGCAACTCTCGTCTGCGCCCGTCTTGCCAAAAACGGCGGTAGCCTTCACCTCCTCTGGCGATCCAAATAGCAGGGTGGCTAAGAAAACCGGATACATGCCCACATCCAAAAACGAGCCTCCTGCCAGATCCAGATTGAAGAGGCGATGCTCAGGAGGGAAATCCGCTTTGTACCCAAAATCTGCGCGAATGGTTTTGACTGCTCCGATAATCCCGCTATCCACCATCCGGATTGCCTCTTCAAATAAAGGGTTGAATCTCGTCCAGATGGCCTCCATTAGGAAAGTATTGTTCTTTTGCGCAGCCTGTATCATTTGCCCCACCTGGGCGGCATTGACGGCCAGCGGCTTTTCGCACAAAACGGGGATTTTTCTATTGAGACACATAATGGAGTGCTCGGCATGGCCTGAATGTGGAGAGGCCACATAGACCACATCGAGATCGGGACAGTCGAGGATTTCTTCATAACTCCCATAGAAATGGGGCGCCCCGTACTGTTGAGCAAATGCGTATGCTCGTTCATAAGAACGGGAAGCCACAGCCTGCAGTCTGGCGTTCTTCACCAGCAGTAAATCGTGGACAAATCTGTGAGAAATGCGACCCGGAGCTATGATGCCCCAATTAATTATCTCTTTCATATCATCTCGGTTGCCCGATGTTTTCCCCATCCGATTTCGACCTTTCTCATTTCAAACAGAGCTAAAATGGGGGGCTTGGGCATCTATTTGTATTTTTATTTTTTTAAAAAAAAATGAGTCAGGGAAGTTCTACAAAATGTAATAAAACAAAGCCTTTGAGCAATGAATCATTCTCTTTTTATTGAAAACGAAATCCGTCAGGCATACCCGACAATTACAGCCGGCTGTTTGCTCATTCAGGTAAAAGTACATCCTTCTCCGCCGGACTTATTGCAATTTATTCGACAAAGGCAGGAGGAGATTTCCAGAGAGCTTGCACTCGACGACATCCACAATTTGTCGGCTCTATGCGCCACCAGAGAGGCGTACAAAGCTCTCGGCAAAGACCCCAGCCGCTACCGACCCTCCGCCGAAGCGCTGCTGCGTCGGATAGTTCAGGGGAAGGGACTCTATCAGGTCAACAATGTGGTGGATGCGCTAAACATAGTTTCTGCGTCTTCCGGGTTTTCCATTGGCGGTTACGATGCGACAAAAATCAGGGGCGTCATTCGCCTGGGAATAGGGAGAGAGGAGGAGCCATACGAAGCCATCGGCAGGGGGCGACTGAACATTCACGGGCTGCCCGCACTTCGGGACGAAATCGGCGCTTTTGGCAGCCCCACCAGCGACAGTCTGCGAACTATGGTCACGGAATCTACCTCTGAATTTCTCGCCGTCTTTTTTGATTTTGGAAAAAATGGAGAGTTAGAAAATGCAATGGGCGGCCTAAGTGAATTATTGGCGCAATTTGCGCAGGGGAAAGTATTAGCGAGGCGCTCGGTTGAGGTTTAGAAAAAATCCGGCAAAAACTCCTTGTAATCCCCTTCCGGAAAATTTTAAAAGAAGGTTTAAACTCTCTCAAAAATGAAGCCCGACTGCGATGACGCAAATCGGGCTTCTCAGTAGTATTCAGAAGATTCAAAAATTAATCTTCATAAGATTCATATTCTTCTTCCATCAGGATTCGCCGTTCTTTGTAAGCATTGTGCGACTCCACGCTGGTGACAAACAAATCATCGTATTTGCGCAGACCGGTACCGGCAGGTATCTTTTTGCCAACGATGACATTTTCCTTTAGGCCGTAGAGCTGGTCGGATTTTGCCTCGATGGCCGCCTGGCTCAGCACCTTCGTAGTTTCCTGGAAGGAAGCTGCTGAAATCCAGCTTTCCGTGCCTAAGGATGAACGAGTCAGACCCTGTAGCATCGGACTGGAAGTAGCGGCAACGGCATCCCGGAATTGCACCAATTTGCGGTCGTTGCGTTTCAAATAGGAATTCTCCTCCCGGATTTTGCGCAGGTTGACCAACTGACCGGCTTTCAGACGATTGCTATCGCCGCCATCAGTCACGACTTTCTTGTCATAAATCCAGTCATTCCGCTCAATGAAATCCCATTTCTCAACCGGTTCAGCTTCGAGGAAGGTCGTATCGCCTGGATCCTCAATCATCACCCTGCGCATCATCTGGCGAACGATGACTTCAATGTGCTTATCGTTGATAGGTATACCCTGCGAGCGATATACCTCCTGCACGCCATTCACTAAATAAGACTGGACGGCGGAAGGACCTTGAATAGCCAGGATGTCTTTAGGCGCTGTTGTTCCGTCGGAGAGGGAAGTTCCCGCTCTCACAAAGTCGCCCTCCTGCACGAGTATGTGCTTAGATAGCGGTATGAGGTAACGGTGAGTCTGGCCGTCTTTTGCCTTGACGATAATCTCCTGGTTTCCTCTTTTGATTTTGCCGAAAAGAACTTCGCCGTCAATTTCTGAAACGACAGCCGGGTTGGACGGGTTCCTCGCTTCAAATAACTCTGTAACCCTGGGCAGACCGCCGGTAATGTCCTGAATCTTACCCAGCTTGCGGGGAATCTTCACTATTTTCTGACCCGACTTCACTTCCTGGTTGTCCTCGATGGAAATATAAGAGCCTACGGGCAAACTGTACCTGCGGAGTTCTTCGCCATCCGGACTTATGATGGAAATGTTTGGTATCTTTTTCTTGTTCTTACTTTCAATAATGACCTTTTCAGAGTATCCGGTCTGGTCGTCTCTTTCCACTCTGTAAGTGACGCCTTCTTCGATGCTGTCAAATTGAGCAATACCCGAAAATTCAGATACGATTACCGCATTGAATGGGTCCCAATTACAAATCAAATCTTCTTTGCCAATGATTTGGCCATTCTTTACGTGGAGCGTCGAGCCATAAGGAATGTGGTGGGAAGCGAGGAGGCGTTTTCCTTCTTCGTCCGTAATCCTCAGCTCTCCGGTACGTGAAAGTACGATATCCGAAACTTCGCCTTTTTCATCCTTGTACGAAGTAGTGCGGATGGCGTCGAATTCGACTTTGCCGACAAATTTGGAAACGATTTCGCTCACGGCCTTTGCCACAGAAGCGATACCGCCGACGTGGAAGGTACGCAGTGTAAGCTGGGTACCCGGCTCGCCGATGGACTGCGCTGCAATGATTCCAACAGCGTCTCCATTCTCGGCAATCCTGCCCGTTGCGAGGTTTTTGCCATAGCACTTGGCGCAAACGCCTCGTTTGGTTTCACAGGTAAGCACGGAGCGGATTGTCACGGATTCAATTCCCACCTCTTCGATGTAGTTGGCAATATCATGGTCAATATACTCGCCGGCGCGAAGGATAATCTCATCCGTTTCAGGGTGAGTGATATCGTGAAGCGTATAGCGACCTTGAATTTTATTGGAAAGAGGGTCAATGATTTTCTCATTGTCTTTCAAAGCCGTTGTTTCAATTCCTCTCAGCGTATCGCAATCCTCTTCGATGATGACCACGTCCTGAGCTACGTCCACCAGTCGGCGGGTGAGGTAACCGGCGTCGGCAGTTTTCAAAGCGGTATCTGCAAGACCTTTGCGCGCCCCGTGTGTGGAGATAAAGTATTCCAACACTGATAGGCCGTCCACGAAGTTGGCCAAAACCGGGTTTTCAATAATGGCGCCGCCGGTGTCGCCAGATTTTTTAGGCTTGGCCATCAATCCCCGCAATCCACACAACTGCTTAATCTGCTGTTTGGAACCGCGCGCACCGGAGTCAAGCATCATGAAAACTGAATTAAAGCCCTGCTTGTGAGCCGCCAATTCTTTCATCAATGCATCTGTAATCCTGTTGTCTGCGTAAGTCCATTTATCAATAATCTGGTTGTAGCGCTCATTTTGGGTAATAAGTCCCATATTATGGTTTTCCCAAACCTCATCAACTTCTGCTTGCGCCTGCTCCAGAATACGCGTTTTCACACTCGGTGTAATCAAATCTCCCAAGTTAAAGGATAGGCCTCCACGGAAAGCCCAGCCAAAACCCAGCTCCTTGATTTTATCGAGGAAGTCCGCCGTTGTAGCAAAATTGGTGCGGCGCAAAATATTGTCGATAATTTTTTTGAGGTTTCGCTTAGTCATCAATTCATTGATGAAAGGAATTCCATCCGGCACCACTTCGTTGAAAAGTACCCGGCCACAAGTTGTATCTATAATCTTTTGCACAATTTCACCTTTCTCACCTTCGACGGGTAGTCGGCATTTGATATTGGCATGTAAATCGAGCTTGCCTTCGTTGAAAGCTATCCTAACCTCTTCAGCAGAGTAAAACTTACGACCCTCTCCCATTACAGTAACGCCATCCCTTGACTTCTTGTCTTTGGTGATGTAGTACAGCCCCAAGATCATATCCTGAGAGGGCAAGGTCACAGGAGATCCATCCTGCGGATTGAGCATATTGTGTGAAGACAACATGAGCACCTGGGCTTCAAGAATAGCGCCCTGGCTCAGAGGTACGTGTACGGCCATCTGGTCTCCGTCAAAGTCAGCGTTGAAAGCGCCGCACACCAATGGGTGTAACTGGATCGCTTTACCCTCTACCAACTTAGGCTGGAACGCCTGGATAGAAAGACGGTGCAAAGTTGGAGCGCGGTTGAGCATTACCGGGTGCCCTTTCAGAATATTTTCGAGGATATCCCAGATTACCGAATCCTTTTTATCAACTAATTTCTTGGCGGATTTCACGGTCTTGACAATGCCCCGCTCAATCAGTTTTCTGATGATAAACGGTTTGAACAACTCGGCAGCCATTCCCTTCGGCAATCCGCACTCGTGTAGCTTCAGCGTCGGGCCTACTACAATCACGGAACGACCGGAATAGTCCACCCTTTTTCCAAGCAGGTTTTGACGGAAGCGCCCCTGTTTTCCTTTCAGAATATCGCTGAGGGATTTGAGCGCCCGACCGCCTTCTGCTTTCACTGCATTAGACTTTCTTGAGTTATCAAACAATGAGTCCACGGCCTCTTGCAACATCCGCTTTTCATTTCGCAGAATGACTTCCGGCGCTTTGATTTCGAGCAGGCGTTTTAGACGGTTGTTGCGGATGATGACTCTCCGATACAAGTCGTTCAAGTCAGAGCTTGCAAAGCGCCCGCCATCTAATGGCACCAGAGGGCGCAATTCCGGTGGGACAACCGGCAGGTATTGGATAATCATCCACTCCGGGCGATTTTGTTCATCTCCTTGAGCATTGCGGAAAGACTCTACTACGCGAAGGCGCTTGAGAGCTTCGCTCTTGCGCTGTTGGCTGGTTTCATTGGCAGCCTGGTGGCGCAGGTCGTAAGACAATTGGTCGAGGTCGAGGCGGTTGAGCAGATCGCGAACAGCTTCGGCGCCCATTCGAGCGATGAACTTGTTGGGATCGCTATCGTCCAGTTGTTGATTCTCCGGCGGCAGCGCATCCACGATATCCATGTATTCTTCTTCCGTGAGCAGCGCCAAGTCTTCAGAGTCTTCTTTCTGGGCAACTCCCCACTGAATCACTACATAGCGTTCATAGTAAATCAGGCTCTCTAATTTTTTAGAAGAAAGTCCCAACAGGTATCCAATTTTGTTGGGAAGGGATTTAAAGAACCAGATATGTACAACAGGCACTACTAATTTGATGTGCCCCATCCGCTCGCGTCTTACTTTTTTCTCCGTCACTTCTACCCCGCAACGATCGCAGACTATGCCCTTGTAACGGATGCGTTTATACTTGCCGCAATAGCATTCGTAATCTTTTACAGGACCAAAAATGCGCTCGCAGAACAAGCCGTCTCGCTCCGGCTTATAGGAGCGGTAGTTGATGGTCTCCGGCTTCAGGACTTCTCCATAGCTGCGCTCCAGAATTTCATCTGGAGAAGTCAGGCTAATGGTAATCGAATCGAAATCCGGAGAAGGAACCGTGGATCTTTTCTTTAAAGACATATTATTAAGAATTAAAATCTTGGTCAAAAAACCAGGTAAAGAGGTTTCTTTCAAAAAGAAACTCTACAACCGGTATTATTATTTAAACTTGATATCCAGAGCCAGGCCGCGCAACTCGTGGACGAGTACGTTAAAGGATTCCGGAATATTCGGCTCAGGCAGAACGTCGCCTTTGACGATGGCTTCGTAGGCCTTTGCACGACCAATGATATCATCAGACTTAACCGTTAGCAATTCCTGAAGGATATGCGAAGCGCCGAACGCCTCCAAAGCCCAAACCTCCATCTCGCCAAAACGCTGACCGCCAAACTGAGCTTTACCGCCCAGGGGCTGTTGCGTGATGAGCGAGTATGGCCCGATAGAACGCGCGTGCATCTTGTCGTCCACCATGTGCGAGAGCTTGAGCATGTAAATTACTCCAACGGTTGCCTGCTGGTGGAATCTATCGCCTGTCTCGCCATCGTGCAGCCATGTCTGTCCGAGTGAAGGCAGCCCAGCTTCAATGATGCGCTCTTCGATCTCATCTCTGGTGGCGCCGTCGAAGATAGGCGTTGCATATCGAACTCCTAACTTCTTCCCTGCCCAGCCGAGAACGGTCTCGAAAATTTGGCCGAGGTTCATCCTGGAAGGGACGCCCAATGGGTTCAGCACAATGTCCACCGGCTCGCCGTCTTCAGTAAATGGCATGTCTTCCATTCTGACGATTCTGGAAACAATACCTTTATTCCCGTGGCGACCTGCCAGTTTATCTCCCACTTTCAACTTGCGCTTTTTAGCGATATAAACTTTGGCCAGTTTGAGGACGCCGGCGGGCAATTCGTCGCCTATGCTGATATTGAATTTCTCCCGCTTGTAGTGTCCTACTTCTTCGTTGAGCTTAATGCTGTAGTTGTGCAGCAGCCTGGCAATCAGTTCGTTGATATGGGTGTCATTAGTCCATCCCGTATAGTCAAGCTGGGTGAACTCCATGGTGCGGAGCAATTCCTGCGTGAATTTGGTACCCTTTGGAATCATAGACTCCCCATAAATGCTCTTCACGCCCTGAGAGGTCTTATCCCTGACGAGCACCAAGAGTTTGTCAATCAAAATCGTTTTCAACTCGTTGGTGGCGACAGCGTGCTGATCGTCGAGTTTTTTCAGGATTTCTGCCTCCTGCGTTTTTTGCAGGTTGCTTTTTTTTGCGCGGGCAAACAGTTGTTTGCCTATCACAACTCCGCTGATAGAAGGTGGAACTTTCAGTGAAGCGTCCTTGACATCTCCTGCTTTGTCGCCGAAGATGGCGCGCAGCAGCTTTTCCTCCGGCGTTGGGTCTGTCTCTCCTTTCGGGGTGATTTTCCCAATCAGGATATCGCTTTCCTTTACCCAGGCGCCGATGCGGATGATTCCGTTTTCGTCCAAATCTTTGGTTGCCTCCTCGCTTACGTTCGGGATGTCGTTGGTGAGTTCTTCCTCGCCAAGTTTGGTATCCCGCACATCCAATTCATAGGACTCAATGTGAACAGAAGAGAAAATATCTTCCCGAACGACCCGCTCTGAAAGCACGATGGCGTCCTCGAAGTTGTAACCTTTCCAGGGCATGAAAGCGACTTTCAGGTTTTGTCCCAATGCGAGTTCGCCCTTATCGGTAGCGTATCCATCGCAAAGGATTTCGCCTCTTTTTACCCGCTGGCCCTTTCTGACAATGGGCTTCAGGTTGACGCAGGTAGCCTGGTTGGTTCGCAGGAATTTAGTCAGTTTATAGGTCTTGCGGTTGTCTTCAAAGGAAATCAACTGCTCTTCTTCTGTGCGGTCGTATCGGATGATAATTTCCGTGGCGTCCACATATTCTACCACGCCATCTCCTTCGGCGTTGATCAACATGCGCGAATCACGGGCAACCTTTCCTTCTAATCCGGTGCCGACGATGGGGGCGCTGGGTCTGATTAATGGGACTGCCTGACGTTGCATGTTAGATCCCATCAGGGCGCGGTTAGCGTCGTCATTCTCGAGGAATGGAATCAGAGAAGCCGAAACTCCCACAATCTGGTTAGGAGCTACGTCCATGTATTCAATTTCCTCCGGTGTCAGTACCGGAAAATCGCCATGCTCTCTGGACTTAATCTTGTCGTTGATAAATCTTCCCTTATCGTCAAATGGTGCGTTGGCTTGAGCTACCCTCAGATTATCCTCTGCCTCCGCCGTCAGATATTGGGCGGGATGCTTAATATCGACTACCCCATTACTAACTAAGCGATATGGCGTTTCTAAGAAGCCCATTTTGTTGACCTTAGCGTGAACGCACAGGGTCGAAATCAATCCAATGTTAGGACCTTCCGGAGTTTCAATCGTGCAGAGGCGGCCATAGTGAGAGTAGTGAACGTCCCTCACCTCAAAGCCTGCGCGCTCGCGAGAGAGACCGCCCGGTCCCAGAGCCGAAATACGGCGTTTGTGGGTGATTTCAGAGAGCGGGTTTGTCTGATCGAGGAATTGAGAAAGCTGGCTGGTGCCAAAGAACGAGTTGATAACAGAAGAAAGCGTTCTCGCATTGATCAGGTCAATGGGCGTAAACACCTCGTTATCGCGCACATTCATCCGCTCGCGGATGGTTCTTGCCATTCTGGCCAGACCGACGCCAAACTGCGCGTACAATTGCTCGCCTACCGTACGAACCCGGCGATTGCTCAGGTGGTCAATATCGTCAATCTCAGCCCGCTGGTTCATCAGACGGACGAGGTATTTTACAATCGCAATGATATCTTCTTTGGTCAGGACAAGTGTATCCTCAGGAGTCTCCATCCCGAGTTTCCGGTTGATCTTGTAGCGGCCTACCTCGCCGAGGTTATACCGCTTATCGGAGAAGAACAGTTTATCAATAATCCCCCTTGCAGTCTCGTCGTCCGGCGGTTCAGCGCCGCGCAGCTGGCGGTAGATATAGTTGACCGCTTCCATTTCGGAACTGGTAGGGTCTTTCTGTAGCGTATTATATATAATAGTGTAATCCTCTTCAATGTCTTCGCGCTGGAGGATGATGGTTTCGAGACCCGATTCAATGATCTGCCCGATATTTTCTTCATCCAAAACGACATCGCGTTCGAGGATGATTTCATTTCTTTCAATCGTAACCACTTCCCCTGTATCCTCATCCACGAAGTCTTCAGTCCAGGAGCGAAGAACGCGCGCCGCCAGTTTGCGACCAATGGCCGCTTCGAGGTTATCTCTGGTGTTTTGGATCTCGTCGGCCAGGTTGAACAGGTCGAGGATAGCCTTGTCATTGTCAAAGCCAATGGCTCTGAGGAGCGTGGTAACCGGGAATTTTTTCTTCCGGTCAATATAGGCGTTCATGGCATTGTTGATGTCCGTCGTAAACTCCATCCATGAGCCTTTGAAAGGAATCACCCTTGCCGAGTAAATGGCAGTGCCATTCGGGTGGTAATTCTGGCTAAAGAACACCCCCGGAGAGCGGTGCAACTGAGAAACTACTACCCGCTCAGCGCCATTAATCACGAAGGTGCCTTTAGGCGTCATATAGGGGATGTTGCCCAAAAACACATCCTGCACGATAGTTTCAAAGTCAATGTGCTCTTCGTCGTTGCAAGAGAGGCGCAATTTGGCCTTCAGTGGAACACTATACGTCAAACCGCGTTGCATACATTCTTCGATAGCGTAGCGCGGAGGATCGACATAGTAGTCCAGAAACTCCAGAACGAAAATATTCCTGGCATCGGTGATCGGGAAGTTTTCTCTAAAGACCTTGTAAAGCCCCTCGTTGATCCTGTTTTCAGGAGTCGTTTCTAATTGAAAAAATTCCTGAAAGGATTTCAACTGGATTTCCAACAAATCCGGATGCTCGCTAGGCAACTTAATTTTTCCGAAGCTAAGCCTGCCAGTCTCGGTGATGGTGACATTTTCAGATGATGTCATATTTTGAAATAAAATTTATTTGTGATAGAAAAACGGTCGAATAAGTTCAAGACGGGTGTTGCCACAACAGTCAAAATGGCATAGTATTTTGTAATTGGAAGGTTTCCCACCTTACATTTCTGCATTTTCGAGAACTATGTACTTTGTCAAAGCCAAACTTTGCGAAGCGCGGGTAAAGGCGCCAACGTGAATTGTTTGAAATGACAATAGGCTTAGCAGAATGTTACCATTCAGCTAAGCCTCCTGTTCAAAAATCGCTATGTAGCAAATAGTTCTGAATAAGCATTTAAAGAGTTTAGCAGAAAACCACTATTGCTGGCCTGTGAACAGGCTACAACTTACTTAAGTTCAATCTGAGCGCCGGCAGCTTCCAAGGTAGCTTTGAGGCTTTCAGCCTCATCCTTGGAAACACCTTGCTTGATTGGACCAGGAGCGGCATCCACCAAACCTTTTGCTTCTACAAGCCCTAAGCCCAGGGCGTCTTTAACTGCTTTCACTACTTGCAATTTGGCAGCGCCAGGAGAAGTCAGGATTACGTCGAATTCTGTCTTTTCTACAACAGCAGCTTCGCCGCCACCGGCAGCAGGGCCGGCAGCCACAGCCACGGCAGCAGCCGCTGGCTTGATGCCATAATCATTTTCCATGATGTCAGTCAGTTCGGTTACTTCCTTAATTGTAAGGTTCACCAACTGTTCAGCAAGAGCTTTCAAATCAGCCATTTTAATCTTTTTTTTAACTATTATAAAAATACGTGCGTTGCACTTGGAAGCCAAATTTGTTTAACCTCTTTCTTCGATAGCCTTCAGCAGTCCCATTACATTCTGACCGCCGGAGCCAATCTGAGAGAGCAAGTTGGACATAGGAGACTGGAGCAGGCCAAGCAGTTCGCCCAGCAAATCTTCTTTAGACTTGAGATCTGCCAGCGCTTCGAGTTGATCGTCGCCGATATAAATTGCCGAATCAATGAATGCGGCTTTTACTATCGGCCTGTCCAGATTCTTTTTCTTTCTAAACTCCTTAAGCACTTTTGCAGGCAGGTTTGCCACATCGGTAAACAGCACTGCTGTCGGTCCTTTTAGAGCTTCGTACAAATCCTGATAAGCGCCGGTTTCTCCACCGACACGTTCGAGCGCTTTCCTGACCAACGTGTTTTTCAACACGCGCATCTGGATGCCTTTCTCAAAGAATTCTTTTCTAAGACTGTTTATCTGTTCGACCGTCATGGCGGAAGAATCGGTCACATAAAAGAATGGCGATTCATTGAACTTTTCTTTTAGTTCCTCGATAACGGCCGTTTTTTCTTCCCTTGTCATGATTATAAAAATTTAGCGCCGGATAATCTGGTCTAAAAGAACCGGTCTATCCGCCACAAGAGTTTTTAACGAATTGATTTTGTATCCACTTTAATGCCCGGGCTCATGGTGCTGGCAACGGTAATTGACCTCATGTAGATTCCCTTGGCAGAAGCTGGTTTCATCTTCACCAAAGTCTGAAGCAATTCATTGGCATTGTCAGTCAGCTTGCCGGCTTCGAAAGAAACCCTGCCTATTGAGCAATGGATAATTCCATACTTGTCCACGCGGAAAGCCACTTTACCGCCTTTCACCTCAGTGACGGCTGTAGCCAGATCCATGGTGACTGTTCCCGTTTTAGGGTTGGGCATCAGACCTCTCGGTCCCAGGATACGAGCGACTTTACCGACTTGCGCCATCACTTGCGGAGTTGCAATGGCAACATCGAAATCTGTCCAGCCACCTTGAATTTTAGAAATGAGTTCATCTAAACCGACGTGATCGGCTCCGGCGTCTTTTGCGCTCTGTTCTTTGTCAGGGGTGCAAAAAACGACAACCCGCTTAGTTTTACCAGTTCCGTGAGGAAGATTAGTGGTGCCTCGAATAGCCTGATCCGCTTTGCGCGGGTCAACGCCAAGGCGAACGTGAATATCCACAGAAGCGTCGAATTTGGTGGTATTCACTTCTTTGACTAAGGACAGCGCCTCGTCAAGTGCGTAGAGTTTTTCGCCATCTACTTTTTTATCAACGACTTTTCTCTTTTTAGAAACTTTAATCATTATAGAAAAGATTTGAGGTGGATAACGCCCTGCAAACTGTTTTGCTCAGGCTCCCTTCCATTAATAAAATTCAATCCTGATTAGTCTTATTCTGTCTGCCTCCAGGGCAGCTTCAGTTACTCCTGGCTTAGGCAGCCGCTTCCGGAGGATTACCTCCTGCGATTTTAATACCTATGCTTCGCGCAGTGCCTGCTACCAAACGCATCGCTGCATCAATGGTCAGGCAATTGAGATCGGCCATTTTGTCTTCTGCAATTGTGCGCACCTGATCCCAGGTAACGGCGCCGACTTTGTTTCGGTTGGGTTCTGCAGAGCCTCCTTTCACCTTGGCCGCTTCCAAAAGCTGAGAGGCGGCAGGAGTTGTCTTGATGACAAAATCAAAGGTTTTGTCTTTGTACACCGAAATCTGGACTGGCAGCAATTTACCCATTTTGTCTCCCGTAGCTGCGTTAAAGCGTTTGCAGAATTCCATGATGTTAACACCTTTGGAACCTAAAGCCGGGCCGATAGGGGGAGATGGGTTTGCCTGTCCTCCTTTAGCTTGTATTTTAATTAGAAATTCTACTTCTTTTGCCATGTCAAATTATTCTGTTTTATACTGCCAGCCTACGGGAAGCGTCTCCTATCGGAGCGAGGCAAGGCTTATTGAGTTTTATCAACTTGCATGAAATTCAATTCCACCTCGGTGCCTCTGCCAAATATTTTGACAATGACCTTCAGCTTTTTCTTCTCTTCATTCACCTCTTGTACATCGCCAATAAAATCAGTAAAAGGTCCGTCGATGATTTTAATCGTTTCTCCTACTAAGAATGGTTCGAGCATTTGCTCGCCGGCATCCTGAGATTCATCCACTTTGCCTAACAGCCGGTTTGCTTCGGCTTGTTGCATGGGGATGGGGGTATTTTTTCCCAAAAAATGAATTACGTTGGGAATATTAGTTATCGTTTGAACTACTTCGCCAATCAATTTGGTCGGCTCAGCCTCGACTAAGATATACCCAGGAAGAATATTCCTCTCGGACATGACTTTCTTCCCGCTTCTAATTTTATAAACTTTTTCTGTAGGTACAATCACCTGTGTGATAAAATCCCCCCATTCGCTGCGCTGCACTTCCAACTCAATGCGTTCTTTAATTTTTTTCTCTTTACCGCTAATCACCCTAAGCGAGTACCATTTTTTTTCTTCAGACATGAAGGCGACGGTTTATAGTATCTGGGTGGACTATGCCAGTTTGTAAATGAAATCATTCATCAAACATATTGAAATAGCGTCCATTATAAACACCACTATCGTAAAGATTTAAAGAACAACAAAAACTAAATCACTTCAACTATCTGGGTGATATTTTGGCGTA
>CAZXQI010000046.1:250-27189 GCA_964643005.1 uncultured Saprospiraceae bacterium | reverse complement strand
CCTACGACCCCCTGCTTGTAAGGCAGGTGCTCTGAACCAACTGAGCTAATCGCCCGAAAAAGAACTAAAGAAAAGGTTCCAACGACCCTCCCGATGCAATCGGGATGCTCTGAACCAACTGAGCTAATCGCCCGAAAAAAAATAAATTCTATTTTGCATTGATGCGCCCTTCTTTAAAAGCGGGGGCAAATATAGAAGCATCTTTGATTTATAACAATCTCATTTGATAAAAAGATAAAAATATTTTAGTTGGGGCGGCGAACGTTTGCGCAGGCAGTTACTTTATATTTACTGCTGCGCTGCGGCGATGACGAAAAAGAAGTTTTGCAATGAAAAAAAACTTAAAACGGGTATTGATCAGTTTTGGAGCATTGATAGCGGTGATTATCATGGCGGCAGTAGTCATTGCCGCTTTCTTTCAGGAGGAGGTAGGAAAGGCGCTCATCAGTGAAATCAACAAGCAACTGAAAACCGAATTGAAAGTGGGCAGTTTCGACCTGTCGTTACTGCGAAATTTTCCAGACGCTACAGTCAGTCTGCGGGATGTAGTCTTAGAGGGACTGAACGGAGAAGGCTTGGTGGATGCCCAACTCATGGCTTTTAATTTTCGGATATTGAGTTTGCTTGGCTCCAGCGTGAAGGTTCATTCCGTGACGATTCAGGACGGATCTCTGAACGTGTTGATTGATAAAAAAGGGCAGGCTAACTACGATATTTTCAAGCCTTCAGAATCGGAAGGAGGGTTTAATATTTCGCTGAAAACAGCCGGTTTAGAGAATATCGAGCTGATATATCGGGATGAAAAACTGAAGCAGGAGCTGATGACAACCGTGGAGAAAGCTACTTTCTCAGGATTGTTTTCCAGCAAAAAATTTGACCTGAAAAGTACGGCAAAGCTGACATCCAATTTTGTTGACCTGAGCAACATGCGTTATCTGGAGGGAAAAAAATGGGGCTATGACGCCGTCATTGAAATGGACATGGAACAGGGGAAATACGACTTCCAAAAAGTCAAAGTCACATTGGAGGACAATATCTTCGACGTGAACGGATACATTCAGAGTCAGAAAGACTTTACGGATTTCAATCTGATAGCGACCGCCGAAGACGCCAGCTTAGAAACGGTCATCGCCATGCTACCGAAACAATTTCTGAAGCCCTTAGGCGATTTTTCCAGCACGGGAAAATTCAGGTTTGACGTCAGCGTCAACGGCAAACTGAGTACTGCCGGTCGCCCTGCTATCAATTTCAATTTTAGCTTAGAAGGTGGAAAACTGACCAGTCCCCGCCTTAGGGAACCATTTAAAGACGTGTCTTTTGACGCCTCGTTTACCAATGGCGAACGGCAGAACAACGGAAGTTCCGTATTTGAAATCAGCAATTTTAAGGGCTATCTGAACAGACAGCTCATAACGCTGGAGTTAAAAGTCGAGAACTTAGACAACCCCGAAATTGAATTGTGGGCCGACGGCGCCATTCCCATCGGATATACTTACGGCCTTTTAGACAACCCCGCTATCACCGATGGTAGTGGGAAAATTGAAATCCAGAATCTGGATCTGAGCGGCCGCTATAGGGATATGACCAGCCTCAACACCATTGCCAGAGTTAACCTCGGAGGTAGTTTCAACTTCGATGACGTAGCCCTTAAGATCAATGGAGAAAACATGATGATTGACAGGGGCGTCCTTCGCTTAGACGGTAATTCACTGGAGCTGAAGGATTTCAAAATAGATGGCGCCGGCAGCGAAATCCTACTCGAAGGCTCTGCCAAAAACTTCCTCCCTGCCCTGTTGGTTGACTCGCTAAATTCTAAAAACGCCTCGCTGGATTTTCAGGCAAGCCTCGTTTCCCGAAAAATGGACGTGGGTCGCTTAGTCAAACTGACAGACGTGCCGGTCAAAGAGGGGGCTGTAAAACAGGAAGTTTTCGACTCGTTGAAAGTCGCAAAGAACGAAAACCGACAGCGCTTTGCAGACTTACTAAACGGCGTTTTCAATGCGCGCATTGACCAGTTTGTTTATGACAAAATAGAAGGTGAGGATTTTCAGGGTCAACTTACTTTTAAAAAGGGTCAGATGCAGATAGCAGGTAAGGCAAAGGGAATGGACGGGATATTCGACTTAGACGGTGTACTATTTTTTGAAAAAGAAACCCGATTGGAGGCTAAGCTGGATTGCAACCACATTGACATTCAAAAGTTTTTTAAGCAGACGAACAACCTGGGGCAATCCTATCTAAAGGCTGAAAACATCGAGGGCCTGATGAGCACCAAAATGTTGATTCATACTTTCTGGGATGCAACCGGAAACTTCGACACCGACAAATTGCACGTCTGGGCTGGTATCGGCATCAAAAACGGCGCGCTAAAAAATTTCAAGCTATTAGAAGACTTTTCAACCTACGCCAAAGTTCAGGATCTTAGGAATGTTCGCTTCGTGGATTTGCAAAACTGGTTGGAAATCAAAAACAGCACGTTTTACCTGCCCTCTATGTTCATCCAGAATAACGCCATGAACATGACCATTTCCGGCGAGCAGACCTTCGACGACAAAATTGACTATAACATGAAAATCAACGCCGGGCAGGTCATTGCCCAAAAGTTTAAAAAGCAAAATAGCAGCCTGGATCCGATTCCCGCCAAAGAGAACGGCTTTTTCAATATGTATTTCAATATTTCGGGCACGCTGGACAAAATAAAATACGAAACCAACAAAAACAAAGTGAAAGATAAGATGGAGCGCAGCGAGAGCATCAGGCGCCGCATTCGGGCGGAGTTAATCCGCGTCTTTGGCGCTCCGCTCAATATGCTGACAGAGCCAGGCGGCTGGCAGGATCGGGGAGAGTCCGTCCGCATTGACCATGACGACGACTATGACGACGACCTGGAGTACATTCCCGGCTTTTGAGAGGAGGTTTTTTTCTTGGGTGAAAAACTTGCAACTGTTTAGGTAAACGCAATTTTCGCGGAAGACAGCGCTTCCTATAGATGAATCTCTACCGAGTTACAAAGGCTTCCAGCCTGCTTTTTCTCTACAATTAACCAAGTCAGACGAAGGACTAATTAGCTCTTGCTGTCTGGTGTTTCTCCACATTTTTATTTAAAAAATCCCTCCTAATATCAGCGGGCACTAAATCGCCGCCGGTGGACCAAGCAATGTGGGTCGCTTTGGCAGGGTCAATTCCGTTGTCCTGGAGGTAGGAGGAAGATAGCACTTTCAGCGGTCCGACTAAGCCGGCGGTGGCGGAAGGTTCTATAAAAACCTTCTCCGTTTCATACAGATTTTTCAACAGGCGGTAGAGGATGCCGTCGTCAATCGTGTAAATCCCGCTCACTAATTTTTTGATAATACCGCTTGCGAAGGCGGAGGGGCGACCCACTGCCAGCCCGTCGGCTTCGGTGATGTTATCTATGCCAAAATCCTGAACGGAAATCTTTTCCCGTTTTCCCGTAATCAATCCCGTGAGAACGGCGGGCGAGTGCGTCGGCTCGACAAAAAAGGAGTGGATGGCATTTCCATAGATTTGTTTTAGGCCAAACAGCACCCCGCCCGGAGAGCCGCCGACGCCGCAGGGCGAATAGACGAACAGTGGGTGTTCTTCGTCAATATGGATGTGCAACTGCTCTAATTGTCTTTGCAGCTCATAGGCCGCCAGGCTGTAGCCCAGAAACAACTGGCTGCTGTTTTCGTCGTCCACGAAGTAGCCGAAGGGATTGCTATGGGTCTCCTGCCTGCCTCTGGCGATGGCCACGCCGAAGTCTCCCCCTTCCTCTATGACAGTGGCGCCCGCCTGTCGGAGCAGGTTCTTCTTCCATTCTTTTGCATCGTGGCTCATATAGACCTTGGCGCGAAAGCCCAACCTGGCGCTGATGATTCCTATGCTCAGACCGAGGTTACCCGTGGAGCCGACTCCGATTGTGTATTTGGAAAATAGCCTGTGCAGTTCCGGTAAGGAGAAATCTGCCGCCTCTTCATCCCGGATAAAGCCCTCTTTGACGGCAAGTTTGTGCGCAAAATTCAGCACCTCAAAAAAGCCGCCCCTGGCCTTGATAGATCCGGCCACCGGCAGTTCATTGTCGCATTTTAGAAAAAAGCGCCCCTGGATCTGCGTCGTATTTTCCTTGTTTGACAGGCTTCTAAAATGTTCAATCTCTCGCAGGGGAGAGAGCAGGCGCCCGCCTGTAGGAACGGTGGGAGGGAAAACCCTGGCAATAAAAGGAGCATACTTTTCCATGAAGGCGCGTCCCCGCTCCATGTCCGATTTTTGGAGTTGCAGGGGAAGTTTACTATCCATGGATTTCCGATGGGGATTTAACCAAAGCGTCGGCTTCAGGGCGACAATTGACTGTAGTTCAGGATATTTTTCAATCCATGCTTCAATGTTTGAGAAAGGTGGCATATCAGAATTTTTATTGGGAGAAAAAAAGGAGAGTGCATCATCAGAGGCGCCATCTCTCCATTTTTGGTCGTGGACAAATTTAGGAATTCGCGCAGTCTTTGGAATTCTGATAGACCCGGCGCCGGATGATATGACAGTATTCTGACGGAGTAAAAAGGGTGGCGCAACCTGAATTTAAAGATGTGAGCTGTTGTCTAAGAGTTCTCTAAACAATGATTCAATACTACCAAACAGGGAGAGCGAGAGCCTCCTGTTTTTCAGTAAATGTCTTTTTCATGCGAGCCACTCGCATGAGTATAGAGCAATCTGGTTTCGTGTAGAACTTCTGACGGGAATTATTTATAGCCCCTTTTCTACGGCTTTCTCGCCATTCTTCGCCATCCCCAGCGGACGGCCATCAAGAGGCCTATAAAGATGAGGATACCCTGCCAGAAGGGGAGGAAGGAGACTATCCATATTCTGGTTTTTTCCAGCACCCATAAGAAGATAAAAACGGCGGCGATCATCGTAATCAGGCCGGTGAGCTTATCGAAGCCAGGAATGAGATCCAGGTTAACATTGCGGCGAATGAGCAACAGCGTGACGACCATAGACGCTATCGGCAGGATTTCAGTGTAGATGTCTGTTTGGAGGATGCTGCGACGCTCGAAGATGAAAATATAGACAGTCAGCGTCACGGCGAAAACGCCCGGTACGCTGGCGAGATAAATCAATATAGAATAGATGCGCTTCCAGGGGTCGAGGTGGCCTTCAGCCTTGCTGACGCTGCCGGTCAGCAATGCCGCGATGGGAATGAGGGTGAAGTAGGCGAGTATCCAAATGGGGTGGCGGCTGAGTTCGTTGAAAAATTCTTGTAGCGTCATGGCCGGTTTTGTTTTCTTATTTGTTGAAATGAAAAAGGGCAATCTGTTGAGGGTTGCCCTTTTTCATTAGTTTCAATTCTTGTTAAATGTCAAGGAGTAAAGTGACGGGGTCTTCCAAAAGCTTTTTCACTTTGACGAGGAAGGTGACAGACGAACTGCCGTCAATTACTCTGTGGTCGTAGCTCAGCGCCAGGTACATCATTGGGCGGACTTCTACTTTTCCGTCCACGACGACGGCGCGTTGCTGGATAGCGTGCATACCGAGGATGGCGCTTTGCGGTTCGTTCAATATGGGGGTGCTCAGCAGAGAGCCGAATACGCCGCCGTTGGTGATGGTAAAAGTGCCTCCGCTCATCTCTTCCAGCGTCAGCACGCCGTTTCGGGCTTTGTCGGCCAGCTCCTTGATTTTATATTCGATTTGGGCGAAGTTCAGCGATTCTACATTTTGAATGGGCGGCACGACTAAACCATTGGGCGTTGAAATGGCGATGGAGATGTCCACGTAATCGTGATAAATGATGTCGTCGCCGTCAATCATGGCGTTGACTTCAGGCATTTCCTGGAGCACTTTGGCGCAGGCTTTTGCGAACAGCGACATGAAGCCCAATTTGATGCCGTGCTTTTTCACAAAATTGTCCTGGTATTTTTCCCGCAGTTTCATGACTTCGGTCAGATCCACCTCGTTGAAGGTAGTGAGCATGGCCGTCGAGTTTTTGGCGCTGACCAGGCGTTTGGCGATGGTGCGCCTCATGCGGGTCATTTTTTTAGTCGTGCGGTTTCGGCTGAAAATTCCTGAAATCGGAACTGGTGTGGAAGAAGTCGTCGTAGCAGGCGCTTTGGGCGCTTCGGGTATGGAGAGCGGCGCCGGCTTTTGAGTTTCAGTTGCTTTCTGTGCATCTTCCTTCGTGATGCGGCCGTCTTTCCCCGTGCCTTTCACTTCCTGGGCAGATACGTTGCTTTCTTTGAGAATTTTGGCGGCGGCAGGAGAAGGATGACCTTCGGCGTAGGAAGGTTTGCTTTCCGCAGGAGGGGGAGGAGGCGTCGGTTCTGCTGCTTTGGCAGGCGCCGGCTCTTCTTTGGCAGGCGCCGGGCTGCTGCTTTTTGTAGCCGAGGTATCAATGCGGGCGACGAGCGAGCCGATTTCTATATCGTCCCCTTCTTTGGCGACATGGATTAATTTGCCGGAAGCTTCGGCGGGAAATTCTAAGGTGGCCTTGTCAGATTCAAACTCGCAGACGGGTTCGTCCAATTCGACGTAGCTGCCGTCTTCCTTTAACCATTGAGAAAGTGTCACCTCGGTAATGGATTCCCCAATGACGGGGACTTTCATTTCAACTATACTCATTTTTTCGTTTGTTGATCGCTGTTCTTGCTCGTTGCAGCGACTTCACGGGAATCTTTAAAGCCCCCATTTTATTATAAAAAAGGGCTGTAAAAGTGGAAGCGTATTGGAAGCGACAGCGAGGAGTTTTCAATGGCGGCAAATATAAGGTCAATTCTGGTAAAGAAATTTGTAAATGTGCGCTTTGCCTTTCTTTCCCTCATTAGAAATGTAAAGCGTGCCGTCAGAGTCGAAACAGATTCCCTCGGGCTGAGCGTACATGGTTTTGTCCAATTTTGTCAGGTGTAGCAGCTCGCCGGCTCTGTTCATGACTATTAGCAGCTTTCCCCGGGAAGAAATTATGTAGATATCTCCGGTTATGGGATGGATGGCGATACCCGAAGGGCCGAGCTTTAATTCCTGCCTTTTTTCAGAAAAAAGAGATTTCAGTATGTCGGAATGTTCCCCCCTATTAGCCTTTGTCAAAAAGGCCTCTAAATCAGAAAGTTTGAGCAGGTAAGCCGGTTCAGTCATCAGGGTGAGTTTGTCGAGCGGGAAGGCGTAGATGGCTTTTTTGAGAGATGAGTCGGGGCTGTTGTCGCTTCTCCCTTTGCAGGAAATCAGAAGCCTGTTGGACTGAGGGTCGTAAGCAAGCCCTTCCACGTTATTTTCCTTTCCTAAAAACGTTGAGTGTTTAATCGTTTTGCGGTTGTCGGATTGATAATCTGCGACTTGATAAAGGTTCCCGTTGCTCTTGCTAATCCATGCGTCATTGCCTACAATTTCGATACCTTCGTAGTCGCCGCCCTTCCAGAAAGAGATGGTATCCCTTATTTGTCCCGTCTCCTTATCGAGCAGGAAGATAAGCCCTTCTTCATCGTTGATGGCGGCCAGATAGTTTTTATCTTCGTTCATGCTCAGGCCGGATATTTCCAGCAGCCTTTCGGACAGTTCGAAAGTGGCGTCGGGTTGGTTTATTTTGTAGGGAAAATTGAAGAGATTGAAATATTCAATGGGGTTGACGGGCTGAGGGCTGAAGAGGTTGGCGGAAAACAGAGACAACAGAAAGATTACCATTGGATGCATTCTTTTTTAGTGAAAAAAAAAGTCGTACTAAAAAGTACGACCCAGTTAACAAATTATAATCTCATGAAAATAAACGATAAAACAGTAACTCTAAATTTCCTGTGTTTGTTTTAGCATAGATTCAGAAACAGGAAAAGCAGCACACTTTATAACAAATTTTAACAAAGACATGGAAGGCGTCGCGCAGAAGAACATTGTTAAAGTCACAGCCGAAGGGAGGAGGTATATGGAAGACTACCTGGCGGAAGAGGAGCCTTTAGAAATCAGAATTGCTTTTGAGAAGGAAGGTATCCAACACCAGCGGAGCATTTCAGTGACGATGCGGACGCCGGGTCAGGACGAAGATCTGGCGCTGGGTTTTTTGTTCACGGAAGGGATTATCAAGAACATGGAGCAGATAAAATCCATTGCTCCGGTTGAGGTGCAGCAGAAGGAAGCCCAGGGAAATGTGATTGCCATTGAAATAAACGACTATCGGGAAGTAAATTTTAAAAAAATGGAGCGGCATTTTTACACCACTTCCTCCTGTGGGGTATGCGGGAAGTCCTCCATTGAAGCGGTATTCACCCAGTCGTCCTATGCGCCGAATGAGCTTCAGGCTGCTTTTCCAGCAGAGATAATCCATCAATTGCCGGGAAAATTGCTGGAACATCAGTCGGTTTTTGATTTGACGGGAGGGCTGCACGGCGCCGCTTTATTTGACGCCGCAGGCCGGCTGCTCCTGTCGAGAGAGGATGTGGGCAGACACAATGCCTTAGACAAGTTGATTGGCGCACAGTTTCAGCGAAGCATGCTGCCATTGACCCGGCATTTGGTTTTGGTGAGCGGAAGAATAGGTTTTGAATTGGTACAAAAATCTGTGATGGCGGGCGTCTCAGTTCTGGCGGCGGTGGGAGCGCCTTCCAGTTTGGCCGTTGACCTGGCTGACGAGGCCGGCCTGACCCTGATAGGCTTTTTGAGGAATGGACGATTTAACATCTACACGCATCCGCAGCAGGTGATTTTTAGTGGAACCGCTTAAGTTTTAGTCCAAAGCAATTACATTTGCCCTCCACTTTATATTTAAGAAAACAATAGTTAAACCCGCCGAACGCTTAGATCGGCATTAAAAAATAACAATGGGAAAAGGAGACAAAAGAACAACCCGGGGTAAAATATGGAGAGGCTCGTACGGCAAATCCCGTCCAAAAAAGAGCAACCAGACCCAGACCCAGGCTCCGCAGCCGAAGTCGAAGCAGAAGAAAAGTAATTGACGACCTGATAGGTTGATTATCGGATTTTTTAGAAAAAAATCTTTTACATGTTGTCGGGTAAGCTGATTAGGTTTACCCGGCAAAAATATTTCTAACAGTCATGAAAATCCGAATGCAGGGAAATTCAATCCGACTACGGCTCTCGCAAAGCGAAGCTGAGGAGTTGGCGCAGACTGGAAAAGTAGAAGAGCAAATCCAGTTTGGCAGTTTGCCGCAGGAGTCTTTATGGTATGCGATGGAGAGCGCCGACGCGCCGGAGATGAAAGCATTTTTTGCCAATGGCAGAATCAGAGTGATTGCGCCTAAAGCGCTGCTCGAGCAATGGTTTGCTACAGATATGGTTGGCATGGAACAGGAAATGAAGCTTGGAGAAGACAAGATTCTTCGCATATTAGTAGAAAAGGATTTTCAGTGCCTGACAAGCGGCAGAGGAGAAGATGAAAGCGATAATTTCCCTAACCCGAGGGGAGATTGCTGAGAACTCAGATTCCGGTCTTCTCCAAATTTTACACGAACGCTTAGAGTTCCTTTGAATTTGTCAGCGCAGTAATTCACTATCCTCCAACGGGAATAGTCTTATCATCGAGTTTATGCTTTACAATCAAATACAAGAAGCCATTCGTTTTATCCGCAGCAGAACGGATTTTCGTCCGGTGTGCGGTATCGTTTTAGGCACAGGTCTTAGCGGCCTGGCGCAGGATATAGAGGTGTCGGAAGCTATCCACTACGGAGAAATTCCCAACTTTCCGGTTTCGACAGTGCAGAGCCATCGCGGACAATTGATTTTTGGAAAACTTGCCGGAGTACCTGTTGTCGTCATGGCCGGCAGGATTCACTACTACGAAGGCTATTCGTTGCAACAAGTTACTCTTCCCGTTCGAGTGATGAAATTTCTCGGCGCCAATACCATTATCCTTTCCAATGCAGTCGGCAGCGTGAATCCCTCCCATCAAATCGGCGACTTAGTCTTTCTCCGAGACCACATCAATTTGCTGCCGGACAATCCGCTGCGAGGCCCGAACGACGAACGACTGGGCGTCCGCTTTCCGGACATGCTGCACACGTATGACCAAAAAATGATTGACAGTGCGGTAGCTATCGCCAAAAAACAGGGCATCCGGGCGCATACCGGAGTGCTGGCCACGCTGGCAGGGCCTAATCTGGAAACCCCCGCCGAATATGCTTACCTACACCACATCGGAGCCGACTTAGTGGGTATGTCTGTGGTGCCGGAAGTATTGGTAGCCCGCCATTCTGAAATGAGGATTTTTGCCGTGTCTGTGGTGACGGACATGGGTTACCCGCCGGAAGCTATTCGAGAGACAAGCGTGGAGGATGTCATTGCCGTATCGAACAAAACGGAGCCAAAACTGCGGATGCTGGTGCAACAGTTACTGTCGGATACCTTCTCCCACCTATCTTAAAATTCAGGACTGAAAATACTTTGAATTAGCAAAAATGACTTGGTTTTGAAATAATATTTAATTTCACCACCCATTTAAAAACTGATATTGCGCAGCCTTAGAAGCTTTGAAAATTAAGTTCATTGAGGGTGTGATATTTAAGACGACAGATTCCTTCCTAAACTATTTTGAGCGCCATTAAGAAGACGTAGTGTTTGAGAGCAAAGGGATTCTTCTTGTTAGCAATTTTTAATTCCCCATTTTTTTGACCCTATATGGAGACAAACTCCTGATACTGTGAGATCTTCAGAACTTCCCGTATAGAGGAAATTTGAAGCCCTGATATTTAGGCGATAGGAAAACTCAGGTGGTTTTGAGTCGCGAACATTGTACTGTCGAAGAGTTTTAATCCTAATCTTTAGTAGGTAATGTCAGTTAATAAAAATGGTACAAGGGAATTTGGTACTGTTTTAAGATGACCTTTGAGAAATTTGAAAAGTAAAAAAGTATCTTGTCTCGTGAAAAACTGTCTTGCCGGATTTGAACCATATTCATTTCAAGAATTTTCGTTTAAGTCAGAAATTGACAAAAGAATCTAATCCTCATAGCAGGTACTGGCCGATACGACTGTCAGAAATGCCTGCCTTTTTGATATCTCGTGGGAAACCTGCATTTTCCCGTGCCGCCGATAGAAAAAGAATAGTGAAGATTTTTTGAAACAACTGATAAAAATTACAAGGACGTAATGGCTAAAATTTACCGCTTTTCAGGTTTTACCTTTATTTTTTTGTTGGCAGCGATAGTCTTATCTGCTCAGCCCTGCGACTGTGTGTCCACCGGGAATTGTCCTGTACTTATTACAGACAATGGCACTTTTTATGGAACGCTCGACGTCGCGGTGAATGGCCCGAACGACCTGGGTCAGTGCCCTTTAACTTCTCTTTGCTTTTCTATTACCCACACCTGGGTAGGCGACCTGAGCGTGGCATTGACTTCTCCCAACGGGACTAATTACCTGGTCATGGCCGACGCAAATAATAATTATGGAGGCTGTGGAACCAGTAGTGATAATATTGATGTCTGCATTGTCACGGGAACCTTTAAGCCTTTGACCAATAACACGGAATACCTATGCAACGCAGGCCCCTGCCAGAGTGGAACCTGCTGCTTGACAGGCGATTGGACCGTCCCCTGCGGAGGCGTTTCTGACCCCGTTTCCGGGGCGACGCAGGCGCCCAGTTGCAACCTTAATGATTTTAACCAGCCCGGCGCTCCCGCCAATGGCACCTGGACGCTGACTGTGAATGATATCTGCGGTCAGGATATCGGCTACCTGAATAACTTTTCATTGGAGTTTGCCTGCGGCATTATTTCGTGCACTGTTTGTAATGCAGATGGAGGGGCGATAAACCATCCAAATGTGGCGACCTGTTTCGGTAGCCCGCTTTTAAACCTTACCCTGATACCTCAATACATTGGCGTACCGCAGCCTAATCCGGCCGAATATGGCTATGCCTATGTCATTTCGCAGAATGGCATTGTCATAAGCATTAACCCTACATCTAATATGACAACTATGCCACAAGGTAATTATCAGGTTTGTGGCATTTCCTATCTATTACAGGCGCAGGCTCAGCTTCAGTCTCTTATAGGCCTGGATTTGCAAACGGTGGAAAATTTGTTCAATTCGACTACGGTGCCTTTTTGTGCCGATCTTTCCAACGGATGCGTAAATGTCCTTATAGGCCCGACTATTATGCCCCAGGCAGTTTATCCAGAAGTTTGCGCTGGCGAATGTGTTTATGTGGGAGGGATGGAATTCTGTCAGTCGGGATCGGTGACTTTGCAGTCATGGCTGGGATGCGACAGTACTATCAACGTAGTAATAGTGCCTCTTCCGCTGAGTTTTTCAACGGTTACAGACACTGTCTGTCAGGGCGAATGTGTAACCGTCAACAACCAGCTATACTGTCCGCCTGGCCCGCACGTGTACGCATTAGAAAACTGGCGGGGCTGCGATAGCATCATTACTCTGAATCTCTACGAGGTCATTACTGCCGCCATTATCAACCCTCCTGTCCCCCCTCCACTCAGTTGCAGCACGACTTCTATCACTTTGAATGGGTCTTCTTCTGTTCCTTCAAATGCAACTTATTCCTGGACAGGGCCGGGGGGCTTTACCAGTACGCAGCCTTCTATAAGCGTCATATCCCCCGGAAATTATATGCTTACTGTTTCTAACCATGAAAAAACTCCGCCGTGTACTTCCCAGGCTTTAGTGACGGTCACGGGCAACATGGAAGGCCCTGAATTGATAGTTGCCGGCGCTCCGCCAGAAATTTGTATCGGCGAATCCTTTGACCTGGCCTCATTGACCATCGTGGATGCCAATAATACAAATCCTGTGATTAGCTTCCACACCGGTTTACCTGCAACGGCAGCCAATGAGCTGCAAAATACCGTTGTCGCACCTACGGCTACTACGAGTTACTATGTGAAGGGAACCAGTGGAACCTGCTCGGATATTGAGGAAATAGTCGTCACTGTAAGAGATATCCCTACGGCGGACTTTGTGCTGGATTCCCCTATTTGCAAGGATTCTTCCACTATTGTCACTTATGTGGGTTCAGCAGATCCTTCGGCGACCTTTAACTGGAATTTTGGAGGAGGTACGGCAACTCCCGGTACAGGGTCTGGCCCACATTCGGTGGAATGGATATCTGGAGGCATTAAAACCGTGACCCTGACTGTAACAGAAGGCGGTTGTACTTCGCTACCACAGAGCCAGACGGTAGAAGTGGAAGAACAAATTCCTGCTCCTGTTATCAACTGCTTCCCTGCGACGACCTCCATCGCTTTTGTTTGGGAGCAGGTTCCCGGAGCAGTTGGATACAATGTCAGCGTGATTGTTGGCCCTGACGGAGTGATGGTCAATGATACAACTTATGAGATAAGCGGTTTGAACCCCGGCCAACAGACTTCGATTTCAGTGGAAGCTATTTCGGGGAATAGCTGTGGCAATACTAGCACGCAAATTACCTGTATTGCTCAGGATTGCCCTATTGTCAATATTAGTATTGACTCAGTAGCTTCGATTTGCCTGGATGGAACGGCTCAGCCGATACAGTTGGTTGCTACCCAGACAGGCGGCGATGGTTCTGGTTCGTTCACCTTCCAGGGGGCGGGAGTCAACCCTATTTCCGGTGTTTTTAATCCGGTTACTGCCGGCCCAGGGGCGCATACGATTGTCGTCTCGTATGAGGAAGGCACCTGCCTGTATAATGCGTCGAGGGTGATTCATGTCTATCCTCAACCGTCGTCTGATTTTTCTGCGACTTCGCCCGTTTGTCAGGATGATAATGCAACCGTGAACTATACCGGCGGCGCATCCGGTACGACAACTTTTTTCTGGGATTTTGGCGGAGGTACGGCAACTCCAGGCGCCGGCGCCGGCCCTCACTCTGTAGAATGGCCAACAGGCGGCAATTATACCATTTCACTTTTTGTGGAAGAGAATGGCTGCGTTTCGGATACATCTACTCAGATCGTTGAAACAGTCAATCCATTGCAGCCGCCCACCATCACCTGCATAAGCACCACTGAAACAATTGAATTTTTCTGGAATTCTGTCCCTGGCTCTTCCGGCTTTAACGTCAATGTCATTTCTGGTGGAACCGGAACTTCTACTTCCGATACGTCCATGCTCTTCACTGGATTGTCGCCGGGCGATAATGTGACCATTGAAGTGACGGCACTCAGTAGCAGTCCCTGTCCAAATGCTTCGGCAAACCAGACCTGTAGCGCTCAGGATTGTCCGAATATAGTCATCAGCATTGACCCTGTTGCAGATATTTGTCTCGACGCCAATGCGACAGTTTTTGATGTACAGGCGACGATTTCCGGTGGAGACGGTACGGGAACCCTGACCTGGTCAGGCGATGGAATTACTCAATCAACGGCAGGTACTTTTGACCCTCAGCTGGCAGGCATTGGCGCCCATACCATTAAAGCAACTTTTGAAGAAAATAGCTGCACCTTCAGCCAGGATATTGTCGTCAATATATATGCGCAACCCCAGGCAGGCTTTTCAGCAGACACGCCGGTTTGCGAGGAGGAAGAATCAGAAATCACCTATACCGGCGTTGTAGAACCGGGAATGACCTGGGATTGGGAGTTCGGGACAGCAACAGCGACTCCCGGAACTGGGCAAGGCCCGCACCAACTTACCTGGGCTTCATCGGGAGCGCAGCCGGTTTCAGTGACCGTAACCAGCGCACAGAATTGCATTTCCGAACCATTTACAGATACTATCTTCGTCGAAACCCCGCTTGTGGCGCCCGATATCAACTGCGTGACCACCACCACCTCTATCGAGTTTAGCTGGCCTGATGTGACTAACGCCACGAGCTACGTGGCAGTCGTCATCGCCGGACCTGCCGGCAGTCAGACCTCTCAAAATACCTATTTTATTGACGGGCTGATTCCCAATGATGAAGCTACCTTAGAGCTAACGATATCGAATGGCGGCTCCTGTCCGCCTGTCGTGACGACGAAAACTTGCGTTGCGAAAGACTGTCCGCCTATTGTCATAGCCATTGATTCGGTAGCGCCGCTTTGCATTGGATCGGCCGCTTCCGTTCAACTCGCTACGACTATCGCCGGCAGCGGAGGAACAGGCGTCGGCGCATGGAGCGGCCCCGGTGTAAATTCCGTGAGCGGCGTGTTTAATCCTGGTCAGGCTGGGGTAGGAAAGCATATAATCACTTACAATTACGAAGAAGATAATTGCTTCTACAGCGCTACTACTACCATTACCGTCTTTTCGGAGCCAACCGCCAATTTTTCAATAGATAATAATATATGTGTAACGGAATCGGCAACACTTACCTATCAGGGGAATGCTTCCAGCTCTGCCGATTATACCTGGGATTTTGACGGAGGAACGGCTGTGCCCGGTACAGGCTCGGGGCCGCATACGATTAGCTGGTCTGCTCCGGGGAGTTATTCTGTTTCCCTGTTGGTCGGTCAGGATGGCTGTAATTCAATCCCAGTCGTTCACCAGGTTCAGGTTGATCCGGAATTGGTAGCGCCTGCTATCAGTTGCGCCACGACGACGACTTCCATTCAATTCACCTGGCCGAATGTTGCCAATGCGACTGATTATACAGCGGTGGTCATTGCAGGAACAACGGGAACCCAGACTTCTGCAAATAGCTACTTTATAGATGGTCTCACGTCCGGCGATGAAATTACCCTGCAATTGACGGTCTCCGGCAATACTGTTTGCCCGGATGTCGTAACGACACAAACCTGCATTGCAAAAGATTGCCCGCAGATAGCTATTGAAATAGAGCCTGTCGCTCCTGTCTGCCTGACGCCTCTTACCGGCGCCATCACACTACAGGCTAACCTGACCGGCAACGGTACGAGCGGCGTCGGAACCTGGAGCGGCCCCGGTATAACAAATGCGGCTGTCGGCATCTTTGACCCTGCTGAGGCCGGCGCCGGCACACATCAGATTCAGTTTGCCTACGAAGAAGAGAATTGCAGTTTTGCAGCGTCTATCCAAATTATTGTGGGTTTGGCGCCTATAGCTGATGCGGGTGAAAATGCTGTACTCACCTGCAAGGAAGACGAGACTGAGGCAGTTTTAGGGGGAAATAATACTTCTACCGGATCTTCTATAATTTACAATTGGAAGGCTGATTTCGGTCCCTTCCCCGGCGATTCGACGATTCTTCATCCCGTCGTCAGTATGCCGGGAACTTATACCTTGACGGTGATAGATACCTTCCTGAATTGCGAAAGTTCTGATATAGTCATCGTAGAAGCCAGCAAGGAAACCCCTGTTCCATCCATCAGCGTTACGCCTATTAGTTGTTTTGGTAAAAATGACGGCGCCATTACTGTTACCTCCGTTAGCGGTGGATTGCCGCCCTATTTGTTTTCTATCAACGATAGTCCCTTTTCCAGTAATAGCACTTTCACTCGCTTATCGGGAGGGATCTTCCATCTGGTCGTACTTGATGCAGCAGGCTGCGAAAATGTAGTAACCATTGAAATTGTTGAGCCGCAGGAAGTGGGAGTTGACATTATCGTTTACCTCGAAGGGAACAATGTGATTTATCTTGGCGACAGCGTCCTCATGGAAGCGTTGCTGACTCTGCCCGCCGACAGCCTTGACCTGATAGAATGGGAGCCAGATTCTCTGTTGAGTTGTGGCGACTGCCTCCGCCCAACTGCCTATCCATTAGAAACGACGACCTTCACCGTAAGGGTAGAAAAAAATGGCTGCCCAGATAGCGACCAGGCTACCATCTTCGTGAAAAGGAGTCATCCTATATATGTGCCCAATGCCTTTTCACCTAACGCCGACGGCATTAATGACGTGTTCATGATTTTTGCCGGCTCACAGGTTTCCCGCATTAAAACATTCTTAGTCTTTAGTCGCTGGGGAGAAGTAGTTTACCAATTTGAAGACTTCCTGCCGAATGATCCAACTATTGGTTGGGATGGCACGCACCGAAATCAGCCGATGGATCCAGGCGTTTACACCTGGTTTGCAGAGGTAGAATTTATTGACGGTGTAACCGAAATCATCGAAGGGGATGTGATATTGATGCGGTAGAACCGCACGGCCGGCAGGGTCGCACGGCCGTGCGACCCTACCGAGCCGAAACCAATTGCAGATTTACCTCGATTGGTTTGTCATTCCTCAATACTTTGACTTTGATCTGATCGCCTGCCTTGTATTTTTCCAAGATTAGAATTAGCTCATTGCTATTGGCGACTTTATTCCCATCAATGGCGACGATGGTATCGCCCAGTTGGATGCGTCCCGAACGATCCCTGTAGATAGGCTGAAGGCCTGCCTTCTCTGCGGGGCCGCCCTCGTCCACGTGAGTGATGAGCGCCCCCTCTAATCCCAGTCGCTGTGTAAATTGTGTGGAAGCAAGTTCGACGCCCAGCGTCGGGCGATTTACCTTTCCGTATTTGATGAGGTCGGGCGCCACCCATTTGACTACGTCCACGGGGATGGAAAAGCCAATGCCGGCAGAAGCGCCGGAAGGACTGTAAATTGCCGTATTCACCCCGATTAGCTGGCCGGAGGAGTTGAGCAGAGGACCGCCGGAATTGCCGGGGTTGATAGCTGCATCCGTCTGGATGACGTCGCGAATTGGGATGCCGCTGACGGATTTAATTTCGCGCCCGAGAGCGCTGATGATGCCGGTAGTCAGGGTCTGGTCTAAACCGAAGGGGTTGCCTATGGCATAGACGTTTTGGCCGACGAGCAGATTGCCCGATTCTCCAAGGGGAATGGGTCGAAGGACGCTTTTAGGCGCTTTAATTTCGAGAACGGCAAGGTCTTTTTCCGGCGCCGCGCCTATCAACTGGCCATCCCAGGTCGAGCGGTCTGCTAAGGTCACCAGAAACTTGTCGGCGCCCTGTACGACGTGATAATTGGTGATGATATGGCCATCCCTGTCCCAGACGAAGCCGGAACCGCTGCCTTGAGGGATTTCTAAGACGTTGCGCGTCCAGTAATCCTGTCGGAGCTGGGATGTGGTGATGTAGGCCACTGAAGGAGCAGAATTTTCAAAAAGGCGGATGTTGGCCTTCTCGCCTTCCGTTAATCCCGGAGGGTAGGGCGTCTGGTTGACCTGAGTAGCTGCGCCTGGCTGCTCCTCCGAAACATTGTGGTAAGGTACTTCGTCGGATGGAGTCTGTGGGAGTATGTCGGGAGCGACTCTGCCCTGCCAGGCGGTACCGACGAAAAAACCTGTTGCAAGCAGGATGAGCCAAAACAAGAATCTAAAGGGAAATTTACTGCTCATTTTTTTGAATTTTTTTTTAAAAAAAACTATTGAAAGGGTCGAATGAGAAGCGACCAAAGACTTTTAAATCGAAAATAACTTTCTCAAAAAACGCCTAAAGGCAGATGCTGTTCGACACTGTCAGAAAAATACAAAAACTTGGTTTGGTGCGCAGGTTCGAATGAAAAACTTTTAAAACCTACCTTGAAAAATATCTCCCAACGCTTTTATTTTAAAATTTTGTGTGAAGCTGGCGATATTGCCATTTTAAACAAACTGAATGAATAGAAACCATTTAAGCCCATTCCTTTTCCTTCTCTATCACTGTTTCAAAGCCATTGTGTGGGCTTCGCAGCGAGTTTATTATTCGAAGGTAACTGCGGTGAACAAGGAAGCCGGCCGGTTTGACAGTCCATGTATTGTCATTTCCAACCATCCGAGCACCGTACTGGATCCATTGAATGCGGTGGTGGAAATAGAGGGAGAAGTGTTTTTCCTGGCCAACGCCAGTTTGTTTAAATACCGCTTCACGAGCTGGCTACTCAATCGGCTCTACTGCATTCCGGTCGAGCGGGACAAGGATACAGGGGGACGGCCTCTCAACAATGCTGCAAGTTTTGAACGGTCTTCAAAACACTTAGCAATGGGCGGTCGCCTGTTTATAGCGCCGGAGGGGTACAGCTTTGTCTATCGCCGCTTAGAGAAAATCAGAACGGGAACGGCTCGCATTGCTTTTGCCGCCGAGAGCAGACAGGACTTCCAACTTGGGCTGATTATCCTCCCTGTCGGATTGAATTATTCAGACCCGACAAAGTTTCGCAGTCGCCTGCTCACCATTTTGGGCGAGCCAATCAGGGTGGCAGATTTTCAAAAGGATTGGGAAGCGAACCAGGCGGAGGCTGTGAGAAAACTGACCCGACTCATAGAGAAAAAATTAGATGAACTGACCATTAACACAGCCGACGATGTGGAGGATCGCTTGTTGAGGTATATGGAAGAAATGGCGCAAAATGAAAATCATGTCGCTCCCCTGGCACAATTTGAGCGATCGCAGAGTTTTCTGAAAGACTGGCGAATCCGGCAACAAAACCACCAGAATGAATTTCAGAATTTTCAGGAAAAAGTCTTTAGCTATTTCGACCGACTCAAAGCGCTGAAAATCAGCGATAAGGTACTTTCAAACAGAGAAGGGAGTCGGAAACTCCTTTTGGCGATTTATCTGATACTGTGCTTCCCTCTTTCCTTAGTAGGCATGCTTTCCCACTTCTTCCCTGTTTTTTTTACAAAAAAAATAAGCGAGGCTCTGAATAAGGAGATTCACTGGAAAGCTACTTATAAATACCTCGCCGGTCTAATCATGTATCCATTGTTCATCGGTTTACAAATATGGGGGGCATCCCATCTGGCAGTTCTGACCGGCGCCGCTCCCTGGCTGACCTGGCTTTATGTGTTCAGTATTGTACCTTCGGGCTGGGCGGCTGAAAAATGGCTGCACAAGTGGAAGGAATGTACAGAGTTAAGCCGATTAGACAAGCTGGCTTCAGGAAGCGCCGAGGTAAAAAACCGCTTGTTGGCAGAGAGGGCTGAAATTCTCCGCTTGTCCGAACAAAAAATCTAATCAATAGACGAGCTAAATCCTAATCCTCAAAATGCGCTTTGACTAAGCCGTGCCGATATATCAACAAATCATCCTTTATCTCTTTTTTGCAGTCACTGCTGTACAGTTGTTTTTTTGGCTGTATTTCTTTGTGCGCCTGGCATTTTGGAAAGTAGAAAAAGAACAGACAGGGGAGCGGAGACAAAAAAATCAGACTCAGTCCGACTCCTCCCGGGAGCTAAAAAAACCGGTTTCCGTCTCCGTAATCATCTGTGCGCACAATGAAGCAGAAAATCTTCGCTCCAATCTCGCCCGTATCCTAAATCAATCCTACCGTTCCTTTGAAGTTCTGGTAGTTAACCATAATTCGTTAGACAATAGTTTAAAGGAATTATCATATTTGCAGCGTAAATTCAAGCATTTACGTATTGTCAATTTTGATGATAAGAGAATAGGGAAAAAATTCGCATTAGCGAAAGGGATTGAGCAGGCAAGATACGACACACTCTTGCTGACGGATGCCGACTGCGTGCCGGCTACCAGGAACTGGATACAGGGAATGGTGGCAGGCATGAATGAGAACACCGAAATCGTGCTGGGATTTTCGCCCTACGACGAGGCCCCTGGTCCCCTGAACAAGTTTATCAGGTTTGAAGCTTGTTATACGGCTATGCAGTATTTAGCATTTGCCATAGCAGGGACACCCTACATGGGAGTTGGACGAAACCTGGCTTATTATAGGGCGCTATTCGATCGGACGGGAGGATTTCAAAGGCATGAATACCTTGCTTCAGGGGATGACGATCTCTTTATTAATGAGGTAGCCCACAAAGGTAACGTCGGCATTCAGCTCCATCCTGATACCTTTGTTTTCTCTAAACCAAAAGCAACATGGCAGGAGTACTACCGCCAGAAAACGAGGCACTTTACAACGGGGAAGCATTATAAATTAAAACATAAATTACTGCTTTCCTCGTTGATTATGAGTCACTTACTACACTACGTTCTTTTATTTATCTTGGTTATATTAAAAATTAGCACAATATTTGCTCTATTGGGATATGCGGTTAGGATAAGTGTAGTAATGGTCGTTAGTGCTTTGGTATTTCACAAGTTGCGGCAACGCTCTTTGTGGATTTGGACTCCGCTTCTGGACGCTGCTCTCGTCATTTACTACTCCGTATTCTCCCCGCCCATTCTCATGAACAAAGACACCCAGAAATGGAATTAACACTAACGAAACACACCACCACAACAACTCCTATTAGCGCAAGCAGGCTTTCACCAAAGGCCTCGGAGGATTATCAACTGGTACTATCGGCAATTGCCGGCGAACAACAGGCTTATGCCGCTCTTTTGGAGCGCTATCGTCCCTCTGTTTACAGCCATTTGTTCAAAATGGTTCGCAATCATGACGACGCAGAAGACCTAACGCTCGAGGCATTTGGAAAGGCTTTTAACAAACTGTCCACGTATGCGCCCCACTATGCGTTTTCTACTTGGCTGTTTAAAATTGCAGTGAACAATTGCATTGATCACATCCGCAAGAAAAGGCTCCATTTTCTGTCCATAGATCAACCCTTTGAACCTCAGAGCGACAAAGACTTTACGGGTAGCATCCGCCAGCATGGCCGCAACCCCGAAGAAGAAGTCATCCGGCAGCAACGCCTGCAAATGGTGCGCAGGACCCTGGGTCAGCTCAGCAAAAAGTATCGCCTCATGATTGAGTTGAGATACTACGAAGAGCTGAGCTACGAAGAAATCGCCCTGGAACTTGACATTCCTCTCGGTACGGTAAAAGCTCAGCTTTTCCGAGCCAAGGAAATGCTCTACACACTGATGCAGAATCCTGGAGCTTCGGCTTACCTGGAAACAACGCAGAGGGGGAATTAGAAAATCAACCGAAGTTTGAGTCGTACAAATTTGGGTTTAAAGTCCGCAACGGAATCTTTAGCCGTCCGGGTTACTTTTCCCAAATCTAAAAGACCAGACCTGGGTATGCCCACACACTATAAGAAAATAACAATGTGTCGGTAGCAATACCGACATTCTACCCCCCCCCTTTTTTTTTACTGAATTACCTGCCCCCGGGTGGGTAAGGTTTTGAAATGAGATGAAAAAGGCTTCCGAGTTAATCGGTAGCCTTTCGTCTTATTTTTTTAACCAACCAGACTTCTCTCCTCACAACTTAACTTCCCTTCCGGCCTGCGTTGCCTATTACGCTATTTTTATGATTTTAAAATTCCTTTGCCTGTGGCAACGTGAATATTATGTTTTAAAAAAATAGAAAATACATTGCCCCAAAACAGTTTTACATTTGCCCAAACTCTATAGACATGCTTCTAACCCGCCTTTTCCTCGTCTCCCTTTCAATCCTCATCTTTGCCGCCTGTAAAACTAAACCCGCCGGGAATGGCGATAACCAGACCACCATGTACGATAAAATGACGCTTCCTCCTCCCATCGCCGCTAAAAAGCCGAAAGAGCTAAAAGAGCATGGCCAAACTCGTATAGACGACTATTACTGGCTAAACGAAAGGGACAATCCGGAGGTCATCGCTTATCTCGAAGCTGAAAACAACTACACTGACCAGGTTACCTCCGGATTGAAAGATTTGCAGGAGACTCTTTTTCAGGAGATAAAAAGCCGGATTAAGGAAAAGGATGAATCCGTTCCACAGATCGACAATGGGTATTGGTACTATTATCGGTATGAGGAAGGGCTGGAGTATCCCATCTATTGCCGGAAGAAAGAGACGCTCAATGCGGCGGAACAGATAATGCTCAACCTGAATGAACTGGCGGAGCCATTTGACTTTTACAACGTCTCCACCATGGAAGTCAGCCCCGACAACCGCTGGCTGGCATATAGCGAAGACACCCTTAGCAGACGCATTTACACTATTCGCTTCAAAAACCTCAAGACCGGCGAAACCATTGAAGAACGCATCCCCGGCGCCGATGGCAGCGTCGTCTGGGCCAATGACAACAAGACGGTTTTTTACACTATCAAAGATGAAACGCTGAGAGCTTACAAGGTTTTGAAGCATCGCCTCGGCACGGATACTTCTCAGGATCAGGTCGTTTTCCATGAGGAAGACCCCACTTTCGAACTTGATATTGACAAGACCCGATCAAAAAAATACCTACTCATTACTTCCTGGCAAACAGTATCCAATGAATACCGCTATCTCAATGCCGACACGCCCGATGGAGCATGGCAGATTTTACAGCCCCGCGAGCGCAATCTCGAATACACGGCAGACCATGCCGACGGGAAGTGGTACATCCGCACCAACTTAGATGCTAAAAACTTTCGCCTGATGACTGCGGAGGAAGACAAAACGACCAAAGAAAACTGGCAGGAGCTCGTTCCCCATCGCGAAGACATCTTGTTGGAAAGCTTTGATTTATTTAAAAACTACCTTGTTCTCACGGAGCGCATAAATGGTATTCGCAACATTCGGATTAAGTCTTGGGATGGGAATGACGACCACTATGTGAACTTCGGAGAAGATTCTTTTGTGGCCGGCCTCAGCAACAATCCTACCTGGGATACGGATGTTTTGCGCATTAGCTACCAGTCGCTCACGACTCCACCGACGGTTTACGATTACGCTATACCCTCAAAATCCCTGAAAACCATGAAGCAAATGGAGATACTCGGAGGATTTGACAAAAATAATTATGTGTCGGAGCGCATTTACGCCACAGCCAGGGATGGGAAAAAAGTTCCTGTCTCCATTGTTTATAGGAAGGGATTCAGGAAGGACGGCAGCCAGCCTCTGTTGCTTTACGCTTATGGCTCTTACGGATACAGCACGGATCCTAACTTTAGCAGCACCCGCCTGAGCCTGCTTGACAGGGGATTCGCTTTTGCCATCGCCCACATTCGAGGCGGTCAGGAAATGGGTCGGCAATGGTACGACGACGGCAAACTCCTGAAAAAGAAAAACACCTTTACAGATTATATAGACTGCGCCGATTTTTTGACTGCCGAAAAATATACCGACAAAGAGCATCTTTTTGCGATGGGCGGCAGTGCAGGCGGACTGCTCATGGGCGCCGTGGTGAATATGCGCCCCGATCTTTTCAAAGGAGTCGTAGCCGCAGTTCCATTTGTAGATATTGTGACGACCATGCTCGATGAAAGCATCCCGCTCACTACTTTCGAATGGGATGAATGGGGCGACCCCCACAAAAAGGAATATTATGATTACATGCTTAGCTACTCGCCTTATGATCAGGTGGAGCCGAAAGATTACCCCGCCATGCTCGTAACTACCGGCCTGCACGATTCACAGGTGCAATATTGGGAGCCGGCGAAGTGGGTGGCCAAATTGAGAGAAATAAAAACCGACCAAAACCCGCTCATCCTTCACACCAACATGGATGCCGGTCACGGCGGGCAGTCCGGGCGCTTTAGAGCGTTCAGGGAAGTGGCTTTGGAATACGCCTTTATGCTCGACCTGGCTGGCAGGGCAAAGTCGAAACAATAAACTACCTCTCATTTTATCGAAAAAAAAGGGGCTGTAATAGAAATTTTAGTGCGGCCCTGCTTAGCAATGATTTTTTTAGCACCGTTCTTTTTTCAATTTTTTTTGAAAATATGAATTCAATTTTCACCTCATAAAATTTCCTATTAAAAAATATGAGTATTCTTCGCCTCGACCAGGTCGTCAAAAATTACGGAAATTTTAGGGCTGTAGATTGCGTCAGTTTTGACATCCCCAAGGGCGTCATTTTTGGCATGCTCGGCCCCAATGGCGCCGGCAAAACTTCGCTTATTCGCATCATCACTACCATTACCAGAGCCGACAGCGGCAGTATCTGGTTAGACGGCGAACCGCTCAGCGCAAAGCACCCGGCACAAATTGGCTATATGCCGGAAGAGCGGGGTCTTTACAAGAAAATGAAGGTGGGCGAGCAACTGACCTATCTGGCTCGGCTGAAGGGGCTTTCTTCCGAAGAGGCAAAAAGAGAACTTCTCAACTGGTTTGACCGCCTCGACATCAAAGACTGGTGGGGAAAAAAGGTAGAAGAATTGTCAAAGGGCATGCAGCAGAAGGTTCAGTTTATCGCTACGGTGCTGCACAAACCCAAATTGCTCATCCTCGACGAACCTTTCAGCGGATTAGACCCTATCAACACCAATCTCATCAAGGACGAGATCAGGGAATTAAACCGCCAGGGCACGAGCATCATTTTCAGCACTCACCGCATGGAGCAGGTAGAGGAAATGTGCGAGTATATCGTGCTGATTGACAAAGGGAAAAATGTGTTGGAAGGACAAATACAGGAGGTGAAACAGCGCTTCAAGGAAAATCTTTTCAAAATAGAATACGACGGAGAATTACCTGCCGACCTGAGAGGCGGCGGACTGGCCGGCGGCGCCTTTGGCCTCCGAACAATGGAAGATTACAGGCTGACAGTGCAGGTAAACCCGAACAGCGATTCCAACGAAATCCTGCGCTATCTCATCGGCCGGGGTGTGCATATCCGCTCGTTCAACGAGATATTGCCGGGCATTAATGAGATTTTTATCCGGCAGGTGAATCGCTCCAACTCCTAACAAGATTTCAATTTTTTAAAAAAATGAATAAACTCTGGCTCATCGTCGAACGGGAATATCTTACCAGGGTGAAGAAAAAAAGCTTCATCCTGATTACCTTATTATCGCCGCTGGTTTTTGTAGCGCTCTTTGCCATCCCCGTTCTAGTGCAAATTTTTGCAGGGAATGAAACGAGAAATATAGCCGTCAGGGATGACTCTGGCGCTTTTGTCGTTCCAAAGGACACTTCTTCCAAGGCGGTTTTTACTTTGCTGGACGAGCCTTTAGACATACTGAAAGCCACCTACAAAGGCAGAAACTTTGATGGGGTGCTGTATATCCCCGCCTTTCAGGATACGACTAAGAAATTGAAAATCAGCTACTACTCCGAAGACCAGATATCCCTGGGAACCACCAGCTATATTGAGAATCAGGTGGCCGCCCAGGTGGAGAAGCAAAAAATCAGATTGGCCGGCTACGACGAACAAATCATGGACGGTTTTAAAACGGATGTCTCCATTGAGCAAAAGGAAGTAGCCTTCGATGATGCGGGAAAATTAGTAGAGACCAATAAAAAGAACAGCGCCGTTATCGCCACCGTCATTGGCTACGTTTCCGCCTTTACCATTTATATTATTCTCCTGGTCTATGGGACGATGATTATGCGTTCAGTCATGGAGGAAAAGACCAATCGCATCGTCGAAGTTATCATTTCTTCAGTCAGACCATTCCAATTGATGATGGGCAAAATTATCGGCGTCAGCGGTGTCGGCCTCACTCAGATGCTCATCTGGATAATTCTGACGATAGTTCTGTCGCTCGTGGCAGGCTCCTTCTTAGACATGGATCCGTCCGCTACCCAGACGGCGATGAGTCCGATGCAGGGAATACCTCAGGAGGAAGTGATGGGTCAGACCTCGGAAATTTTCCAGTTGGTTGCCAGCCAGAACTGGGGACTTATTCTTCCCCTGTTTGTCATTTATTTCCTGGGAGGATATTTCATCTACGCATCGCTCTTTGCAGCAGTCGGCTCGGCAATGGGCGACGATATGGGAGAAGGCCAGTCGCTGACGATGGTCGCCATGGCGCCGATCATTCTCTCCATCATCCTCATCACTCCGGTAGTCGAAAGCCCCAACAGCCCAATGGCCGTCTGGATGTCTATGATTCCGCTGTTTTCTCCTATCATCATGCCCGCCCGCCTGGCCTTTGAGCCTCCGCTGTGGGAAATAGCTGTTTCAGTCCTGCTATTGATAGCCTCCGCCATCTTTTTTGTCTGGCTCTCCGGCAGGATTTACCGCGTCGGCATTTTGATGTATGGCAAAAAGGCAGGCTTCAAAGAATTGATGAAGTGGACTTTCTCTAAGGAGTAATTTTTTCTCCAATGTAGGGTTCATTCGCCGAAAAAGTCTATTTTTGCAGCCGCTTGGGAAGCAGGCATTTGAAACGGGGGTATAGCTCAGTTGGCTAGAGCGTTTGCATGGCATGCAAGAGGCCGTCGGTTCGAATCCGACTATCTCCACTTTTTCCTTTCTTTTTCTTTTTCAAAAAAGCGGTATAGCACAGGTGGTTAGAGCGTCCTGATTGCATCGGGAAGGCCGTCGGTTCGAATCCGACTATCTCCACTTTTTCCTTTCTTTTTCTTTTTCA
>CAZXQI010000046.1:0-150 GCA_964643005.1 uncultured Saprospiraceae bacterium | reverse complement strand
AAAAAGCGGTATAGCACAGGTGGTTAGAGCGTCCCGATTGCATCGGGAAGGCCGTCGGTTCGAATCTGACTGTCTCCACTTTTCCCTTCTTTATTCTTAACGCGTTGAGCTATTGACCTTGTAAAATAATTATTTCAAAATAGTCGTGCA
>CAZXQI010000045.1:14234-27522 GCA_964643005.1 uncultured Saprospiraceae bacterium | reverse complement strand
GGCATCCATGAGCTGGTAGAGGAAGACTTGGCGCTATGCGAATTCGCCTGCACTTCAAAACAATCTCTGCAACAGATTTTGCGCACGGGACTCGATATGATGCGCGAGCAGGGATGATTAGTAATTTAATTGTTAACCTGTTGGGTATTCCGGTATGTCGGTCAGGAAGGTAAAAGATAGCCGTACTGACTAAGGCAGCCCAAAAGTTCCGGCGCTTCCCACATCCTCAATCAGCATAGATAAACACTTAAGTAACTCAGCCATCTATGAATAAATTAGTTGAAAAAGCGAAAAGATTCGAACCCTCGAAGGACAAGAAGTTCCTTCATACCTTGTTCGATGGGTTTTTCACCTTCCTTTTTACTCCGAACGAAACGACCCACTCAGGCGCCCACATCCGCGACCGAATGGATCTCAAGCGCACGATGATCATGGTCGTATTTGCACTATTGCTGTGCTATGTGTTTGGGATTTACAACATTGGCCATCAGCACTTTCTGGCTTTAGGTCTGCACACGCCATTCTTAGAGGCGGTACACCTGAAGTTGTCTTATGGTATCATTAAGATTCTCCCCATTTTCGTCGTCTCTTATGCCGTCGGTCTGGCGATTGAATTTTACTATGCCGCAAAGAAAGGACATGCCATCGAAGAGGGGTACTTAGTGACAGGCGCCCTCATTCCGCTGATTATGCCTCCGGACATGCCGCTGTGGATTCTCGCAGTAGCAGTAGCTTTTGCCGTACTTATCGGAAAAGAAGCATTTGGCGGAACGGGAATGAACGTCGTCAACATTGCGCTGCTTGCAAGAGCCTTTGTCTTCTTTGCCTATCCGACCGTTATCTCCGGCGACCAGTGCTGGGTGGCTGGAATTGAATACTCTGGCGCACAGGCAATGGGCGAGACTTACGGCTGGGCGGAACACTTCTTCGACTGGATATTCCGAGCCTTCCATCTGGCCACCTTTGGCGAGGGCGGGGCGGCGGTTGCCGACGCCTTCACCGGAGCGACGCCCTTAGCTTTGGCTACGGAAGGCTGGTCGCATGTGACCGAAGTCTATTCGCCGGCGCAGATGTTCTGGGGCGCCATCCCCGGTTCGGTCGGCGAAACGAGCAAGCCCCTCATCATCTTAGGAGGCTTGATGCTCTTAGGCATGGGTATCGCCAGTTGGCGAATTATAGTTTCAGGGCTGATAGGCGCCGTATTCATGGCGCTGCTGTTCAATGCCTGGGGCTTTGACGCCTATATGAATGTCCCTTGGTACTATCAGTTCTACATGGGTGGTTTCTGGTTTGCCATTGCCTTCATGGCTACCGACCCGGTGACTGCTTCTAATACTAATGTAGGGAAATGGGTGTACGGATTCTTTATAGGCGTACTGGGTATGCTCATTCGGGTGATGAACCCGGCCTACCCGGAAGGTTGGATGCTGGCAATTTTGTTTATGAACATTTTTGCGCCGTTAATAGACCATATCGTCGTACAGAAGAACGTTAGCCGCCGTTTAAAAAGAGTTAAGCAAACTAGTTAATAAGCACAGGTTTTTGAAGCAAGCTGAACTTCTGACTAAAGCCTGAGACCTGATTAAATCTATATAAAAATGTACAGCAATAAATATGTCACTGTTTACACCGTCATCATGACGTTGATTGTATCCATCGTTTTGGCCATTGTGGTCACCGGCCTCAAACCTACGCACGAGGCAAAAGAAGCAGTTTTTCAAAAAAAGGATATCCTGAAGGCTATCAAAGATCAGTTAGGCGCCGACCTCGATAAGATGACCGATAAAGAAATCCTCGACTTATTTAACGAGAAGATTAAGCAAGTGGTGATAGACGCCAATGGAAAAGTGGTGGACGGCGCTAAAGCTGAAGATATCGATATGGCCAGAGAAGAGAAAAAACCTATAGATCAGCGCCAGTATCCTTTATTTATCTTTGAAGGCGAAAAAGGCAACACCTACATGGTAGCCGTAAGAGGCAATGGACTTTGGGATAAAATCTGGGGAACGATTGCCATCGCCGATGATTTTAACACCATTGTTGGAGCCTCCTTTGGCCATGCCAGCGAGACGCCCGGCCTCGGCGCCGAGATAACCGACAACCCCGCATTTCCGAAGCAGTTTCAGGGAAAGACGCTTTATAAAGGAGACGACTTTGTCTCTATAGCTGTGGTGAAGGGCGGTGTGAAAGATCCGGCTCACCAAATCAATTCTATTACCGGCGCAACCATTACCTCAGTAGGAGTCGCCGAAATGTTGCAGAGGGGGATTAAGGTTTACTTGCCCTATTTTAACAGTTTAAAAAAGCAAAACGGATAATCGTCAATACGTTGTGAATTTTTAATAATTTTGGAATGGCTGCATAGTTGGGTGTTTGCGTTTCAGGTTTTGATTAAAAATGACAAGTTTCGCTCACACAAAATTTAGCGACTATTCTTACAAATATCTTTATCCATCATGGCAGAAGAAGTAATAACTAAACCGGTTCAGGGAGCTGAACCAATGTTTGGGAAGAAGGAGAAGTTGTTGCTTACTGACCCGTTGAATGACAATAATCCGATCACGGTGCAGATATTGGGTATTTGCTCGGCGCTCGCCGTCACTACCCTCGTTGACAAGGCCTTTGTCATGGCAATCGCTGTAATATTCGTGACAGCGCTCTCTAACTTTTCCGTTTCATTTTTACGCAAGGGAATTCCAAAGCAAATCAGGATGATTGTTCAACTCGTCGTCATCGCTTTCTTGGTGACCTTAGTTGAACTCGTGCTCAAAGCGGTTAACTATCCCATCTGGAAAGAGCTTTCCGTTTACATCGGCCTCATCATCACCAACTGTATAGTGATGGGTCGTTTGGAAGCTTATGCTATGGCCAACAAGCCCTGGCGCTCCTTCTTAGATGGCGTTGGCAACGGAATGGGCTACGGTATCATTTTGATCATTGTCTCCGTTGTTCGGGAGCTTTTTGGAAAAGGCAGCCTCGTCGGCTACAAGATCATTGGCCCCACTTCGGAGTATTTGATTGACACCACGCACAGCACGTTCTTTTCCTGGTACATGCCCAACAACCTGATGGTGGTTCCGGCGGCAGCGCTTTTTGTTATCGGAGCCATTGTCTGGATACAGAGAGCGCGCTACAAAAAACTGGTTGACGTTAGCTAACCAGAGCGCCGGTTAAGTTGCTAAACTCAATTTTTTAAAAATCAACATCTAAAATTATGGGTTCCTTATTAAATATATTTCTGAAGTCTGTTTTTATTGAGAACATGATTCTGGCCTACTTCCTGGGGATGTGCTCATTCCTGGCAGTATCCAAATCGTTGAAAACAGCAGTCGGCTTGGGAGCGGCGGTAGTCTTTGTGCTTACCCTGACTTTGCCCATCAACTGGGTCATCAACGAAAAAATCCTGGGTCCCAACGGCATTTTTGGAATGGATCTAACCTTCCTTCGCTTCATCCTTTTCATCGCTACTATTGCGGCCTCCGTTCAGTTGGTTGAAATGGTCGTGGAAAAATATTCTCCTGCGCTATACAATGCCCTGGGTATCTTCCTACCGCTAATTACGGTGAACTGCGCCATCCTCGGGGCGGCGCTTTTCATGGTAGCCAGGGACTACACCTTTACAGAAAGCGTCACCTATGGCTTTGGCGCCGGAGTGGGTTGGGCTTTGGCCATCATCCTGCTGGCGGCTATCCGCGAGAAAATCAGGTATAGCGCTGTGCCTGCTCCATTGCGTGGCTTAGGAATTGCATTTATCATTACGGGACTCATGGGAATTGCATTTATGAGTCTGATGGGCATTAACCCCGCCAATTATATGCACTAACAGGGCGCCATGCTGAATAGCAAATGAACTATTCGCATGCTTCCTTTTAAACTATTCACAATGATTTTCCTTTTCGATATCATGTTTGTCGTGTGGGGAATGATCGCCTTTACAGCGGTCATTTTGCTGCTCACATTCGGGTTAATTTTAGCGCAATCCAAACTGGTGCCTCAAGGGGATGTAAAAATCACCATCAACGGCCAGGAAGATAAACCCTTGCTCATTAAACCCGGAAGTTCGCTGCTCTCCTCTTTGGCTGACAAAGAACTATTCCTTCCCTCTGCCTGCGGCGGCGCCGGTACCTGCGCTATGTGCAAGTGCCATGTGGACGAAGGAGGAGGCGACGCCTTACCTACTGAATTGAACCACCTTAACCGCAAGCAGGTAGCCGAACACATGCGCTTAGCCTGCCAGGTCAAAGTGCGGTCGGATATGAAAATCCGCATTCCGGAAGAGGTGTTTGGAACTAAAAAATGGGAATGCGAAGTCATCTCCAACTATAATGTCGCCACCTTTATCAAAGAATTTGTGGTTAAACTCCCTCCCGGAGAAACCCTTGATTTCGAATCCGGCGGATATGTACAGATCGACGTCCCACCGATTGTGTGCGATTTCAAAGATATTGACATCACAGCGCACCCCCGGATGGAGGACAAAAAGCCCGACGAGTTTAGACCTGAATGGGATAAATTCAAAATGTGGGGACTGAGTATGAAAAATGAGGAGCCGGAGTTTCGCGCCTACTCTATGGCCAACCACCCGGCTGAGGGCAATATCGTCATGTTGAACATTCGGATTGCCACGCCGCCATGGGATCGCGCTGCCGGTAAATGGATGGATGTGAATCCCGGTATTTGCTCCAGCTACATATTTACCCGCAAACCGGGCGATAAAGTAACCGTCTCAGGCCCTTACGGCGAATTTTTTATCAAGCCTACGAAGAAAGAAATGCTGTACATCGGCGGCGGCGCCGGTATGGCGCCCTTGCGCTCGCACATCTTCCACCTGTTCCAAACGCTCAAGACTAAAGACCGCAAAGTCAGCTACTGGTATGGTGGACGCTCGACCAGAGAATTGTTCTACACGGAAGACTTCCGCAATATTGAAAAAGAGTTTGACAACTTCTCTTACCACGTTGCATTGTCCGACCCGACGCCAAAGGACAATTGGAGCGGCCCAACAGGATTTATCCACCAGGTGGTTTTTGATAATTACTTGAAAAATCACCCGGAGCCGGAAGAGATTGAGTACTACCTCTGCGGTCCGCCGCTCATGCTTTCTGCCGTTCAGAAAATGCTGAGCGACCTGGGAGTTCCCGAACACAACATCGCATTTGACGACTTCGGTAACTAATTCATTTTCGATATAAAAACAAAAGCCCGACCGGATGTTCCGGTCGGGCTTTTGTTTTAAAAAAAAAAAGAGCCTGGAAACCGTGCAGTTTACAAGCCCCTGAAAATTTGTTACCAAATAAGCGGCTCTCACCGCAAGAAAGAGAGCCGTATTTTTTTATAGAAATATAATGCTGTGAATTAGTGAAACAAGATGGTTTGGATAAACCCGAAAACATCATTGAGCCATCCTGGCTGCCGGATGATGACAATCAATGCGATATTGAGAACGATTAACAGGCCGGTGCGCACAACGCTAATGCGTTGCATAGAGTGCGACTTTTCAGCTTCTAACCAGCTTGTGAATTCAGGAGATAGTCCGGTAGGATTTTCTGAAGAGGAAGTGGCGTTTGTTCGTTTCATAAATTAAAGTGTTTGATAATGTATTAACTCTGAAAACCATGCCACTTTTTGGAAAATAAGAGGGCAAAACGCCGCCTTTAAATTTGAAAAAAACACCAAGCCAAAACCATATCTCCTTTAGCTATAAATAATCAATAACTTAGACATATTCATTTTTACAAATCGTAGATATTTTTTTTTGAGAAAAAATTTAACCCATTCATTTTTTTTTCAAATAAAATGGAGACGCATTTAAAGCGAGAGAGTGAGGAGTGCAGTTTGAGAGAATTTCCCAAATGCAAGCTTTCGCATGCCGGCCGATTGTAAGCGGATAAAAGTTGGAAAAAAATGAAATAGCCGCTAAAAAATTCCCTAAACTTGCATTCCTTCAATACACCTATCATATAGCAAAACATCGCCAAGCATGTCTCTACAAATCAAATCATTTGAGGAATATCAAGCCGCCTACCAACGCAGTATAGAGAATCCAGAAGCTTTCTGGGCCGACATTGCATCTACTTTTCATTGGTATAAGAAATGGGATAAGGTGCTCGAATGGGAATTTAAAACGCCCACTATCAAGTGGTTCCAGGGCGGAAAGACCAATATTACTTACAACGCCCTGGATCGCCATCTGGAGACCCGCGGGGATAAAGTCGCCTTCCTGTACGAGCCTAACGAGCCCAATGAGGAAGTCAGAAAATACACTTATCGCCAACTCTATTGCGAGGTCAATCGGACGGCCAATACCCTGAAATCCCTGGGAATTAGGAAAGGAGACCGGATTTGCTTTTACATGCCGATGGTTCCCGAACTGGCGATCGGCCTTTTGGCTTGCGCGCGAATAGGAGCTATCCACACGGTGGTGTTTGCCGGATTTTCGGCTTCTTCCTTAGCAGACCGCATCAACGATACTTCTTCCAGAATGGTTCTCTGTTCGGATTACAATTCGAGGGGCGCCAAGAATATTCCGGTGAAGAAGGTGGTGGACGAAGCGATGGAGATAGGCTGTCCCAGCGTGGAGAGAGTGCTGGTGCTGAAAAATACCGACGGCGTCGTAGGTTGGAATGAGGCCAGAGACATCTGGTGGCACGACGCTCATGCAGGCCAGTCGGATATATGCGAGCCGGAGCCGATGGACGCCGAAGATACCCTGTTCATCCTCTACACCTCCGGTTCTACCGGCAAGCCCAAAGGCGTGGTACACACCACCGGCGGGTACATGGTTTTCATGATGTACACCTTCCTGAATGTCTTCCAGCCCAAAGAGGAGGATGTCTATTGGTGTACTGCCGATATAGGATGGGTCACCGGCCATAGTTATACGGTCTATGGACCGCTGTTGGCCGGCGCCACTTCCCTGATTTTTGGAGGCGTGCCCACTTATCCAAAGCCCAACCGCTTTTGGGATGTCTGCGACAAACACAAAGTCAATATCTTTTACACAGCGCCCACCGCCATCCGCGCACTGATGGCCGCGGGAGATGAATGGCTGGAAGGTTGCGACTTGGGCAGCCTGCGGGTGCTCGGCTCCGTGGGCGAGCCTATCAATGCGGAAGCCTGGCACTGGTACAATGAAAAAATTGGAAAGAAGCGCTGCCCTATCGTGGATACTTGGTGGCAGACGGAGACGGGAGGAATCCTCATCTCTCCATTGGCGGGCATTACGCCGACAAAACCGTCTTTTGCCACGCTGCCCCTGCCCGGAGTGCAGCCCTGCCTGATGGATCACGAAGGCCGCGAGATTACAGAATTTGGCTTAGAGGGAATGCTCTGTTTTAAATTCCCGTGGCCTGGCATGTTGCGGACGACCTACGGCGACCACGAGCGCTGTCGTCAGACCTATTTCTCCACCTACAAAGACCTGTACTTCACCGGCGACGGCGCCCGCCGCGACGGCGATGGCATGTATCGCATCATCGGCAGGGTGGACGACGTGATCAATGTCTCCGGCCACCGCATCGGAACGGCGGAAGTTGAAGACGCCATCAACCGCCACGACAGCGTGGTCGAGAGCGCCGTGGTGGGTTTCCCGCACGATATCAAGGGGCAGGGAATCTACGCTTATGTCATCACCGACCGACCTGTAGAGGATAAGGCGGCTTTCAGAAAAGCGCTGAATGACACGGTTTCCAAAATCATCGGACCGATAGCCAAACCCGACGTCATTCAAATTGTCGCCGGACTGCCCAAGACCCGCTCTGGCAAAATCATGCGCCGCATCCTGCGCAAAATAGCCTCGGGCAGTACTGAAACCCTGGGAGATACTTCCACCTTATTGGATCCCGGAGTGGTGAACGATATCCAGGAGGGAGCGCAGGCATTGAAGCAATGAACCTGAACCTTCGGCGCAACTTTCTGGCGAGAGGGGTACGCGGAGGGAGGAAGTCCGGCTATGGCACATTTCATTTTAAGCGGAAGGCGGCGAACCTGCGGGAGAGGCCATGAAGAGCCGCAATTTTTATTTGAACCGGCTTTGGCATATCGCGCTACTATATTGGCGGTAGCCCCAATTCTTTTAAAAAGCTATGATGGGTTTCCCTCGCTTTGTTTATGCCCTGGTCAAGGCTGAAGAGTTTCTCATTGACCTTTTTCAGATTGACAGGTTCTTCCTCTATGGTAGCGCTCAGGTAGCGCGAAATATTCAGGCTCAAACAATGCTCTCACAAGGCTCTGCCAAACGCACTCCGATTGCCCGGCTCCCCCAAAAATCCAAAACTGTCAGGAAAGAAATCTATTCATCGCCGCGCGCCTAAATCCACTGAACTCCCTGAAAACCAGAAAGAACCATTTATTTTGCCCATCCTATTCTCAAGCAGGAGACGCTTAAACATTTTTTAAATGAAAAAAAAACTACCCCTTCCGGCCTTAGTTATCTGCCTTTTGGCGCTTATTTCACCGAAGTCGCTGAACGCCCAGTTGCCTTATACAGACGCCCAGTTTGACATCAGGGTGGAAAAAGATATTTCCTTTGGCAGCGCCCTGAATTTCGCCGGCGCAGAGGAAGAGCTGCTGCTCGACCTTTACAAACCGGTCGGCGATGACAATTGCCGGCGCCCGCTCATAGTCATGGTTCACGGGGGCGCCTTTATCGCCGGCGCTAAGACGGACAATGACGTCGTGCAAATCTGCAGGGAAATGGCGTCGAGGGGCTATGTCGCAGCCTCGGTCGGCTATCGCCTGGGAATGCACCCGATAAAGGATTATACGCCCTATTTCTTTTGCAATGATAACCTGAATCCGGTGGGCGTTGACAAGTGTATTTACGTCGCCGATTCGATGGAATTTTACAGAGCTACCTACAGGGCGGTTCAGGATGTGAAAGGCGCCATTCGCTTTTTGAAAAACAGAAATGAATTGGACTCTACCGATGTCGGCTGTGTTTTCGTCGGAGGAACGAGCGCCGGCGCCATCGTTTCGCTCTACGTGGGAAGCATGGATCAGGCCTCCGAACAAATTCCTTTCACCACTTTGCAGGCTGATGCGCCGGCTCCGGATGGCGATCTGCAGAACTGTGTTCCGGCGCCGCGAGACAGGAAGCGACCCGACCTGGGTCTGGTGGAAGGCGCTCTCCATCTCGGTGGTTACGATGCCGGCGTGAGGGGAGTAGCTTCTTTCATGGGAGGAGTTTTTGACCAGAGTCTGCTGTCGGGAGCCGGGGTTCCCGCCGTCTATTTCTACCACCGAACGGACGATCTGATAGTCGCCTGCGAGCGGCGGCGATTGTTTTCGGTGTACCAATACTGCCTGAATCCGCTCAACCTTTGCCAGCCGCTTTCTACCCAGCCCTGGATGTATGGCAGTTGCGCCCTGAAGAGCTACCTCGAAAACTTGGGGAATGCGGCTCCGCCCTTTTTCGACGACATAGTTGATCAGGGGCAGCCGGGCAGCGGCGATTGCCTGGACGACCCTCCCGGGCACTCCATTGCGGGACTGACCCTGCGCTGTCAGAACCTCAGTAATTTTTTTGCAGAGGAAATCCAAAAAGCGGGCAACACCCCCTCTTCAGTTTGTACAAGCGCAGACTTTGAGGAAGCGGCGCCGCCTTCTAAGCTCGTCGTCTATCCCAATCCAACCAAAGAAAAAGCCATCTGGATCGACTGTCCAACCTGCTCTGAGGGCGGGGCGACTCTCCGGCTCTTCGACCTGGCAGGGCAGAGGCTGGCGATGAAAAATTCGGGTTCATTTCCCCTCAACTGGGATCTGGAAAATTCCGGCATCGCGCGGGGGATGTACTTTATCCAAATGACGACAGGGCATTCTTCCGCTACCGCAAAAGTGATTTTTGAATAAATAAATAAAGGAGAGAAGATTACTGTTCGGGCTCTGCTGTCAGCACGTCTATCACCGTTTTTAAGATGACAAACATCGGCTCCAGACCGATTGGCGTGAGCTTAAAGTCTTGGCCGTGTTCCGTTTCGCCTCCGGTGCTCAGGGCGTCCTCCACAAAAGCCAGGAGGTCTTCCTGCGCTGTATTTTCAAAAAAAGCGTCTAATTTTTCTCTAAAGATCCCCTCTGGCGCCTCGGACATGACCGCCCAATTGTCTTCTTCTGCATCGGCGATATCCTCCTCTGTGATCTTCGGGAGTTCCCCGCTCTGCTCTTTTATGACGGAGTGATAAATGATGATGGCCAGATAAACGGCGAAGTCCTGCTCCTCCTCTGTGAAGATGCCTTCCGTCTCAGAAATCAGATAAGAAAACAGCATTGGCTGATCGCCGATAAAGCGCTCAATAGCCTGATCATACCCAATTTGTTCAGACTCAAATAATTCGAGTGTCTGGTCAATGGTGGCTTCTTTTATCATTAGATTGTAAGAGTTGAGTAGAGATTGGCCGCAAATGTAATAAGGGAACAAAACTTTTTACTTTTACCCCTCCACATTATCACCTCTCGCCATGAAATTTTATCGAAATGACGTTCTGAATTTTTTAAAAAAAATGACGCCCCGTCGCATGTTGAACGTGGTGAAAATATACGCCTCTTATCATGTCACCCGATGGCTTAAGCGCCCAATTCAATGGGGGATGCCGATGACGATTTCCGTTGAGCCGACCACCGCCTGCAATCTCCGCTGCCCGGAATGTCCCAGCGGGCTGCGCGCCTTCACCCGCCCCACCGGCAATTTGAAAGAAGACTTTTTTAGAAAAACGGTGGACGAGCTTTATCGGGATTTATTCTACCTGATTTTTTACTTCCAGGGCGAACCCTACATCAATCCCAAGTTTTTGGATATGGTGAAATATGCGAGCGACAAAGGCATTTACACTATCACTTCTACCAATGGCCATTTTCTGCACGATGAAAACGCCCGCCGCACCATAGAATCCGGCCTCGACCGGCTGATCATTTCCGTGGATGGAACTACCCAGGAAGTCTATCAGAATTATCGCCGGAGCGGAAACTTAGATGTAGTGCTGGAAGGCGCGCGCAATGTGGTGAAATGGAAGAAGCAATTGAAATCCAAAACGCCGCACATCATTTTCCAGTTCCTTGTGGTGCGCCCCAACGAACACCAAATCCCCGAAATCTACCGCCTGGGCAAAGAGATAGGCGTGGACGAGGTAAAGCTGAAAACCGCTCAGGTGTACGACTACGAACACGGCAACCCGCTCATCCCCACCATCGGAAAATACGCCCGCTATGAAGAAACCGACGACGGCTCCTGGCAGGTGAAAAATAAAATGCTCAACCACTGCTGGAAGCTCTGGCACGCCAGCGTCATCACTTGGGACGGCATCGTCCTGCCCTGCTGCTTCGACAAGGACGCCCACCACAGATTGGGGAATTTGAAGTTGCATACCTTCCATGAAATCTGGCAGGGGCCGAGGTACCAGCGCTTTAGAAGCACCCTCCTAAAAGGTCGCGACCAAATTGATATTTGCAAAAACTGCACGGAAGGGTGTAAGGTATGGGCTAAGTAGGCGCTTCTCTTTTGTAAGAAAAATTTGGGCTACGAGGGGGCTTGGTCGTGGATTTTCCGCAGATGATTTTCGTCGAAGGAGAAAATCAGTTCGAATTCATTTCGGACTTGACGCTGATTTTCCGCTGATTACAGGGATTTTTTAACGGTCTTTTTTTAACATTGCCCCGATTCGGCGTACTTGTTATCTGACTCATAGAAATTTTAAAACATGAAAAAAAGAACTCGTTTTATTTTGCTTGCCCTGTTGGCTTTTCTGGTCGTCATTCAATTTTTTAAAATTGATAAAACCAATCCGGAATCAAACCCGCCAATGGACTTTACGGTAGTCGAACAGGCGCCCGACGAGATTGGGCAGTTGTTGCATAGCGCTTGCTACGACTGCCATTCTAACGATACAGAATACCCCTGGTACACCAACATCCAACCTATCGGCTGGTGGGTAAAAGCGCATATCAATAAAGCCCGCAAGGAGTTGAATTATGCCAACTGGGGGGAGTACACCGCCAAGCGCCAGGCGCACAAGTTTGACGAAATGGTGGACGAGGTAAAGGAAGGCCACATGCCACTGAAGAGCTACACCTGGATGCATCCGGAGGCCAAATTGACGGAGGCTCAAAGGCAGCAATTGACGACTTGGTTTCAGGAAAAAATGAGCGGCGGCGAGTAAATGCGCTTTTGGTATTTCGGATGCGCTTAGGCCTGCCCGTAGGGCGTAGTTTCCAGCAGATGATTTTCGGTGGAGGAGCAAATCAGTCCGAATTCATTTCGGACTTAACGCTGGTCTTTTTCTCTAATCCCGTTAGAGCTTAAATGTTGGTAGAAAACCGCGCCTCCTCCTTTATGTCCCGTAAGGACGACATGTTTTCACCATATTTTTTACGTTTTGTACCTGCGGCACAAATTGCATTTTGAATAATTTTCTAATTTATAATCTGTGCTACCTGCAGCCCACCGTGCGGGGCTGCTTTGAAAATAGACAAAGACTGCCTATTCATTGGCCACCAGCGTCAGGATAGATACAATTTTGGAATAGAGCTCCTGCGGTTTAAAAGGCTTGGCCAGGTAATCGTTGATGCCGACCTCGGCACAGATGTCCTGTTCGTGTTTAGAAGAATTGGCCGTCAGCGCGATGATGGGCGTATCGCTGATTTTCCGCAATTCCCTGGCGGCTTCGATTCCGTTCATCACGGGCATTTGGAGATCCATCAACACTAAGTCGTAGTCGTTTTCCCGAAACATTTCCAGCGCCACCAGGCCGTTGTCGGCGATATCCACTGCGACAAATTCCGACCAGGAAGCGAGCACCTTTTTGGTGGCCATCTGATTGAGGAAATGGTCTTCCACCAAAAGAATGCGCACCGGCATTTCGGGTTTCCCGTCCGGCATCGTTCGGTTTTTTTGAGAAGACCGCACCGGAATGGAAAGGAAGAATTGCATGCCCTCCCCATACTCGCTCTGGATATCGAAAGAACCGCCCAGGGTGTTGATTAGCTTAGCGGCGATGGCCACTTCGATTTGCTTTTTCAGACCCTGCGACCCGCCTTCGTTCAGATGGCTGAACAGCAGTTTGTCGGACTGTAGCAATTCGAGGATTTCGTTGCGGGAAAGGTCTTTTCCGGGATTTCGGATGCTGATGAGCAGCGCCTCGTCTCTTTCTTCGGCTCTGAGTTCGACGTGCCCAAATTTCTTGTTGTTCCGGACGGCATAGTCTAAGAGGTTGTAGAGAACCTGGGTCGTCTTTTTGGCGTCTATTAGCAGTTTTTCGGGCAGGTTGTCGTCTAAGTCGAAGGAGAGGTTGACGCTGGC
>CAZXQI010000045.1:0-14224 GCA_964643005.1 uncultured Saprospiraceae bacterium | reverse complement strand
GTGATCATCCTGCGGGTTCCTTCCAGCAGGTCGCGGAGATTGACTTCTTCCTCTTCGGTTTTGGAACTGTCCGAAACTAAGTGCGAGAAGTTCATCAGGTTATTGACTGAAATGGACAGGTCGTTGGCCGAAGTTTTCAGATCCTTGAAAATAGCCTCCCGATTGTCGGGGTCGGCATTTTCATAGAGAAAAATGAGGTTGAGAATGGACGAGAGCGGAGTCTTGATTTGGAAACTCAAATCGGCCATTATTTCATCCTCTAAGCTCGGCGTCTGGCTGAGCGCATTTTTTTCTAAGACGGCGCTCTTCCGCATTTTCTGATAAGAAATATCCTGGATGCTGCCCAGTAGATAAATCCTGCCCGTTGATTCTTCCACTTGTACTTTGGCCTGGATGGCGACGTAGCGGACATTGAAACCCTCCACCAGAATGCGGTGCGTAATTTCATGATGTTTGCCGTCTCTGGCCGCCACCTCAAAGAAAGATTCCACCCCGGGTCGCTCGTCAAGAGGTACGAAACTGAGGTATTCCGACAATGTGGACTGGATAGATTGAGGAATGAAATTGAAAATATGATAGACCTCGTCCGACCAAACCATGGCGTTGGAAACCAGATCCATTTCCCAGATTCCAAAGTGTGCGATTTCCTGGACTTCCTGAATGCGCTCCCTGTACGATTTGAGTTTTTCCAATGTCTCCTGTAATTCCGATTGCACCCTGAAGCGCTGGAGGGCATATCGAACCGACCTGCCAAACAGTTTGGAATCAAATTGCCCTTTTACCAAAAAATCCTGGGCGCCGGCCTTGATAGCCTGATTGCCGATTATCTCATTGTTGACCGAAGTGATGACGATGACGGGAATTTGGGGAAACCTGTCGAGATAGGTAGAGAGCGTTTTGAAACTGGTAGAATCGGGTAAATTCAAATCCAGTAAAACGAGGTCTATGTGGTTGCTTTTTAGAATATTGGAACCCTCGTAAAGGCTGTCGGCGTGAAATAGCGCATGTTTGACGCCAGAGTCAGCCAGAAAGCCTCCTATCTGCGCTTTATCTTCCGGGTTATCCTCAATCAGCAATATGCACGTCTTGTATTTAGTATTCATGAATTCTTCGTTGCGTTGTAATCTGTTAATCAGTAATCCCTATCGGACAAAAAGTCCTGTACAGTAAAACAGATAGCGACATCAGGCGGTATCTGCCTGAAACCGGTGGTTTGAACAAATGTGTTGGCGGACGTCGAAAAGCTTATGAAGAAAATGATTCGTGAAAAAGCGATGGAAGAATGGCGATTTCAGGGACAGATGAGAAATGGGAGGGTAGTAAGTCTGGGGCGCTGCCCCGGCGTCATGTTTTTTTAAAAAAAAGAGAGCTAAAACGGATGGGGCGAAAAATAAACTAAGGTGGGAAGATTTTTTTTGTGGGTTATGGAGCCTTGTTGCATCGGCGGTAGTTTGAGGCTGGCTTTTCGGCATTATTGCAGTTAGAAGCTGCATGAGCCAAAAAGTACAGGAATTACCTCCCCCCCCATGGATTTTCACGAGTACAGATTTCTTCATAATACGGTGTTTTCTACCAGTCTGGCGTTCTTTTCAGGCCATGCCCGTTTTGGGCAAATTGGGCGAGTGTGGGCTGTCGGTAAGTAAAAAAACCAGGTCGAATAATTGCGGCTAAAACAGGCCGCTAAAATTCGAGTCGGGTTTAAAAAAATAAAGACCACTCCAGTTTTGTCGGATTTCGACTGGACGAAGTAGTTGAATTAGATAGCGGCGTCAGACGATGAGGCCTAAATAAAAGGAGTTGGGATGGCCGATATTGCGGGAGCTAAGGTTAATTTTGCCTGATTTTAAAACAGACTGTGTAGTATTTTATATGCAAATTTTACACCAAATTCAGAAGCTCTTTGAAAGCTACTTAGCAGCCAACCGGTTCGACAGGTTCCCCCCGGAATTATATTCCCCGATCAACTACATCCTATCTATCGGAGGAAAACGCCTGCGACCTGCCGCCCTGCTCTTATCACACCGGCTGTTTGACGAAGACATAGAGAAGGCGCTACCCGCCGCTCTGGCCATAGAATTATTTCACAATTTCACCCTGATACACGACGACATCATGGACGAGGCGCCGCTGCGCAGGAGCCATCCCACCGTCCATTACAAATACGGCCTCAATGCCGGCGTCCTCTCCGGCGACGCCATGCTGGTGCTGGCCTATGAATTTTTATTGAAAATGGAGACCCCGTGTCAGGGCGAGATTTGGCAAATTTTTAATAAAACCGCCTTAGAAGTGTGCGAAGGGCAGCAAATGGACATAAATTTTGAGTCCAGGCCAGATGTTAAAATTGAGGAATACATCAGAATGATAGAGCTAAAAACTTCCGTGTTGGTTGCAGCTGCCATGAAGATGGGCGCCTTGTCGGGAGGAGCTTCGACCGGCGACGCAGAGTTGATTTATGAATTTGGACGAAACTTGGGCATTGCCTTCCAGTTGCAGGACGACTTATTGGATGCCTATGGCGATCCGAAAAAGTTTGGGAAAAAGTCCGGTGGAGACATTGCTCAAAACAAAAAAACTTTTCTCTACCTCAAAGCATTTGAACTGGCTGACAGGCGGGAAAAAGATCTGCTCATTCGCCTTTACTCCGGCGACAATAGGCCCGAAGAAGAAAAGGTCGGACAGGTAATGGAACTGTTTAACCAATTGAATATCAGGAACCTTGCGGAAAAGGAGCAACTTCGTTATCAGGAAGTAGCTTTGGAAAGTTTAGAGCGGATTAGCGTATCGGAAGACAGGAAAGTTGCGCTTAAAGAATTTGCCAATGGACTGATGCAGCGGGAATTTTGAATCAAAAAAAAAGGAGCAACCACCGAAGCGGTTACCCCTCACACTATGAAACACTATTCCTTAGATTAGTTGGGGATTTAAATCAAAACCGCAAATTTTTGAAAATAAGTGAGAAAGACGTCCGGTAAGTATCAGCAATAAATGGGTCTCAAAAGTAAAGTCTGCGGGCAATAGCGCCAAAGAAAACAGAGAAATTATTTGCTTTTTACATTAACATATAAACCTTAAAACTAAATGTTTTCTTTTTGAAGAACTGATTTCCGCATGACAATGACCTATTCATAGAAGTGCTATTTTTACCGTGAACCAGGAGATTTTGTTTCAAAATTCACCGACTTTTTGAGGAACCCGGTTTTTTCATTACTCTGAGTCTTAAAAATATTATCAATTAAATTTTCACAATGAGATCAATTGCTTTCTTTTTCTTTTTGATTTTCTCTTTCTCCATTTTGAAGGCGCAAACCCAGGAAACGGCGCTTCTAAACTTACAGGTGGACGTTGTCTATCTCTCGTCCGACCTGCTACAGGGGCGCGAAACCGGGACGGTAGGAGAGGCGCTGGCTGCCGGTTACATCGCCAATCGCTTTGCAAAATTGGGACTCCAACAGGTAGGCAAAGAAGCTTCCTGGTACCATCCTTTCAAATTCCGATACAACCCGAACCCCCACGGCAACCCCGCCGACGGCGAAGAGCGCATCAGCAAAAACGTGGTCGGCTGGATTGACAACGGCGCCCCAACGACGGTCGTCATTGGCGCTCACTACGACCACCTCGGCATGGGCATTCCGGGTTCTTCCCTGTACGTCGGCGAACCGGCCATCCACAACGGCGCCGACGATAACGCCAGCGGAGTGGCCTGCCTGCTCTACCTCGCAGAGTACCTGAAAAACTCGCAGGCAAAGCACAACAACTACCTCTTCATCGCCTTCTCCGGCGAGGAACTGGGTCTGATCGGCTCCAAAAAGTTTGTGGAAAACCCGCCCATAGATTTGACAAAGGTTAACTACATGCTCAATATGGACATGGTGGGCAGGCTGAATGAAGAAAGGGTGCTGGCCATCAACGGCGCAGGCACTTCACCGGTATGGAAAGAGGCTTTGGACAAAATCTCCGTTGGCGGCATCAAGGCGAAGACCACCGATAGCGGAATCGGCCCCTCGGATCACACTTCTTTCTACCTGCAGGATATCCCGGTGCTGCACTTCTTCACCGGCCAACACACGGACTATCACAAGCCCGGCGACGATAGCGAACTGATCAACTATCAGGGATTGTACGACGTCAGCCGCTATATTGCAGCCTTAGTGGAAGGGCTGGACGGCGCAGGCAGGATTGCTTTTACCAAGACAAAAGATGAGCAGCAAAAAGGCGCCAGCTTCAAAGTCACCCTGGGCGTCATGCCGGATTACGTCTTCGATGGCGAGGGCATGCGTATTGATGGAATCCTCGAAGACCGCCCTGCCCAAAAGGCCGGATTTGAAAAGGGCGACATCGTTATCCAGATCGGCGATGTGGAGGTGAAGAATATTTACGACTATATGGAGGGACTTAGTAAATTCAAAGCGGGCGAGAAGGCGATGGTGAAGGTTCTGCGCAAGGATGAGATCATTGAGCGGGAGGTGGAGTTTTAGGGCGTCGCATGGGGCGCAGATTTCCCGCTGATGGCGCTGCTTTTCCCGCGGATGATTTTTGACGAAGTATAAAACCAGTCCAAATTTACTTCGGACTTGATGGAGGTTTTTTCAATCTCTGTAGGGATTAAATGTCGGTAGAAAACCGCGCCCCCGCCTTGCGTCCCGCAGGGACTGCATATTTTTAAAAAAATATTTGATGAAAAAATGATGTGGTAAACCGGCCGCTTTACCAGCACAAAACCTAAAAGGACGGAGGGGGTATCCCTAAGCCTAAGGTTCTGTAATTTTGCCGCCTGGGGAGGAAGCAGGGGGTTGAATTTTCAGACTCTCCATCCCCCAGACTTTTTGAAAATGACTGAAAATCCGGCGGGAATTTATTGTTCGCTGGAAGCGGCGATTTTTGCTTTGGCAGCCTGAACCGCGGCGGGAGAATTCCCTGCGAAGACCTCCCCGTCAATCAGGAGGACGGGGCGTTTCAGCAGGGTATATTCATCTAAGATGAGTTGTCGGATTTCTGCCTCAGACAGATTTTTGTCTTTCAGGCCGAGGGATTTGTACTTTCTGGAAATGCGGCTGAAAAGCGCTTCGTAGGAGCCGGTTTTTTGTTTTAGAGAATCCAGTTGCTCTTCTGTAATGGGGGAGCGTTTGATGTCCTGAAATTCAAAACCTTCTAATCCCCCCAATTCCTGAATGATTCGCTGATTGGTTTTACAGGTCGAAAGATGCCATATTTTTCGCATGATCTTTATATTTTGAAATACAAAGCTAACAGGAGTAAAAGGGTTTTTGAGCGGAAATACCCACCGTATTTTTCCTTTTCAAACCCGTATATTCAAAAAAAGTAATTTCCTATGCTTGCATCCGAACTCGCGCTGAACCCCGACGGCAGCATTTATCACCTCAACCTGCATCCGGAGCAAATCGCCGACACCATTTTCTTAGTAGGCGACCCGGGACGGGCGCCGAGGGTGTCGAAACATTTTGACAGGATTGAATTGGAAGTTCAAAAGCGGGAATTCGTCACCCATACCGGGTATATTGGGAGCAGGCGCCTGACGGTCATTTCCACTGGTATCGGCACGGACAATATTGACATCGTGATCAACGAATTAGATGCGCTGGCCAATATTGACCTACACAGGCGGGAGGTAAAGGAAAGCCTCCGTTCGCTCAACTTTATCCGCATGGGTACATCGGGGAGTTTGTCGGCGGATATTCCGGTGGGCGATCTGGTCGCCTCGGCGATGAGCCTGGGATTGGACAACCTCATGTACTACTATGGCAGCCCCTTCAATGAGCGGGAACAGCGCCTCCGGCAGGCCTTCATGGATTTTGCCGCCGGTTTAGATATCCAAATCTGGCCTTCTGCCGCTGAGGGGAACGAGGCTTTAGTCAGTCAGGCGGGCAAGGGACTTCACCGAGGCGTCACGCTCACCTGCCCCGGTTTTTACGCCCCACAAGGCCGGACGCTACGCTTGGGCAGCATTTTGAAAAAATCATTTTTTGAAAATATAGGCCGCTTTGAATTCGAGAGCCTTCGGGTCGTCAATTTTGAAATGGAGACCGCCGCCATTTTTGGCCTGTCGAAATTGCTGGGGCACAGAGCGGCCTCCTGCAACGCCATCTTAGCCAACCGGATAACGGGCAAATTTTCTGAAGATCCAAAGAAATTAGAAGAGACGCTCATCACCAGGGTATTGGAAAATATGACCCGCTGAAACGACCGCTTTTAAAGCCTTCAAAACTGCCCGCATGTCGGGCGTTCATCGTAGCTTTGCCTGCTTTTAAAGAGGATTGTTTTTTTTGTTTTTCAGTGTGGAGAGCATTGGGAAACATGGAAATCTTTAGAAGGATAAAAAGATATGTCTATACCAAAGCATGATGATATCAGACTCCCCATTTTACAGTTATTGAGAGAAAAGGGAGAGATGAGATTAAAGGACCTTGAAATTCCTTTAGCTAAGGCATTTGACTTAACTGAGGAAGAAATGGAACGAAAGTATCCTTCTGGAAACGCATATATTTTTTATGATAGAATATCTTGGGCGCTTAGCTATTTAAATATGGCAGGATTGCTTAATAAGCCGAGAAGAGCTGCTTATAAAATAAACGAACTGGGGTTAGAATTATTAAAGACGCCTGAAAAAATTAATGAATATGTATCTGAACAAATTGAATTGAGGAAATCGCAAAGAGAGGAAAATAAAGTGGGCAATAATGTACTCATTATTGAAAATGATTCAAAGTCAGAACTTACCCCTCAGGAAAAGCTATATGCTTCTTTTGATAGCATAAAGGAGTCTGTTTATAATGAGGTTATAAATACTATACTTTCCAAAACACCTGATGAGTTTGAGAAATTAGTGATCAAATTACTACAGGCTATGGGGTATGGAGGAGAAATCAAGGACTCTGGAACGGTCACTCAAAAATCAAGAGATGGCGGGATAGACGGCGTAATCAAAGAAGACATTTTAGGGCTTGGGAGGGTCTATATACAGGCAAAAAGATATAATTCGAGCCATCCAATCTCTCGCCCTGATTTACAAAAATTTGTTGGAGCATTAGCTGTAACACAATCAAAAAAAGGAGTCTTTATAACTACGTCATATTTCTCAAGAGATGCCATTGATTATGTAGAAAATCTTCATGGCGGAACAATCCTCGTTTTATTAGATGGTAATAAGCTGGCTGAATATATTTATGATTATGGAATAGGCATGCAGGTGGAGCAAATAATTAAATTGAAAAAACTTGACTCCGATTTCTGGGACTCTATGAAAGACGAAGAAAGCATCTGATAAAAAGTTCTATAGCAATTGCTTTACCGGAGTGAAATGAGTGTTTTCGATTGAAGTTTTTGCTAAATTTGAATTTCATTATTCGCTTGGTTATTTGACTAAAAACACCGCGCTCCCAAAACCATCGCCCCGAAGCTGAAACGTATAGAACAGATTAACCCTAAACGCCAAACTAAAATTCCTACACGCTGATTTTCAGTGGATTGCGAAAAGCTTTTTCAAAAAAATATCCTTTAAATATTTAAAGGACGAGTTCAAAATTTAGATAAAAAAATAAATATCTCATTATGGAAGTTACCACACCTGCTCTTTCCCGCTTAGTGAGCGGCATGCACGAGAGCGCAACGCTGAAGATGGCTCAAATGGGGCGGGATCTGAAAGCAAAAGGCTTTGACGTCATCAGTCTCAGCCTCGGCGAACCAGACTTTGATACGCCCGATCACATCAAAGAAGCCGCAAAAAAAGCGCTCGATGAGGGTTACACCAAATACACCCCTGTGCCGGGCCTCGCCGAACTTCGGCAGGCCGTCGTCAACAAGTTCAAAAGAGACAACCAACTCGAATTTGCTGTCAATCAAATCGTCGTATCGAATGGCGCCAAGCAGTGCATTGCCAATATAGCGATGGCGCTGTTGGATCCTGGAGACGAGGTGATTTTGTTTGCGCCCTATTGGGTGTCCTATTCTGAAATCGTGAAGATGACGGGCGCGGTACCCGTGGAGGTCTATGCCGACATAGAGAGCGATTATAAGGTGACGCCGGAGCAGGTAGCAGCCGCTATCACGCCGCGCACCAAAGCCATTATTTTCTCATCTCCCTGCAATCCCACCGGCTCGGTTTTTACCGAAGCTGAATTGGAAGCCATCGCCGAAGTGGTGGCGCCCCACGAGCAGATTATCGTGATTTCGGACGAAATCTACGAGTACATCAACTTCACGGACAAGCATTTCAGTATCGGCAGGGTTCCCGCTTTGAAAAGCCGCGTAGTGACGGTGAACGGCTTCGCCAAAGGCTTCGCAATGACCGGCTGGCGACTCGGCTTCATGGGAGGACCCCAGTACCTCATGTCCGCCTGCGCCAAGGTGCAGGGGCAGTTCACTTCCGGCGCCAACTCCTTCGGCCAGAAAGCCGCGGCTTATGCGCTCGAAGCCAGTCTCGAACCGAGCTTCCGCATGAGAGACGCCTTCAGAAAGCGTCGCGATTTAGTGATACAGTTGCTCGAAGAAATCCCCGGATTTAAGGTCAACCGCCCCGAAGGCGCCTTTTACGTCTTCCCCGATATCAGCTACTTCTTTGGGAAATCTGACGGTCAGATGACCATCCGCAACGGCGACGACTTCAGCGAATTCCTGCTGTTAAACGCCCACGTCGCAACGGTAGGAGGCGATTCCTTTGGAGCGCCCCAGTGTTTCCGCATCTCCTACGCCGCCTCGGAAAAGGATATCCGCACGGCCATCCAGCGGATTGCAGCCGCCGTGAAGCAACTGAAATAAGCTATTGCCCTGTATATTTTGCACCTATAAAAAAGAGCTGCCGGGTTTTATTCGGCAGCCCTTTGTTGCGATGGGGTAGGGGGGGCATTCGCCCAGCTACGAAAAAGACGCCAGGCGCATATACAATACCACATACAGGAATACCCCCATCAATAAACGCCCTCCTCATATATCATACTGATAATTGCCCTTCAATTCATATCTCTCTATATCTCCCTCCTTTATAATTTCCCTACCTTTCATTCAGGCGGGTTATTGGCAATATGATTTGACATGACGCTACAGAATTGTTTATTTCGCATACTATATTCACGATAATATCATGATTGTGATTCTTCCACTATTTCATATTTTGATTGACAAATCCCCAAGCATGCATTGTACGGGCAACCCTTGTGGTTGCCCCCAAATGCGGCAGCCCCCATGTGATTGCCGCCCAAATGTGGTTGCCCCCATGTGATTGCCCCCCAAATGCGGCAGCCCCAAACAAACATGTGCAATATCTAATGCCATATAATTGGATATCAGACGGCGAAGATATGAATATAGCAGGAATAAATCAGGGCTATATAGAGGGATGGTTTTGGCATGTATCCGTAGAGGAAGAGCGGGGGTGAACCCTGCCCGTAAAGAGGCAATATGGAACATGCGGAGGGCAATATGAGAGACGATGCGCGCGGTAATATGCGGAGGGAAATGCAGGAGAGATGTAGCCCATTAATTCTGCGCCTCTACGCGCGGTTCGGTGGCGGCATCCAGGCTTTGGAATAGTTCTTTGGTGGGGACGGGTTGGTCGGAGCGCAGTTTTTCTTCGCCGTCTTTTCCCAACAGAACGAGGGTGAACCCCTGATAGGCGGCGTTGTGATAGTCGTACATGCGGCGGAAGGTTTTTGGATCGGTGAAGACGGCCATCCAGATGTCGCGTTTTTCTATGCCGGAGGAGTCCGACAGGAGCCAGTAGCGCTGGGTTTTGAGGGAGATGTCGGCGCTGTCGCCGGCGAAGAGCAGCAGCCTGCAAATATTTTGAGCCTGAGAAGGGGAGGAGAATGCGAGGGAGATGAGGAAGAGCAGCAACGCTAAATATTTCATAATTGGATAGAGATAGGGCTTGTTCAAAGGCAGTTCGGCAGATTTTTTTAGCAGGAGACTTTTAAAATTAAAAAAGATACCTGTTCTTTAAAGTTTCTTTCGGGGCGGTTCTTGTGAACGGAATCGGTTTTTAAGAAAATTGATTTGGAAAAAAATCAGCCACGAAACTACTCAACTTTTTTTCAAAACACCTGTATCTCCCGTATGAAAATCCTCATCACCGGCGCCAACGGTTATATTGGTTTGCGACTGATAGCTTTTCTGCTCGAGCAAAAGCACGAATTGTATTGCTGCGTCCGTCAGCGGAAGCGTTTTGGGGCCGACCACCTGCACCGACGCATCCACATCATCGAAATTGATTTTCTGCATCCCGTTGAGGATCAGTCCTTTCCGAAAGATATTGACGTGGCTTTTTACCTGATTCACTCGTTGAATCACAAGGGGCCGTTTTCCGAAAACGAGGCGATTGCCGCCAGAAATTTTGTCCATTTGATTGAAGAGACGAGCTGTCGGCAGGTGGTCTATCTCGGCGCTATCGTCAATGAGGAGAACCTGTCTAAGCACCTGAGTAGCCGCTTTAACGTGGAGAAGATTCTCAATTCAGGACGGGCGCCGGTAACGGTTCTCAGGGCAGGCATTATCGTCGGCTCCGGTAGCGCCTCGTTTGAAATAATCCGGGACATGGTGGAAAAAGTACCGGTGATGGTAGTTCCGCGCTGGTTAGATACCCTTTGCCAGCCCGTGTCCGTGCGCAATGTCATGCAGTTTTTGACGGGCGTCATGCTGCGGGAAGATACCTACGGAAAAGACTTTGATATCGGCGGCCCCGAGATACTGAGCTACAAACAGATGTTGTTGCAGTTTGCCGAAGTGAGAGGTTTGAAGCGCTATATTTATACCCTGCCGATTCTGACGCCAAAGATTTCGGCCTACTGGCTATTTTTTATTTCCTCCACGCCCTACCGCCTCACGGCCAATTTAGTGGAGAGCCTGAAAGTCCACGTCGTTTGCCGCAATAATTCCTTAGCGCAGGATCTGGGCATAGAGCTGATTCCCTATCAGGCGGCGGTGAAAGAGGCGTTCAGGCGTATCGAGCAAAACAGCGTTATCAGTAGCTGGAGAGATGCGTTCAGCTCCTTTGACACGACTCCCGAACTGATGGAGCATGTCGCCGTCCCGACCTATGGCTGCAACAAGGATTTTAAAAAACGCGACGTCACGGGCAAAGTGGAGCAGGTGCTGGATAAAGTCTGGAATATCGGCGGCAGAACGGGCTGGTATTACGCCGATTTTTTATGGAAAACGAGGGGGTATATTGATAGGATTGGCGGCGGCGTAGGTCTCCGCCGGGGTCGCACCAATGCAGATAAAATCAATGCCGGCGACTCGCTCGATTTCTGGAGGGTGCTCATAGCGGATCGCGAGGGAGGGCGACTGCTGCTGTTTTCCGAAATGCGGATGCCGGGAGAGGGTTGGTTAGAATTTAAGATCGTGCGAAAGGGCGATCGTCAGGAATTGCACCAGACGGCTACTTACCGCCCGATTGGCCTGAAGGGGCGTCTTTACTGGCTGTCCATGTTGCCCATGCACTACTTTATTTTCAATGGAATGATCAACAACTTAGTGAAGGTGGACGAGGAACTGAAAAAGCCCGATGAGCGCAAACGGGAAAAGTCGCCTCTTGCAAAAGGTTAGACGGCTGTGGCAGATCAGTCCTGTCAGCGCTCCGTTGCGCCGACAGAGACCGAAGCCCTAATGTTCTTTAAATCAGTTCTTTAGCTTTAGAAATAGCCCTGTCCAATCCGGCGGCATCTTTGCCGCCTGCCGATGCAAAGAAGGGCTGACCGCCTCCTCCTCCCTGGATTTCTTTGGCTAATTCCCGCACGATATTTCCGGCGTGAAGGCCTTTGCCGTTTTCGGTTAATTCCCGACTGACGGCTACCATGAGTTGCGGCTTTCCCTCTACCTCGATTCCGAGGACGACGCAGGCGTTTTTTATTTCATTTTCTAATTGGAAGGCCAGTGTTTTTGCAGCGCCTGCATCCTGAAGCGGGAGCCTGGCGGCGATGAAATTGACACCTTTGACCTGCGACACCTGACTCTTCAATTGAGCCTTGAAAGCCTGCACCTGTTCGGCGACGAGTTCTTCTACCTGCTTTTTCAGGCTGCGCGATTCATCCTGTAGGGCGGCGATCGCTTTGACGGGATCCTGGGCGCCTTTCAGCATGTTTCGGATTTCGTTGAGCAGGTCGAGTTGAGAGAGGAAATACCGCTCGGCGTTGGCGGCGGTCACGGCTTCTATTCTGCGAATGCCGGCGGCCACGGCACTCTCGCTGATTATTTTGAAAAGGCCGATTTCGCCGGTAGCCTGTACGTGGGTGCCCCCGCAAAACTCGCGACTAAAGTCTTTATCAAAGGTGATGACCCGCACGAACTTGCCGTATTTTTCGCCGAAGAGCATCGTGGCGCCCATCTTTTTAGCTTCTTCTATGGGCACGAGACGGTCTTCTTCGAGGGGTATATTTCGGCGGATATATTCGTTGACCATGACTTCAATGCTGCGGAGTTCTTCATCCGTAACTTTCTGAAAATGAGAGAAGTCGAAGCGCAAACGCTGGTCGTCAACGTCCTGCCCTTTTTGCAAAGCGTGATTTCCCAATATCTTATGGAGGGCGGCGTGCATGAGGTGGGTGGCGGAGTGATTGCTAGATGTGGCCTGCCGCTTATCTGCGTCCACTCGCGCTACTACCTGCGCGGACAAATCCTGCGGCAGTTTTTCGAGGAAGTGTACGGAAAGGTCGTTTTCTTTCACCGTGTCCACAACCCTGATTATCTCGCCCCCGAAGTCTAAGGCGCCGACGTCTCCATGCTGCCCGCCGCTTTCCGCATAAAAGGGCGTGTAATCCAATACGACCTGGTACTGGTTGCCTTTTTTTGTTTTGACCGTCCGGTAGCGGAGCGCCAGCGCGCTGGGGACTTGGAGCTGATCGTAGCCCACAAATTCCACGTTTTCTCCCTGGCGCAGCACGATCCAGTCGCCGGTTTCTTTGGCCGCTGCGGCTCTGGCGCGTTCCTTTTGCGCCTGCATTGCCTTGTCGAAGCCCGCTTCGTCCACGCTCCAGCCTTTTTCCTCCGCCATGAGGCGGGTGAGGTCAATGGGGAAGCCGAAAGTGTCGTAGAGTTCGAAGGCGTCTGCTCCGTCAATGATCTTGTCTTTTACTTCCAGGCCGGCAAAACGGGAAAGCCCCATTTCGAGGGTGTGGAGGAATGCCTTTTCTTCTCCCTGAATGATTTTCGCTATCTGCTCCTGTTGCGCTTTCAGTTCGGGGAATGTATCTGCGAAAGAGTCCGCCAGCAGTCCTACAATCCGGCAGAGGAAAGGCTCCTTTATATTTAAGAAGGAATAGTAATAGCGCACAGCCCGGCGCAGGATTCTGCGGATGACGTATCCTGCTCCCGTGTTGCTGGGAAGTTGTCCGTCTGCAATGGCAAAGCTGATGGCTCTGATATGGTCGGCCACGACGCGCATCGCGATATCGGTCATGGCTCCGGAGGCGTAGCTTCCGGTGTATTTTATGCCGCTTTCGTTTTCGACAAACTGGAGAATGGGGGTAAAGAGGTCGGTATCATAGGTGGCTGTTTTGCCCTGAATGACCATGGCGAGGCGCTCGAAACCCATGCCGGTATCCACGTGTTTTTCGGGCAATTCTTCGAGAGAGCCGTCGGCTTTTCTATTGAATTGGATAAAGACGTTGTTCCAGATTTCTATTACCCGCGGGTCGTCGGTATTGACCAGTTGTTCGCCTGGGAGAGAGGCACGCTCTTTGTCAGGTCGAAGGTCAATGTGGATCTCAGTGCAAGGCCCGCATGGACCTGTATCGCCCATTTCCCAAAAATTATCCTTTTTACTGCCATTAATGATTTGATTGTCTGGCAGAAGTTGCCGCCAGAATCCTCTTGATTCATCATCCGGCTCGAGACCTTCGGCGGGGCTACCTTCAAAAACGGTTGCGTAGAGGCGATCTTTGGGGAGTTTGAACACCTCTGTCAGCAATTCCCACGACCAGGCGATGGCTTCTTTTTTAAAGTAATCACCGAAAGACCAGTTGCCCAGCATTTCGAACATGGTATGATGGTAGCTATCTCTACCAACTTCTTCCAGGTCGTTGTGCTTGCCGCTCACCCTTAGGCATTTTTGCGTATCTGCAACTCGGCGAAATTCCGGAATCTGAGTACCGAGAAAAAAGTCTTTGAATTGGTTCATCCCTGCATTGGTGAACATCAAAGTGGGGTCGTCTTTATTGACGATAGGAGCTGAAGGCACTATTTTGTGCTGTTTTGAAATAAAAAAATCGAAAAAAGT
>CAZXQI010000044.1:0-27629 GCA_964643005.1 uncultured Saprospiraceae bacterium | reverse complement strand
AAACGAATATTCCATCCATCCGGAAGGTGGACGCTATCAACGGTTTGGATGCTTAACAACCTGCCTTCAAAATTCTACCATCTTTTTTGACTCATGTACCAGGCGCCTGCTGAGCCAGGCGAGAGGCATGATTCACTCTAAATAAGCGATATGACCCGCCAGGAACTTTTTCAACAAATCTTAGCCAAGAAATCCTTTTTGTGCATCGGCCTCGACAGTTCTTTGGAGCGAATACCGCCGCATTTGCTGGGAGCGGAAGATCCGGTCTTTGAATTCAACCGCCAGATCGTCGAGGCTACCCAAGACCTGTGCGTGGCCTACAAACCCAATATCGCCTTTTATGAAAACAGAGGGAGCAAAGGCTGGCGCACACTAGAAAAGACGCGGGAACTGATTCCTGACAGTCACTTTAGCATCGCCGACGCCAAACGAGGGGACATTGGGAATACCTCGAACCAGTATGCGTGCGGTTTTTTTAAAAATATGGATTTCGACGCCGTCACTGTGGCGCCCTACATGGGGGAAGATAGCGTGAAGCCCTTTTTGGAATTTGAAGGAAAATGGGTGATACTATTGGCGCTGACCTCCAACAAGGGCAGCCATAACTTCCAACTGACTCCGCAGGAAAACGGGCAGCCGCTCTACGAAAAGGTGATGCGCAAAGCCCAGGAATGGGCTACGCCCGATCAACTCATGTTCGTAACCGGCGCCACTTATCCGGAAAAATTTGAAGAAATCCGCCAGATAGCGCCGGAGCATTTTCTCTTAGTTCCTGGCATTGGCGCACAGGGGGGCGAACTGAAAGGCGTCTGCCGCTACGGCCTGAACAGCCGGGTGGGGCTGCTGGTCAACGCATCCCGCAGCATCATCTACGCCGGCAATGGGGAGGATTTTGCGGAGAAGGCCAGGCAAGCTGCATTGGAAATTCAACAGGAAATGGCACAAGTTTTAGCGCCTTATTTCCGTTAATTATTTTTTTTTCAAAAAAAAACTCTAAGTCCGACCCTCATTTTCAAAAAAAAATTCAAGCATGAAAAACATCCTTTTTTGCCTCGCTCTCACCATCCTGCCCGGCCTCTCCTTTGCGCAATATTTCGATGCGGGGATACTAATCGGCGCCTCCAACTATTTAGGAGATTTATCTAAGAATTCAGGCGCCGTCTATCTGCGGGAGACAAAACCGGCAGTTGGGGTATTGGCGCGCTATAATTTCAACGACAAATTAGCGCTGCGGATGGGGCTGAATTACACGGCGGTTTCAGGGGCGGACGCTAACGTGAAAAACGATGAATTCATCCGCCAGCGCAATTTGAGCTTTAGTTCCAGCATCTTAGAGCTTTCCCTGCTGGGCGAAGTAAACATACCAGGTTTTGAACCTTACGCACTCTACCGTCCATTTTCGCCATATCTCTTCGGAGGAGTATCGGTCTTTAAATACAACCCCCGCACCCGCTACTTAGGGAACTGGGTCAACCTCCATCCCCTGAATACGGAAGGACAGGGGCTTTCTCCAGAGCGCGAAGAATATTCCTTAGTCAGTCTGGCCATTCCCTTCGGCCTCGGTCTGAAATATGCGCTCAGCGACAAAGTCACACTCGGCGTGGAACTCGGCGCCCGCTTCACCCTGACGGACTACTTAGACGACGTAGGCGGAACTTACGTTTCCTACCCCGAATTGGCGGCAGGTCGGGGAGAACTAACTGCGCTGCTGGCCAATCGCTCTTGGGAGCTGAACGGAAGAGAACCGGCCATCATCCCCACAGGAACACAGCGCGGAGACCTCTCCAACCACGACTGGTATTTCATCCTGGGGGCTACCATCACTTACAATTTTATTGACAACGGCCTTATGGGCAGCCGCAGAAGGGGCGGACGAAAAAGTGGATGCAAGACGGGTCTGTAATTACTTGCAGGCTATCCAAAAAGAATCGGGTGAACAGGAACCATTTCCCATCACCCGATAAATTCATTCAGTCTTTTTACTCCTTTTAAATCTTTCCGTGAGCAATCATCAGAGCCTGGGAGAGCGCCGGAGCAATGCGTTCGATATTGCTGCGCTCGGGGAGGTATATTTCGAGAAAGCGCTCCTCACTTTCCAATTTTCCATTTTTAAAATGCTGCACGCCCGGCTTGCCGTCCAAGGCAAAGACTTTGATTCCGGGAAACTCGTCCAAATGCTGATCGGGAACCAGCATCATGCCGCCGTCTTCGGGATTGAGGTTGTGCAAATCCACTTTGGTTTCAAGGACTTCTCCGTCTTTTTCATTTTTTATCAGTAAAACAAACCGGTCGTCCACAAAAACAGTGGACTTCCCCAGCTCAGGAAATTTCTCCTGCGCTTTATTGTACTCGTCCTGAAGGGAGATAAAAGAATTCCTAACTCTCCCGACGTAATCGCCTTCGTCCAGCGCCACCGACCTCAACTGCTCTACCGGCGTCATCGTTTGGTCGGAAATCGAAGCGTTGTTTTGTTCATTCGGCGCTGTGGTGGATTCGGAAGGCTTGTCCTGCGTGCAGGCAGTCATTAAAATAGCCAGGAGGACTAATGGAAGGATAATTTTTTTAGTCATGGGTTACTCGATTTTTGAATTTTGACAAATAGTTAAAATTCTCTTTTGGGAAATTTTTATTCAATTTTTAAATGATTTGGGGTGAAACGGATTTTCTGCGGCGCAGGTTTCATCTAATTTCCAAGAAGGTTCGATTATCCTTTCTAATCCTCCAAAGGAGAATTTTTCCGAAGGAAATTTCTATCTAACTTCTACTACCTGCATTTCATCATTATTATTGGCGATCAGCAGGAGGGCGCCTCCGTCTGCCAGTCGGATTGGCGCCAGGTCTCTCGCCGCTTTGGTCGCCCAAAATCCAGTATAGCGATTGGGGATAGGCTGGAAGTTTCCTTTGCCGTCGTTGCTCAGGAGGAGACCATTTCCGGCGTCATAGCGACCGGTTTCCACGTCGGGAGAATAGCTGTTGCCAACCAGCAGTATGTCCGTGTTTCCGTCGCCGTCGAAGTCCTCGAGGAGAAGCTGGTTGCAGGGAGCAAACTGCGCCTGTGTGGGCAGTGGATGAGCGACAAACTTCCCATTTCGATTTTCAAACCAGACGGTGGCGAACATTTTGGCTTCCAATTGTATCGCCCCTTCCATTTCTTTTTTTGAAAAAACTTCCTCTAAAGTGGCATTTCCATACACGCGGTTATAGACAAATTTTTTCTTCAGATAGGGCAATTGTTTGATGATCAGGTCGCGCATAGGGAGGGGGTATAGCTTGCCATTGTTGTAATAAGCCAGAACAGGGTCGAGGCTGCCATTGTCGTCAAAATCTTTGGCGACGAGGCGGAGAGGTTCCTTTGGCGAGGCTTTCAGGCGGGTATTCAGGCCAAGATTTCCGGCTACCAAATCTAAGTCGCCATCGCCGTCGAGGTCGGCGACCTTTAGGCAGTTCCACCAGCCCTGGGTGTTTTCGAAGCCAAACTTGGCGGTGGCATTTTTCAGCTTTCCGGCTTCGATTTTAAAAACGGATATGGGCAGCCATTCTCCCGCTACGATGAGTTCTTCCGCCCCGTCGCCGTCGAGGTCTGTCCAGAGCATGGCGTTGACCATCCCGATGCGCTGCAGCTCTGGAGCTACCTCAGCGCAGACTTCGGTAAAATTCCCGCCGTCATTGCGGAGCAGGTAGGTCTGGGGAGCCATCGGATAGCTTCCCGGCTCGACCAGGCCTCCAACGAAAATATCTAAGTCGCCATCTTTGTCAAAGTCGAAGACGCTCGCACAGGAGCCGCTCGCCCTCATCGTTGGAAGAACGCCCTCCGGAGCTTTTGTGAAATTGCCATTGCCATCGTTGAGGTAGAGGCGATCCTGGTAGTTAGGCGAATTGGCCTGGTAAGCGCTACCGCCGCTGACCACGTAAAGGTCGGGGTCGCCGTCCCCATCCGCATCAAAAAAGACGCAGCCCATATCCTCGTAAACGGCGTCTGCCTGCCAAACGGCCTGCCCACTTTGTTGGAAGCGCCCATTGGCCTGCTGCAAAAACAAAGCGCCCGCCTGGCCTCCGGCGGCGCCGATAAAGAAGTCTTCCAAACCGTCTCCGTTTACGTCGGCTACGGCTATTTTGGGTCCACGGTCTGAAAATTTATGCGGAATCAGTCGCTCCCGGTTGAAGTCGATGAAGTCGTCTTCCCGATGGCGGAATTCAATGCCGGTAGCGCGGGTCTCATGAAAAAGAGCCGGTGGCAATGCGGGCGTCTGCCATTTGCCGGGTTTAGCGTCGGCGTATTTTAGTTGTAGTCGCCGGTTGACAGGCAGGTCGTTCAAAACCTGAATCCTGCCGTCAGGCGGCCACTGGATTTCCAAGCTGCTCACCTGGGTTTCATCGCCCAAACCGAAATGGAACAAGTGTTCGGTCGAGGAATAAAATCCCCGCGTTGGGGTCATTTCCTGGTATTGAATTTGGCCGTCGCCGTAGGTGATTCTGAGTCGCGCTCCCGTGCCTTCCGGGTTTTTTGGGCTGCCGGTCAGCTTGACCTGGAGCCAGTTTCCCCTACCCTTTTCGATCGATAAATTATTATAAAAAAGCACATTGTCATCTACCAGATTCACCACTAAATCGAGGTCGCCGTCATTGTCTAAATCGGCATAAGCGGCGCCGGTGGCAAAAGAAGGCTGAGCCATGCCCCAGTCGGCAGCGAGGTTTTTAAAATTCAGGCCGTCCACATTTTTAAACATATAATTGAGGAGAGGCGTGGAGGGAATGAGTTTTAGGTAGTCGTAAACGGTCTCAAAGCGCTCCGCCGTCAGCCCGCCCGTTTTGAGGACGGAGTCCATGGTATAGGTGAGGTAGTCGAGGTCGGAGACGTCGCGGCGGTAGCCATTGGTCACGAACAAATCTTTGAGGCCGTCGTTGTCGAAGTCGGCCAGCAGAGGACTCCAGCTCCAGTCCGTGTTTGAAATCCCCGCCAGAACGCCAATTTCGCTGAAGGTGTCGCCCCTGCCGGGTGCAGCGCCGGTATTGAGTTGCAGGGTATTGCGCATGAACTGATGCCCATAGCCAAAACGCAGGAGGTTGTTGTAGCGGTCCAGGAGCATGGTGGTCATCAATTCCTTTTGCCGCTGGTTGTCCTCGGCAATCATGTCCAATGCCACTATATCCACCAGGCCGTCGTTGTTCAGGTCTGCAATGTCCACGCCCATCGTGTGGTTGCTGGTGTGCCGGAAGAAGCGCTCCGTCTGCACCGAAAAAGTTCCATTTTTATTATTAATGTATAAATAGTCGGGTTCGATGTAGTCGTTCCCGACGAATATATCGGGGTAGCCGTCTCCATTGAAATCGGTAACGGTGGCGCTAAGCCCCCAGGCGCGATTGAGGATGCCAGCTTGGGCGGTGACGTCGGTAAATTTCCCATTGCCTTCGTTGCGCAGCAGCCTGTCCGAGTCCCATTCTTCGATGGGGTCCATTTTGCGGACGATTTTTCCATTGATATCCTCCACCTGAATCCGGTTGACATTTTGGAAATCAACGGGGTGGTTTAAAATGTACAGGTCTAAATCGCCGTCGAGGTCATAGTCAAAAAAGTTGGCGTGGTTGGAAGCAGATTGGTCGTCCACTCCGTATTGGGCGGCGCTCTCCGTAAAGGTCAAATCTCCGTTGTTGATGAAGAGGAGGTTGGCTCGTTCCGGGCCTGGAACCATTCCCGAACGACAGACATAGATATCCTGAAATCCGTCGGCATTGATATCTACCACGGTCACGCCGGTTTTAGTACCCTCTGCGGCGGCCACGCCGGCGCGCTCTGTAATATCTTCAAATTGCAGATTTCCCTTGTTCAAAAAAAGGCGGTTAGGCTCCTGCGTGGCCGAAAAATAGAGGTCGGGCAGGCCGTCATTGTTGACGTCAATAATGGCCACTCCGCCGCCATTATAAAGGTAGGAATTGTTCAGGATACTGTTTTGAAAGGTCTCCGTGATGCGGTTGGAAAAATGGATTCCCGTCTTCTCAGGAGGCAGCAATTCGAAAAGCGGTTCTTCTTTTGGGGACTGAGGAGTCTCATCCGTTTCTCCATTTTTACAGGCAAATAATAAAGCGATGGCACAAGAGGCCAAAAAGAGAAAACGGAAATAATGCATGATCAGAAGTTTAAAAAACGGGATGAGTATAATGGCGGGCAAAGTTAGGTCAAACGCTTTCAGATTTAGCGCTCCCGACCGCTAATCAAAAGAGGCGAAGGGTAAAATTTCTCCGCCGGCCATTCATTTTTAAAATTATTTTAAAAATATCCGCCCTTAGTTCGTCAGGGTAGTTTTTTTTATTTTTTAAAAAAATAGCGGGTGAGTTTAGCCTGCCAAAGTCAATGCCCGTCAATCACATTTAAATTTTTATAAATATTTTGGCCTTAAATTTGCATAATCATTTTTTATAATAAGCGGCTCAGGGAAACTACTTCACTTTTCACCCAACCGAGTTACTAAGTCATGAAAAGCTACATCTTACTTCTTTGCGCCCTCCTGTTTTCAATTTGTGCATATTCGCAATATTTTGAAGTTGGAGCCTATCTCGGCGGCGCAAATTACGCCGGAGATTTGAGCGGGCAAAGGATGAAGACAGAGGGTCTGCATACCGCAACGGGCGTTTTTGGCCGCTACAACGCTACCAAATACCTTTCTCTAAAAGGCTCGCTCACAAAGGGGATGATCAGCGGTAGCGACGCCTATTCCAGGATAGCCGGCGAGCGGGAACGCAACCTTAGCTTCCGGTCTAATATTCTGGAGATGGCGCTCACGGGCGAGGTGAATTTTTCAGCTTTCAATATTCGGGATACGAAAACGAGCGTGCCGTATTTCTTCGCCGGATTAGGGCTTACGCATTTCAATCCAGAAGCTGAAATGAGGGGAACCTGGTACGATCTCCAACCGCTACACACTGAAGGAAAGCGATACAGCCGTTACACGCTTGCCGTTCCTTTTGGCCTGGGTCTGAAGTTTAACCTTTCTTACAAGGTCAATTTCGGCCTGGAAGTCGGCGCCAGGAAAACGTTTACGGACTATCTCGACGACGTAAGCACTTACTATCCCGACATTTACGAGATGAGGAGAAGCGCGCCGACAACGGCGGCGCTCGCCTATCGCAGCCCTGAAGTATCCGAAAAATTTGGCGAGAATCCGGTGGGCAAAATCCGCGGCGACGCCTCAAACAAAGACTGGTACTTTTTCGGCGGGCTGACCATCTCCGTCAACCTGACCGATAAATACGGCCTCGACTTCGATGAAAAATACGAGGCGTTTAAGGAGCATCTCCAAAAATCGGATAAGCAAAAAAATAAAAAGCTGAGCAAGCGGAAGAAGTCTTCCAAATACCAGGCAAAGCAAAAGAAGCGCTTCTTTCAAAAAAAGAACTTCTTAGAACAGCAGGTAAAGAAACAATCGCAATAAGCTCAGTCCCTACCCCGCTACCACAAGATTAATTCATTTTTTTCACGAGACTTTCGGAACGGTCACAGCGACCGTTCTTTTTTTTGTGCGCTTCTAATTTTAAGAGATGGAAAGTTCGCCGCAAATTCGGGTTGATTTCCCATCTGTGAAAACCATCTATGGGAACTGGCTCAGGTTCCAATGACTTAAACAGGCAAAGAGACGTTTCAGTGAACGCCCTTCCCGCCAGTTTTCAGATATCCTTTTCCCGCTCTACCAGGCCTGCTCTTTCATCAGTTTCCGCACTACATACCCATTTCCCACCGCCATTTTTAATAAATAAACTCCCGAAGGGAGGGCGCCCGTTTGGGTCGGATTCATGGTAAACCGATTTTCACCAGCTGGAAAAACACCTGAGGAAGCGCTGATGCGCTGCCCGCGGGCATCGAACAACTCAAAGAACACCTCCTGCTGAAGTCTCAGGTTGAAAGTCGCCGTTATTTTGCTGTTAAAGGGATTGGGGAAAACGCCGACCCCGCTCAAATTGCCAGCCAGATCTTCAGTCCCCACCGTACATTCCGTTCTAAAATCAAACACATCGGAGGATTCACTCTCTACCTCTCCCACGCATATAGAGCGCACAATAAACTGATAATCAGTGCACTCGCTCAGGCCGCTCAGCACGTAAGCCGTATCCTGAGCCAGGATGAGTGAATATCCCGGGGCGCCTGCCTTCCTATATCCTATCCTGTATTTCAGCGCATTCTCTGCGCTATTCCAATGCAGGCGGACAGAGTTTTTAGAAACGGCAGAAGTATCCAGGCCTGTGGGGATATTTTCGCAGGGAGGATAACAGTCCGTCGAAAAGCTCAGCAGGTTCGACCAGTCGCCTGTCGCTCCCAGGCAGAGCGCTCTCACCTGCACTTCATAGTCGGAGCATGCCTGAAGGTTGGAGACCGCCCTCGTCGTATCGCCGACCGTCAGTGCAGACCAGTTTACATTTCCCTCGATGCGGTAGCGCAATTCATAGCTCTGGGCGTCTCCGACTTTATTCCATTGGAAGGCGGCATTATTGAACCCTATATCATAAGCTTCCAAGCCCACCGGAGCATGGCAATCGGGCGCCTGGCCGGGAACGATGACCACGCAATAGTCTTCTGTTTCGCCAAAGTTATAGGCATTGCAGGAGGCTGGAGAAGCGCTAAATCTCATCACTACCCTCAACCTGGTCAGACCCGGCAAAGCGGCGCCTGGCACGACGATCTGACCGCTGGCCGGAGCCGTCTTTGGGCTTCCCGAGTCAAATACCTTTTCTCCAGGGTCATTAAAATCTCCATCCTGATTGTAGTCTATCCAGACCGCCCAGCCTTCGGGAAAGGAAGAGCCGATAAATCCGGGGGTCAGCAGGACGGGATAGGCATTGTATGTTTCCAGTTCTACCGGGTCGCCTGTATAATCTCCATAGCCATCATCCATGCCGCTGGAATTATTCAGGGGGCCAATACTAACCTCCGCAATCCATTCTTCTCCGACATTGGAAGCAGAAGAATTGCAATAAGTCAAATCCTTGCAGGCGCCACAGCCGAAGGTTTTGAATATTACAGGGATGGAAAAATCCGTCAGTCCCGTATCGCAGACGGTCTGAACCGCAAGGACGTATTCCGTGCATTCCTCTAAGTCAATAAAATCAAAACTCGTTTCAACTAAGCCCTCTAACAAAATGGTCGTATCGGGGGAACTGAGTTGGAGATTATAGCTTCCGGCGGCATAGACAGGCGTCCAGTTCGCCACCGCCTCCGTCTTGGTGATAGAGCTTACGGTCAGTTCCGCAGGAGCTTCGCAGCAACCATCCGTCTTGAAAATATACGGATTCATTTCGCCGCTGGTAGTATCGGCGCAGAAATCTTCTAATTGAAATTCATATTCAGAGCAGGCCAATAATCCTGTAAAAAGGAAAGGGCTTTCCGCATTTTCAACCAAAATCCAGGCGGAGTCGCCGACCGACCGCCAGCGCAGATTCGTCGTCAGGGTGGAGTCGGTGGATTTCCAGGAGAGGAGGGCGGTCGTATCAACCACTTCCGTCAGGGTCATTCCATAGGGTTTGGGGCAGGGGCCGCAGGATTGCTGCAAAATCATGAGGCTGTTGAAGGCATTGACGCGCCCGCCCGTTTTGATTTCCGTCACTAAGTTGGGCTTGACATCCACACCTGCAAAAAGGGCGTCCCGTATCAGCAAAGCCGTACCGGCAGGGTCGCCAATTGCCTGTGCGCCAATGCTGCTACATGGCGCCGAATATAGCAAGCCGATAATCCCCGCCGTTAAGGGCGAGGCAAAAGAAGTTCCACTGGTCGTGGTCGGCGCTCCCGTCTGGCTAATGCTGACGATGTTCTCTCCCGGCGCCGCCACGTCAACATTAATCAGGCCGTAGCCGGAAAAAGTGCGGACGTCATTCCTATTGGAAGCTGTGACAGAAATGAGGTATTCGCTGGGGCAGGCGGTCGGCAAATCGCCTACCACGTCAATATTTACATTGCTGTTGGAGGTGGAGCCGCAACTCAGGATACCCTCGACGCCGAGCGAATCGTAAAAGGCGCACCACAGGGGCGAGTTTTCAGGTTTGCCGTTATCAATCCCCCAGGAAGAATTGGTGGCGACGACAAAGGCGCCTTCAGTCCCACCGCTCTGATTAAACATGCGTCGCATGATATAGGGATAGGAATAGGCCGCAATGACATTGGCTTCATTGGCGCTGCCATAAGCGACGTACATCAATTTTATGTCCCAGTTGATACCCGTCACCATCAGGCCGTTATTGCCTTTGGCGCCGATCATTCCTCCAACGGTAGTACCGTGGCTTTCGGAAGGTATGTTGCCGTTGCCGGCGGGCGTATTCCAGCCTTTGTAGTCGTCCACGTATCCGTTGCCGTCGTCGTCAATACCATTGCCGGGAATCTCCGCCTGGTTGACCCAGATATTGTCTTTCAGATCGGGGTGGTTCAGATTCCCCCCTTCCACGATGCAAACGACGATCTCCTGTCCTATTGCGGTGGTTCCGCCGGTGGTGATATCCCAAGCCAGGTCGGCGTCCACATCCGCATCGGGCGTGCCGCCATTCTGACCCGTATTCACCCACTGCCATTGCTGCCCAAACATGGGGTCGTCGGGGGTTGTCTCCCGCTCGTGGATGAGGTGATTCAACTGCGCCTCCTGCACGTCCGGATGGCGTCGAATTTCATACAACAAAGCCGTTTCGTCAATCGTCGTAAAATCAAAGGACAAAAGCCAGATCCTCAATGGAGAAGAGAGCTCCCGTTCAACCCTTAATTGGGTCGGCTTAGCCTGAAAGGTTTGGAGAGAACGCTCAAGTTTGTGAACGTCCTTGTTGTGATTCATTTGCACGATGATGTCTCCCAGCACGCGATCGAGTTGCTGAGCCGGCGCACTCAAAAAAAAGAACAGCCCCGTTAAGGCTGTCAGTATCAGCTTTTTCATACTATTCTTTTTAAAAAAATGGAAGGAACAGCGCCAAAGGTAAAATTCTACCTATACCCTGAAACTGTATTTTTCAAAAAAAGAGTAAAATTGATTGTCGGGGACAAATAAACAGCTACAGACCCGCCTGGGTCGGCAATACAGATTTTTGAAACAAATTATTTTGGTCAGAGCTATTTCTCTACGGAGCAGGGTTTACAGCAGGTAAGCGAAGACGGCATGCCCGACCTTTCGGGCATGCCTCGGATTTAAATTCTTCTTTAGTATAAATATTTTTTTAAAAAAATTTCTACTGAATCACCACTAACTTCCGCCAGACGGCATTTCCGCCAGAAAGGATTTTTACCCAGTAAACTCCAGGGGCGACCCCCTGAAGTTCAATGCGTTTGGGTTGGCGGCTCATCCATTTTTCTTTAATCTGATAAATGGGGCGGCCTGTCAAATCCAAAACGGAAATGTCTGCGGCCTGGCGCCGGGGCGATTCAAATTCCAGCCAGAAGGCGCCGGAGTTTGGATTTGGGAACAGCCTGAATTGCAAATGCTCCAGGGCTTCATTGGCGGCGTCAATATTGTCCACTAAGATAAGCTCAGACTGTACAGAGCAGCCTTTGGCGTCCGTGACAAGCGCCTGGTAGGCGCCAGGCGATGCAGCCAGGGGATTGAAATTCGGGGTCGGGTTGCCGTTCAAAGTCCAGGCGGTTTCGTAAGGCGGAGTTCCACCGCTGATATTAAAATCAATGGTTCCATTGGGCAGTCCGTCGCCGGCAGGAGTCGTTCCGAGCAGATGGAATTCAAGAGCCTCCGGCTGGGTCAATTCTATTGTCTCTTCCACCGAGCATTGGCCGGCATCGGTGACGGTCACGCCGTATTGACCGGCAGCTAAGTTTTCCGAGCCCAGGCTGCTCCAAAGTATTTGATACGGAGATTGCCCCCCGCTAACCGTCAGGTCAATAGAACCGTCGCTGTCGCCAAAGCAGGAAGGCTCCGTCAAATCATATCCTATTTCCAGGTCGGAAATCACCTCGATTAAAGTAGTGCAGAAGGATTCATTCCCACTGGCATCTACAGCTTTCCAGGCAATTTCAGTGGCGCCGACAGGGAATACATCTCCACTGGCGATGCCACTCAGGAGCGACAGCGTGAAGCTCCCACAGTTGTCGGTCGCCGTGGCCGGAGGGTAGCTGAAGACGCAGTTCAGATAAGCGGTATCCGCCGGGCAGGTAATTACCGGCGCAAGGGTATCCACCACCGTGACGATTACATTGGCGGTAGAGGAATTCCCGCTGAGGTCGCTGACCACGAGCGTCGCGCTGTTGGCGCCGAGATTATCGCAATTGAACTGGGCGGGAATGAGTCCAAAATTCAACTGCCCACAATTGTCATAACTGCCATTGTCCAGCTCTGAGGGATCCAGAACAACCACGCCGTTTTCATTGAGATAGGCGGTAATATTTTTGGCCAGGGCTATCGGTTTGGTATTGTCCGTGGAGCCGACGGTGGCAGTCCCGGTAGCGGTGCAGCCTGTGCCGTCGGTCACGGTGATAGAATATGACCCGGCTACTAAATTGGAAGCCAGGAAGAAAGTTTGTCCATCCGACCACAGGTATTCAAAAGGACCGGATCCGCCGATAATCGAAGCTACTTCCACAAATCCATCGGCGGCCTCGGGACAGGAAGCCGGCGTAGCGCTCAGTTCAATTTGCAAAAAGCAGTTAAATGCAGCAATAAAAACTACGCCGGAGGCAGTGCATCCATTGGCGTCCGTCACGGTCAGGGAGTATTGGTCAGGAGGCAGATTTTGAATGGAAGCCGTTGTGGCGCCATTGCTCCAACTGTAGGAATAAGCACCGTCTGGGTGGGGGACTCCGCCGCTGACGGAGGAGATAGCGGCGCCATTGTTCAGCCCGGCGCCAGTTTCATCGGTGTGCGTCAGCACTAAAATCAGAGCGGGAGGTTCGGCAATAACAGTCGAAAGAACCACAGAACAGCCTAAGCCGTCGGTGACGGTAACGCTCACATTTCCCGGAAGCAGGCTGTTCACCGACTGGGAGTTTTGGCCGTTGCTCCATTGATAGGTATAGGGCAGAACTCCCCCTATAGCCGTCGCCGTGGCCGTCCCGTTGTTTTGACTGTGGCAGGTAATATCCGCAGTGGCCATAGAAGCGGAAAATCCTCCACAGGAATAGGCCTGTATGGTCGTGGAAGCCGAAGCGGTACAGCCGGCATTATCGGTCAGGGTCAGACTGTAAACGCCTGGCGCCAGGCCGCTGATCGCTGCGGTGTTGGCGCCGTTACTCCATAAAAAGAAATAGCCGGGCGTACCGCCGGAAACCGTCGCCGTCGCCGTACCGTTATTGGCATTGACCGCCGTTTCATCCGTAGAAGAAACTGACAGTACGATGGCGGTCGGCTGGTTGATGGTCGCCGACTGGGCGGCTTCACAGCCATTGGCATCCGTCACTGTAACGCTATAGGTTCCCGCAGCCTGATTAGGAAGAAGAGCGGTCGTTGCGCCAGTGTTCCAGAGATAAGTAAAGGGCGCCTGCCCATTCATGGAAGAGGCGTTAACGGAGCCATTGGAGCCACCATAGCAAGAGACGTTCGCCACTGAAATTGCGGCTAAAAAGCTGCCGCAAACGGAAGTCACCGTTCCCTGGGCTACGCCTTCGCATCCGCTCGCATCTGTCACCGTCGCCTGATAATTGCCGGGCGTCAGGCCAGTGATGGTAGAGGTATTTTGATCGCTGTTGAGTTCCTGCTGCCCATTGCTCCAGAAATAGCTGTACGGAGCGCTTCCATTTGAAACCGTTGTGGTTGCGGTTCCATCGGCGGCATTGTAGGCTGTCTCCGCCGTGGTCGTCATATTTAGAATGGGCGCCGGGGACTGGACAATGCTGGTAGCAGCGGTCAGCGTACATCCGAAAGCATCCGTTACGGTCACGGAAATGGCGCCGGGGCATAGCTGATAAATGGTCGGCAGGTTGTGACCCGGCCATCCCTCCCATTGGTAACTCAATCCACCGTTGTGGTTGGCTACCTTGATGGTGGCGCTGCCGTCGCAGGGGTCGCCTGGCTGAAGATTGCAACTGGTTGGAATGAGATCCCAGGAATAGCTCAGCGAGTTGCAGGCTACGCCCAATTGAATATTGTCTAAATATATGCGATTGCCCCAGCGGGATACATTGACGAAAGCTACGGCCACATCGTCCATTCCATCGTAAGCGCTGAGGTCGATGGTTTCAGTTCTCCACTGGGTAGCCGTTGGGACGAAAGGTTCTTCCGTCCAGGGGGCGGTTGACAACTGGTCGCCTCCCTTTTTGTAAACTATCTGGTTGAAATCCTGGCTACAGTCTGTGGCCGTCAGGACGAACAGGGTATCCGAAAGGAAATCGTCGAAAGGCGCATACGCCACGTCAAACTTCAACTCCGTTCCCGTATTTTTTGATAAGTCAAAATGTCGGCTAATCAGGGCGTCAAGGGTGCCGAAGGGATTGCTTTCCGCATCCCCGGCGTAGTTGTCAAAAACGACTGATTTCGTACCCTGCCCCCAGGCCGAGGCCTCCGAACTCAGTTCCCATTCAAAAGGATCTTCATTGGGATTGAAACTAAAAAATCCGCTATTGGTCGGCAAGGCTGTATCATTTTCAAAGTCTTCTTTTAAGGGCGTAGGGATGGCCAGGTAGGTGTAGAACCCTCCGGAAATGGAGTCGTTATGCACATTTTCATCCTCTGCGCCATTGGGCAGAAGGGTGTAAAAGCTGAGCGAATAAGACTCGTTGGGCGCCTGGTAGGCCGGAAGAACCACGTCTGCATTTTCACCAGATATCAGGTTGCCCTGCCAGAAAAAAGTGTCCACCACTGTATTATTGACTTTTGAAACGATGGATGCCGAGCTTAAGTCAGTCGTCCCAAAATTGCGGAGGGTGACAATCGGCTGGAGCGTATCAGGCGTGCAGGTGGTCTGGGCAGGAGCGAGGATATTGACGATTCCAGCATCGTTCGCCGGGATATTGCATTGCGTGGGAGCGCTCAAAATCAATTGGTTGCGGCTGCCATAATTGAAACCCTGGGAGGTTCCATTCAACACAGCCCTCATGACATTGGCCTGTTGAGCGGTAAAGGAGGTGTAGCAATTTTCCACTACGTAATCCATAAAATTGACGTAGAGGTGCTCGTTCCCACATGAAACCGGCCCCGGAGGGTAGCCATTGGCGCAGTCCAGAGTCGCCAGTTCGCGGGTAGCTTTTTCAATATTCGGAGTGTCCTCAATGCCGTCATCCTGAGAGCAGGAGTTGCCCTGAAAAGTATGGGGAAGGCCGAGGTAATGCCCCGTTTCATGCACGAGCGCTTTCCAGCCGGAGGTCGGATAACCCGGCGCCCCAAACCAGCGATAGTCAATCACGACGCCGTCCTGGTCGGCGCCGATTAGCCCCGGCGACGGATAATTGGAGTAGCCCACTACCCCGCCGGCTTCCGTGGTGCCCGGAATACCCAGCACATACACATTAAAATAGCGGAGGGGATCCCATTTGGTAGCCGGTTTGATAGAAGAATTGATATTGTTGTTGCTCCAGGAAGTGCCGGTGATTTCTAAGTTGTGGCGGGTAATGCCATTGGTCGGGTTGCCGAATGGATCCACCGAGGCGGGACAAAACTCTATATTGGGAATCCCGGCCACTCCTTTCCATTTGGAAGGCGTCTTATCAAAAGAAGCATTGAGGGCCGCAAAGTCTTTATTCAAAACAGCTATCTGGGCGTAAATCTGCGCATCGGAAAGGTTGGCGCCCAGACCTACAGGTTCTCCGTTGTGAATGACGTGTACGACGATGGATATGGTCATCAGGGGATTGACAGCGCCCTTTTCACCCGAGGCCGCCAGGGCGGGTACGACTTCCTCCAAATACTTTTTCAACTCTTTGGCAAAGGCCGGGTCTGCCTGGCCGCGCAGTTCATTCATCTCGTCAAATCCACAACTGGGATAATTGCCCGATTCGGAAAATGCAGGGCTTAAAAACTCCTGTGCGCCCGGCGTCAAAATCCCTGATTCTGAGGGGCTTACACTATTCTCCTTTGGAAAAATCTGAAAGGAAGGAATAACGGGAGGAAGGGTTTGCGCCAGAAGGCTGAACTGAAAGAATGCAATCAGGCCAAAGATTGCTGTAATGCGGTTGATGGTCGTACTCATTCACGGGATATTTAATCGGATTAAAGAAAACAAAATCAGGGAAACAAAAAAATGATGCAATAGAACTCTTTTGCCTCTGATATTCAGACCGGTAAAGGTGCAAAATTTCAGCCAATTTAAGCCATTTGTAAAACGGCTTTTTAATACTACGCTTAGGTCTTAGTGGCGTTCCACATTTTCCCTCGCCGTCCATTTTATTTTTTTAAAAAAAAGTATCAATAAGGGGGAAACCCGCAGAAGCTTTTTACCAAAGGGGAAGTCTATCCGAATTTACTTCGAGTCTTTTTCTGCGAATAAATCTCTCAAAAGGGAAGTTTCTTCTGGCTTGCCTCCTGTGGAGGATTCTAAATCGTTCTAAAAAATCATCCTTCTTTTTCTTTCAGCCAGCGGTAGGTGATGGCCAGGCCTTCTTTGAGGGGGATATGCGCATAGCCAATTTCCCTTTCGGCTTTGGCGGTATCAATGGGCCAGTTGAGGCTGAGTTTTTTAAAATAGTCGGGCGATAAGAGGGGCGCCCGCCCCATGATGCGCGCCAGGAAAGCATCCATTTTTACAAAATAACCAATGGGTTTTAAAGGGGCGTGAAAGAGCCGGTGACGGCTGCCGGTCGCTTCCCGCAGGTATGCAAAAAACTCATTGTAGGAGGCGTTTTCTCCACCGAGAATATAGCGCTCTCCCGAGCCGCCCCGTTCCATCGCCAACAGGTGTCCGCGGGCAACATCCTCGATGAAGACGTAATTGCCTATGCTACTCCCGTCGCCCGGGATGATGCGCCACCTGCCCTGTGAAAACTGCCGCAGCAGTCTGGTTACGGAATTGCTTTCCCTGTCCACTCCCGGGCCGTAGATGCGCGTCGGGTTGACTATGACGACTTCGAGGCCTTTTGAAAGAAAGGACAGTGAGAGGTCTTCGGCCTCTTTTTTAGTTTTATCATAAATGGAAATAAGTTCGGGTTGGGGGTTGCTCTCTTCATTGACTAAACTGACTCCTGCTTTTGCCGCTCCCATCACCCCGGCTGTGGAGGTGACTACTACCCTTCTGACCCCGGCTTGCAGGGCGGCGTTCATCACTGTCCGGGTACCTTCAACATTAACCTGATAAAACAGGCTGTCGTCTTTTGCCCAGGGTTTCGTCAAGGCTGCAAGGTGGAAGACGAATTCGCATCCTTCCATCGCAGCCGCCACCGCCGACTCATCGCCGATGTCGCCCTGGAATAAGCGGGCAGCAGCCGGCAGCATGAGCCTCGCCTGTTCGGGCGCCCGCACCAGCGCGTTAATTTCCGCCTGGCCTTCCTCTGCCAGGAGATGGACTACTGCCTGCCCCACAAAGCCGGTGGCGCCTGTGACGAGAATCTTCATCTTCCTTCTTTTATTACAAAACTCATTTCAGGGTGGCGGTAAATAGAGAACCACTCGTTGCTGAGCGCCAAGACCAGGTGGAGAAAAAACGCCGCCCAAATACTTCCGGTCGAAGCGGTTATCAGGCATAGTATCAGACCAAAAGGAATGGCCGCCAGGGTTTCAGTCAATCCTTTCGGCAGGTGCGCCAGCGCATAGAAGGCCATATTCAGTACGATAGCCACCGGCCATCCGAGGACGGCAGCCACCGGTAGCAGGAGGATTCCCCGAAACAGTATCTCATAGGCGAGAAGGTATAGCGCCCAGCTCAATCCGCTGATAAGTAGCAACTTAGGCATCCATTCCCGCAAACGCATCTGAGGATACATGGCCTGGTTGAGAGGCTTTTTGGATTGAAAAAAATTCACCGCCAGAATCGGCGCCCCCAGAGCGCCCAACCAGAACAGCGTTTTTTTAAAATTTCCGAAACCCAAGCCCAATTCAGCTCCGTCAACTATTTTTATTAAAAAAATAAATAGGAGAGGTAAGGCGCCCAGAAAAAGTGCGCCCTTCAATCGCTGCAAGAGGATGATCCGCGTATTGTCAGTCAGTCCACTGATGAGCCTTTCGCTTCGGTTCGACGGATAGGCAGTTGAAAAATGATAGGCGAGAAAACCAAACAGTGCGCAAGCCAGCGCAGCAATGACCTGCCATTCTTCTCTTGAGATATCGGTGAGAGACATAGAAAAATACATTGAAATTTTCCCTCGGGGAGGTACTCCTGAAATTCCTTTTTGGAGAATTTCAGGAGTAAGGATAATTATGCGAAAGTCGTTGGAAAATCGCATTCAGCTAAGTTATCCCCTTTTTTAATAAAAAATTTCAATGTCCTGGAGGGCCCCACATCATAGGAGGGCGGTTCATGGGCATTTCCGGTTCTTCCTGTCCTACCCGGAAATTCCTCAGATTGTAGGTAAAACTCAGCATCACGAATCGCTGCAGGGCATTGGTCCAGTTGTCTTCGATGTAGGTTTCTGTGACGGTTCGGCCAATGCTTCTGTTTTGTCCCAGGAGGTCGTTGACGGCCAGAGAGATTTCCCCCCGCTCATTTTTGAAGAGCTTTTTGCCGATGGCGAGGTTCCAAAGCCAGTAGCTCTGGTCAAAATCTTTGGAAAGGCCGGAGTTGAGTCTGTGGGTCAGGTCGGTGCGCAGGACGAAGCCATCTAAGATAATCCAGTTGAATCGCAGGCTGGTACTTTCGCTAAAGTAGTTCGTATTGCTCCTCGTTTGCAGGGTATTGGTCACGTAGTTGAAGCTCGGACGGGTTGACAGGGTAAAGTCCACTTTGTCGCTGATATTGCTGGCGAAGGTGAAGCCTGCTCCGAAATTGTTGTTATTGGCAAAATTCTGCTGCTCGTTCAACATACCCGGGGTGCGGGAGTAGTTGTAAGACAGATTGAGGTTCAGGTTGGATTTGATGAATTTCAAAGGAATACCATAGGTGATGAAAGAGCGGATGTTGCTGTATCCGTTGAGGTTGACCGGCAGGGAGATTTGCGCCCCAGGCTGCACCTGAAGGCTGTCGAATATCGGCGAATCGGCATTGGCGAAGTAGGTGCTGGTACCGATGTAGTCGTTGGTTACGCCTCCGCCCACCATTGCAAAAAAGACGGTTGATTTTTCCACGTTGGTATTCTGGAAACGGAGGAAAATGTTGTGCTGATAACTTTGCTTCAGGTTGGGGTTTCCCGTGGACAACTGTAGCGGGTTGGAGTTGTCCACCACATTTTGAAGCTGGTTGATAGAAGGCAACTGAGTATTGGTGCGATACGACAAGCGGATGTTGCTTTGGGGGCTTAGGTTGTATCGCAGCATGGCGGATGGCAGCAGGTTGCGGTAGGTATGTTCAAAAGTCTGATCTCTGGGAAAGGTCTGGTCGTTGATCAGTTTTGACCATTGGAAGTTAGTCCTGGCCGTAAAGTTGAAATCCTTCCCCTTGCTGTAATTGTACCCCGCCCCGGCCTGCCGGGTGTAATAATCGTTGGAAAAGACATTGCTCAAAAAGATATTTTGCAGATCGTAATCTCCTGTCAGATCTGAATAGTCGTAGGTCAGTTTTTCAGATTCCTCCTGCTGCCAACTGGCTTTGTAGTTGAGGGAGAGCTGGCTGTTTGGGCCGACAGGTTCGGTGTATTCCAAATTGGAAGAAATGTTCCAGTTGTTGCCGTCTAAGGTAGCTTGCTGATTGGTGAGCACTAAATCGGGGAAGGGGAAAAAGATTTCACTTTGAGCAAACAAATCGTTGTCGCCTCTCTTGGGCGAATAACCATTGGAAACGTCAATAGAGAAGGTGCGCCCCTTTTTGGAAAAACTGTGTCGCCACAGCAGACTGCTGTTCAGGCTGAGGGCTGTATAGTTGGTGTTCAGCAGGTTGCTCAACTGATTTTGGAGGAGGCCGACCTGGTTGGTTATACCCTCCTGATCCGAATCGCCAATGTTGGATTGCCAGGTGACCCTGGGTCGGAAGAGGATGGAGTTGGCGGAGTCTATCTTCCACTCAAGGCGGAGGTTTGCCCGATGGTTGATGTTTCTCGTGTGCGCTTCCATATTTTCGTCATAAATGGGGCCGACGCCTTCTGCATCTACATACTGGCGGCTCAATTCGCTGAGGGAAGTATTATTGCTGAGATTAAAGAAGTAGCTCCCTGTCGCTTCAATATTTTTGCCCCACTGATCGGAGTAGTTGATGCCGAGGGCGTGGGTCGTCGCTACGCCGCCGGAGGAACGCACCATAAAATCACCGGCGCCGCCGCCTCTGCCGCCGCCGCGCATCATTCCACCGCCGCCCCGGCCACCACCGCCGCCGCCCATCATGCCGAGTATGTCGTCAAAGGAGAAGTTCTGTACGTTGATGTTGTTGGTCATGCCGATAAAGGAAATGCGGCGATCCCCATTGAATACGTTGATGTTTCCGCCTGCTTGGTACTTGTCTTGATAGCCATAGCCGGCATAAATCTTTCCAAACTGGCCGGTATTCATGCCCTTTTTGGTGACGATGTTGATGGTCTTTGTGGTGGCGCCGTCGTTGAATCCCGTAAACTGAGACTGCTCGCTCTGCTGGTCGAAAACCTGAACTTTGTCAATTACCTCTGCGGGCAGGTTTTTCAAAGCGGCTGTCGGGTCATTGCCGAAAAAGGGTTTGCCGTCCACTAATATCTGTTGCACATTTTCTCCCTGCGCTTTTACCTGTCCCCCTTCCACGGTGACAGTGGGAATTTTTTCAATCAAATCCTGAGCGCTGGCATCTTTCATGGTCTTATAGGCATTGGCGTTGAAGGAAACCGTATCGCCGTCCACCCTGCCCAGTGGGACTCTGTCTTTGACCTGCACTTCCTGCAATACCGTAGAACCTGGAGCGAGCTGCAAATTGCCGAGGTTAAGGCTTTGATCAGCGATAGTGACTTCTTTGAGTAAATCTTCGTAGCCCAGAAAAGTTACTTTCACTACATAGCCGCCCTTTTCCACATTTTTTATTTCAAAACCTCCGTCTAAGTCGGTCGCTACGGCAGTGATATCCTCGCCCCAGGGATGTTGTAAAATGACATAAGCTCCCGGTAGGCTCATTTTTTTTTCATCAAAAATCTTCCCCCGAATGGAGTAGGACTGAGCGCTGAGGATGGTGGTAGTCAATATAAATACAGCGAGAAAAATGTTTTTCAACATGATAAAATGATTTTTAAAATTAGGTGTTGCTTGGGTTTACGTGTGTCTTTTTTCATCAACAAAAAGAAAAGGGAGGGTTGCTATCGCCTCCACTATCGGCAAAATCAGGGATAATTAACTCCGCTTGCTCTTTTCTTTTTTTGGCTGTCTGTTGTTGTTGCCGCTTCGGTCTCCCCTTCCCTGCCACATTGTTTCCTGAACTTTCTGCCAGCGCTCCCACTGGTAGCTGGTCAATACGGCCTGGAGTTCTTTGCCCTGCTCCTGGCGCATGGTCGTCATGGCGGCGCGCATGGATTCCCAGTCGCCACCGGTATTTTTATCGCGCGCCTGCTGCAATAGTTTGGCATATTTCAGATTGATTTCGCCGACTTTCTCCGTCTGTCTGGTAGATAGGGAAAGGCTGTCGGTCATTGTCCGGGTAGTTCTTTCGGCCATTTTAACCGGATCAAATCCACCGCCGCCATATTGCGCCTGCAGGCTCAGGGCGCCCGCTAACATACACAAAGCGAAGACCCATGTTTTTAAAATGAATTTCATAATTGATTTTTTTAAAATAAAAAAAGTGGTGTAAAAGTGCAGCTACGCTCTTTTCCACAGGAAAAAATTCAATGAAAGAAGGGGAAAAATCTATGAAATTGTAAGGATACTGTCGGTTCTTTGTCGTCAGTTAGTAAAAGGCCGGTTTGAAACAGATAAAACAGGTATAGGGAGCCTACCCTGTCACAATCCGTTCTTCTCAATTTCCAAAATTGCCGCAACATGCGCCTCGGCAATTTGCTGCCGAATTTCCGGTTTCATCAATTCCTTGACTTCCTTTTTATTATTGTAAAAACCATTTTCTGTGAGGACGGCAGACATGGAAGTATTTTTCAAAACATACAAGGAGCTAGTCGCTTTCAGGTTGCGGTTTTTCATACCCGTTTTCTTGATCAATTCATTTTGAAAATAAGAGGCTATTTTCTCTCCTCTTTTGCTGTTTTGAAAAAACCAGGTTTCTATACCGCTGATACTGTCATCGCCCCAGGAATTCTCATTGGCTACGGGGGCGGCGTTGGAATGGACGGAGATATAAATTTTTTCAAGGTCTGATTTTTTGCTGTTCGCGCGGTCAACCCGTTCCACCAAAAAGCTGCCCACCTCGTTGAAATCCGGCACGACGTCGTAGTATTGGACGCCTATTTTATCCAATCCCTTCATGATGCGCTCCACTACATCCCGATTGAACTCATACTCCAAAAACTGGATATCCTCTCCTTTTTCATTTTTATAAACTGGGGAGCGCTTCCCTGCCTGTAGTTTTCCGTGTCCATTATCCAGGCACCAGAGATAGCGCGGTTGAAAGGTAGGCGGCGTTCCGGGCGTATCGGGTGCGGAAGGATGAGCCGGGCCAGGAGAATCAGAGGGAGCGACAGGCGTAATAACCTTGGGTGCATCTGTTTTTGGAGCGGCGGGGCCTTCCTCTTCTTTTTTGGGTTGCTCAGCTTTTAAGTCGTCAAAAGCCTTCTTTTTGTCCTCGTCGCCCAACTGATTGGGAAGTATCGGAACCTCTTTGATGGCCACAGTAACTATAGTATCAATGGGAACTTCGGAGCCATCCTCAATAAGCTCAGGCGTTTTAACTGTAGGTTTTGTCGGCGCCGGCTCAGTTTTACGTCCTCCAAAAAGGGATGAAAAGAAACCGGAGAACATTTCAATCAGTTTTTTGAACATGATGCGGATGATTGTGTGAGTGAAAGGATAAATTCATGCGGTTCAAATGTACCTATAAATTTTTTAAAGTAAAGAATCTATCTAAACTATAAAAGCGAAAATTTCTACCCAAGCGTATCTGTATTTGTCTTTACGCTAAAACCGAAGGGACGTTTCAGCATATTTTTTTTCTATTTTTGGCTTTCTTTTTCACCACGGGGACACGAAGAATCACGCAGTCAACCCGACAGTTCTTTTAAAAAATATAATGAATACTCGAACTTCCTTCCAAAATGCAATTCTCAAGGGCATACCCGATACGCTTCCTCCTGTCAAAGCTTACGATTCCAACATCTCGCACGCACCCCGACGGGTGATAGAATCCACGCTGACAGCCAATGAAAAAAAACTCGCCGTGCGGAATGCGCTCCGCTATTTTCCGGCAAAACATCACAAAGTACTGGCTCCGGAATTTCGGGAGGAATTGGAGCGCTATGGGCGGATCTATATGCACCGCTTTAGGCCGGACTATGACATGTACGCCCGACCCGTCAACGAATATCCGCACAGGAGCAAACAGGCTGCGGCCATCATGCTGATGATCCAGAACAACCTCGACCCGAAGGTGGCGAAGCACCCCCACGAACTCATCACTTACGGCGGCAACGGCGCCGTTTTCCAAAACTGGGCGCAGTACCTGCTCACAATGAAATACTTAGCGGAAGTGAGCGACGAGCAAACCCTCGTCCTGTATTCCGGCCATCCGCTCGGCATCTTTCCTTCTCATCGCGAGGCGCCCAGGGTCGTCGTCACCAATGGCATGATGATTCCCAACCATTCCTCAAAAGACGACTGGAATAAATACAACGCCCTCGGCGTCACCCAGTACGGGCAGATGACCGCCGGCTCGTTTATGTACATCGGGCCGCAGGGTATCGTACACGGGACGACCATCACCCTGCTCAATGCCGGACGGCTACACAATCTCGGCAAGGATAATTTGCGCGGAAGGGTTTTCGTCACCAGCGGTCTGGGCGGTATGTCCGGCGCACAGGCCAAAGCGGCAGTCATCACCGGCGCCGTCGGCGTGGTGGCAGAAGTGGATGATAAGACCATCCAACAGCGCATTGACGACGGTTATATCCTTCGGGAAAATGTCTTTAGGGATCTCGACGCTCTGATTCACAGGATAGAGGAGTGTCGCCAAAATAAAATCCCCATTGCCCTGGTGTACGCCGGCAACATCGTGGATCTGTGGGAAAAGTTCGTCCAGCAAAAAACCAAAATAGAGCTTGGCAGCGACCAGACTTCCCTGCACAATATTGACGATCTCGGCTACTGCCCCGTCGGCTATACTTTTGAGGAGGCAAAGGAACTCCTAACCAAAGATAAGCCCGCATTCATGGAGGCTGTCAAAGCGTCTCTCATCCGTCACGTTCGCGCCGTCAACGCCATGACTGAACGGGGCATGTATTTCTGGGATTACGGCAACGCCTTTTTATTAGAGGCGGGGCACGCCGGCGCCGATATTTGGAAGGATCAGACTAAGGATCTCTATCGCTATCCGAGTTATGTGGAGGATATCATGGGGCCTATGTGTTTCGATTACGGCTTCGGGCCTTTCCGGTGGGTTTGCTGCTCCGGCAAAAAAGCAGATTTGGATAAGACGGACGCTATCGCCCATCAGGTTTTGAGCGAAATCAAAGTCGGGGCGCCCGCGGAAATCCAGGGTCAGCTCAACGACAATATTCTCTGGATAAAAAATGCCGACCGCGACATCCCCATCGTCGGCTCGAAATCTCGCATCCTATATGCCGACGCTGAGGGCCGCATCCGAATCGCTCAGGCCTTTAACGAGGCCATCGCCAGCGGCAAAATCAGCGGATCGGTCGTCCTGGGCCGGGATCATCACGACGTCAGCGGCACGGATTCTCCCTTTCGGGAAACCTCCAATATCTACGACGGCAGCCGCTACACCGCCGACATGGCCGTGCAAAACGTCATCGGCGATTCCTTCCGGGGCGCCACCTGGGTCAGTTTGCACAATGGCGGAGGCGTAGGCTGGGGAGAGGTTATCAATGGCGGCTTCGGCATGGTGCTCGACGGCACGCCGGAGGCCTCCCGTCGCCTGAAGTCCATGCTCTTCTGGGACGTGAACAACGGCATCGCCCGCCGCAGTTGGGCGCGCAACGACGAAGCAATGTTCGCCATCCGCCGGGAAATGGAGCGCACACCCGGCTTAGTAGTCACGCTGCCGAATTTAGTGGAAGATGATTTGCTGAATGGGGTGTTTGGGGAGTGAGGCTGTTCCCTGTATAGAGTCAGGCCACTGCAGCAGATTTATAAGGGGCGCGCTCATGGCAGCGTCTTCACCATTACAAAAAATGGGGATATTGCTGTGCGCAGGCGCCTAAAGTTTTCTTTCAAATTTGTCGGTTATATTTCTGTGTTTTGGAACACAGGGAGAGACAAGGCTTTCTTTTGATAGATTTTGGAGGCTGGCAAAATGTGGTAAGAACTGCACATACACGATGGCAGACAATAGAAGAGGAAAATTCGAAGAATTGGGAACTGAAAACGGTTTCTGCGATTTTGTAAAAAAGAATAAATGATGGCACAGGCAGAAAGACATATCGGCGGGATCTAATCAAAGCTGTTTGAAAGTCTGAGTTCAATTAGCAAACCTGAATTGATTTATCGAATTGATAAAGACATTTAGCGATTCACCTCTCCTTTTTAAAGACCTTCTTATCTCTCTGCTACTTTCAGGCGCCTGTTTCAATAAACCTTAGTTAGCAAACCAGCTCGTCGCCATACTGGCTGGCCAATAAATCGCTTATCAACACTTCTGATTTTTTTATCCATGGGAAAGCGCCTGTCGTCGTCAGTCCATCGCATCAGCCTTTGCGCCTTCCCATCTCTACGTAGTAACCTATCCAAAGGCGGCAATACCTGGTCGCAATAAGCTGCCGAGGTTTTACATTGGAACTATGGCGCAGACAGATGAGCGACCTATTGTCCCTCCTGCATTTTTACGTAACACTCCACGCCGTCCGCTTTCAGCTTTTTGGCCAGGTTCTCTGCCTCAGCCATGTTGGTGAAGCGATCGACGAGAATGAGGGAGAATTTTCCGCGGTCGAAGATTTCTACGGAGGCGTATTGGTAGCCTTTTTTTCTCAAGTTTTTGGCCTGGCTCTCGGCATTTATCATTTTTTCGAAGGTGCCGGCAATAACCAGAAACCTGCCATTGGAAGAATAAGTGTTGGTAGGATTTACTTTTACGGTACTCGTTGAGGAAGCGGAAGCTGAATTGTCGGTAGCTGTCGTTTTATCGGCCTGCCCGATAGTGGCCGGAGTTGTTGTGCCGGTCTGTGTTTGCGGAGCCTCGTCAGTGGTCGTCGCTCCGGTAGAGTCTGCATAATCAATCTCGTAGTCGTAAACGTCGTCATCCGTTTCGACGGTGTCGGCGACGACTTCGATTTTGTCTTTGCCATCTTTTGACTGGAACAGGTCTGTCATTTTATAAATCAAAAAAGCGATGGCCAGGACGCAGGCTGCGACAATGGCGATGGTCACATAATCTAATTTTGACATAGTACAAGGATTAAAGAAAGCCCTGACAGCAGCCGTTCATATTTTCGGCTGACGACAGAAGCCGTCTATGATTTGGTTGGTGGATAGTACTGATTTTCAATGATTTGCAGAAGCTAAAATCGAGTAGTTTTCTGCGGCCAAAATTAGAATATAATACTGGAAGCAGCAAATGATTGAAGCTGCTTAACTTGGCGCAGCGAATTAGTTGCGCTTTTTTGTGTCAAAATAACTGAACATGAGCCTCAAAATAATATCTGCCGGAGCCGGTTCGGGCAAAACTTATTGCCTGACGCAGGAGATGGTGAGCCTTCTCTCCTCCGGCAAAATCCGGGCGGGTGGAATCATCGCCACCACTTTCACCAATAAAGCTGCCGCCGAGCTGTTAGAGCGCGTCCGAATCACCATGCTGGAAATGGGCATGGCGCAGGAGGCCAACGACCTGTCTAATGCGCTGATTGGCACTGTCCACGGTCTGGGCGTAAAGCTGCTCAAGCGCTTTGCCTTCGAGGCCGGCGTTTCTCCGCAGGTGGACATTCTCCCGGAAGAAGACCAGCAAATCATGTTTAACCAGTCGCTGGCCATGGCGCTCACGCACGAGCGGGCAGAGAAGATGGAACAGCTCGCCACCCGATTGGGATTCTACGATGCCAGTTATGCCAAAACAGACTGGAGAAGAATGCTCAACGATTTGATTGCCGTCGCCCGCGCCAACGACTTCTCTGCCGGGACTTTTGAGACCAGCAGGCAGCGCTCTTTTACTGCTTTCTGTAATTTCCTCGGCGAGGAAGACGAGCGCCCGGAGGAAGAATGGAACGCACTTCTGGCGAAACATATAGAGACAAGCCTCAGCAGCCTTGAAAACAATGGGGATACCACTAAGACAACCGCCGATGCTGTCAAAGTTTTGAAAGAATTAGAGCGGCAACTTCAAAACCGACAGGAGCTTCCCTGGTCGCAATGGGCCAAAATTTCAAAAATTAAGGTGGCCGTCAAGAGCAGGGACGACCTGGCGCCTTTAGCTGAGTTTGCCAATACACATCTGCGTCATTCCTCTTTTCGGGGAGACATTAAGTCGTTCATTTACAATACGTTCGATTTGGCGCAGGCGGCTATTGCCGAGTACGACCAGTACAAAAAGAGTCGGGGGCTGATTGACTATACCGATATGGAAGTGCTGGTAAACAGGCTGCTCGATCATCCTGT
>CAZXQI010000043.1:0-28241 GCA_964643005.1 uncultured Saprospiraceae bacterium | reverse complement strand
CTTCTAATAATAATGCCGAAATGTTGCTAAGAGTTTTCAGGAGCAAACTGGCAAAACTCTTGACTGCGGAGGTTTTTACCCTTATAATTTCCCACTCTGTCTATATCATCCAGTCGCAACAAATTTCAACTGAATTTTCTTTTAATGCCTCTTTTAAAAGTGATAAAAGTCATGCGTATTTCTGATTAAAATCATACATGAAAATGCTCCACAATGCCAACCTTTGCGCCGTGAATTCGGATAAAGTTATCCGGTTTTTTGTCAAAAATTTTTATACATCATGAAATCAAAATTGTTCAACCTAATCGCAGTAACAGCGCTGCTCTTCACCTTCGGCTGCGGAGGTGGCGACGGTGGATCCACATCAGGCTCCGGAGGGAGCGCCCAATCAATGGTAGCTGATGATATCGATCCAATGGAAAACAGAGGCGTTGGCCCAATCACAGAAGACATTGTCTTAGCTCCAAACGTGGACGAGGCTTTGGCAAAAAAAGGAAAGGAAGTGTACGACAAAATGTGTACAGCTTGCCACAAGCCCACCCAAAAGTTTATCGGCCCGGCGCCTCAGGGAATATTTGAACGCCGCAGACCGGAATGGGTCATGAATATGATTTTAGACCCAGAGCGGATGGTCAAAGAAGACCCCATCGCTAAAGCGCTATTGAAAGAATACAACGGGTCTCCGATGGCCAACCAGCACCTGACGGAAGACGAGGCTCGCGCAGTACTTGAGTATTTTAGAACACTTTGAGTTTTACGAACCCAGAATGAGGAGAGGAGGGGTATTCGCTTTCCTTCCTCATTCTCCTTTTTTTAATAAAGTCAATTGTCAATTATGAGAATTAGTTTAAAGCCTTTCTTACTTCTTCCAGCAAGTCTATTGTTGCTACTTGCCATGATTGGGACGAGCTGTACCCAACCTGGCGGCGGCGGCGCGCTCAGCAGTGGCGCTGCTTCTAAAGTGTACGTTGCCCCTGGCCAGCACGACGAGTTTTACGCTTTCATGTCTGGCGGGTTTAGCGGCCAACTCAGTGTTTACGGATTGCCTTCTGGCCGTCTATTCAGAGTAATTCCCGTGTTTTCAGTTGACCCTGAAAAAGGCTACGGGTTTAATGAAGAGACCAAGCCGATGCTCAACACCACCCACGGATTTATCCCCTGGGACGACGCTCACCACCCCAACCTTTCTCAAACCAATGGCGAAACCGACGGCCGCTGGATTTTCATCAATGGAAATAACACGCCCCGGATTGCCCGCATTGACCTGACCACCTTTGAAACGGCGGAAATCATTGAAATTCCGAACTCCGGTGGAAACCACTCCTCGCCTTATCTGACGATGAACACGGAATACTTAGTGGCGGGAACCCGCTTCTCAGTGCCGATTCCCCAGAAGGATGTGCCCATTAATAGCTATGGCGAAAACTTCAAAGCCGCCCTTTCCTTTGTGAAAGTGGACAAGGAAACCGGCCACATGAACATCGCATTTCAGGTGCTCATGCCCGGCATTGACTACGACCTGGCAAGTTGCGGAAAAGGAAAATCCCACGGCTGGGCCTTCTTTACTTCTTACAACTCTGAAAAAGCCCATACGCTCTTGGAAGTGAATGCTTCCCAGCTCGATAAAGATATGGTAGCCGCCGTCAACTGGAAATTAGCAGAGGAATACATCGCTCAGGGTAAATTCCATGAAATTCCAGGTGAGCACGTTGTGAACAGATACGACGACGAAACGCACTCGGCTACGACCCAGACCATCCGGACGGTGAAGGTGCTCAACCCGGAAGAGTGCCCCGGATTGGTTTACATGATTCCAACTCCCAAATCTCCACACGGAATCGACGTCAACCCGACCGGAGAATACATCGTCTGCAATGGCAAGCTCTCCACAGACCTGACGGTTCACTCCTTCGACAAAATGTTGAAGGCCATTGACAACAAGGCGTTTGACGGCGACTATGACGGCATCCCAGTGCTTAGCTACGATGCAGTCGTTGGCGGCGTGGTGAAAGAGCCGGGCCTCGGGCCTCTCCACACCGAGTTTGACGACAAAGGCAACGCCTACACCAGCTTCTTCATTTCTTCTGAAATTGTGAAGTGGAAAGTGGGCACATGGGAAGTGCTCGATCGCCAACCGGCCTTCTACTCGACGGGTCACCTGATGGTTCCAGGCGGGAACTCCATGAAGCCCCAGGGCAAGTACGTGGTGGCTTTGAATAAAATCACCAAAGACCGCTACCTGCCGACCGGTCCTGAACTGACACAGAGCGCTCAGTTGTACTCCATCGAAGGGGACAAAATGGAATTGCTCCTCGACTTCCCGACGATCGGCGAGCCTCACTACGCTCAGGCCATACCCGCTGACCGCATTAAATCCAAACAATATTTCAGGCTCAGTGAGAATAAGCACCCACATGCCGCCCTTACAGAAAAGGAAGCAAGGGTTGTCCGGGAAGGAAATGTGGTGCGCATATATCTGACGACGATTCGGAGCCACTTTAATCCCGACAATATCGAAGGCGTTCGCGTAGGCGACAAGGTCTATTTCCACGTCACCAACTTAGAGCAGGACTGGGACGTTCCGCACGGCTTCGCCGTCATGGGCGCCAACAATGCCGAGTTGCTCGTGATGCCTGGCCAGACCGAGACCCTCTTTTGGGAGCCTAAGAAAGAAGGCGTGTTCCCAATTTACTGTACTGACTTCTGCTCGGCTCTGCACCAGGAAATGCAGGGTTATGTCAGAGTGTCGCCGGCCAACTCCAATACTCCTTTGAAATGGAGCATGGGTGAGGACGACCCGGTTCAATAAGATAAGAATTACCGCATAGAGGGTGTCAGCTTGTCTGAAAATCTTCGGGGCAGTCCATCTTTAAATCTGCGTATTGGTTGACACCTTTTTTTCATGTTTAAGTTAATTAAACCGGACTGCCCCGTTTTTTATCCCCAGGAAGCAAACCTAAATAAAGAGAAAATGAAACTCCTTCCTAAAATTTTGTTCTTCCTCGCCGCCGTTTCCCTTTTGATGTTATTTGTTTTCCCAATGTGGCAAATTACATTGATTGCACCCCAATATCCCGAAGGTATCACCATGTATATATGGATTAATAAAATAACGGGAGACAGTGAAAGCACGCTTCAGAATATCAACCTTCTGAACCACTATGTAGGAATGAAATTCATCGAACCCGATTCCATTCCCGAATTGAAATATTTCCCTATCGTCATCATCGCCATGACCGTTCTCGGAATAGCTTTCGCCATGACCGGCAACCACAAGCTTTGGATACTGTGGTTGGCCATTTTGGCTATTTTGTGCGCGCTCAGTATGTATGACTTCTACCTGTGGGAATACGACTACGGTCACGACTTAAGCCCGGAGGCGCCTATTAAAGTACCGGGAATGGCCTACCAGCCTCCCCTAATAGGGAATAAGAAATTGCTGAACTTTCTCGCCAAGTCCTGGCCCTATATTGGAGGAGCGTTCCTTGCCTTGCCATTCGTACTGGGGCCTGCCGCTATCTGGCTCAAAATAAAATCTAAGAAAAAATGAAGTACTTGATTTCGGCTTTCCTGCTGTTGTTTTTACTGGCAGCATGTTCGCCGACGCCCCAGGCTGTTGAGTTTGGGACTGATGCCTGCGCCCACTGCAAGATGACGATTGTCGAAAAGCCGTTTTGCGCCGAAGTGGTTTCCGCCAAAGGAAAAGCCTTTAAGTTCGACGCCATAGAATGTATGGTTCACTACTTAGAGCAAAAAAACGAAGAAGATTATTCGCTTTTCCTCGTTCGGGATTTTACGAATCCCGATGACTGGCAGGACGCCAGACAATCTTTTTACCTCATTTCTGAGAATCTGCCCAGCCCAATGGGCGCATTCCTTTCGGCCTACGCCTCCCGCAAAAGTGCAGATATGATGCAGGAAGAAATGGGCGGACAAGTGTTCGATTGGAATGAACTGAAACAAGAAATCCGCCGCAATTGAGGCGAGGAATTTTAAAGAAACTAAGGCATGAGAATCTTTTTGTCTCTCTTTATTTTTTTCCTGTCGGCGCTGTCGCTCAGGGCGGAGATTATAGAAATCTGCCCGGCCTGCCCCGTCACTACCGTCAAAGAAGGTATCAGGCTTACGCGGCCCTGCGACACCCTGTTGATCAAGGAAGGAGAATATCGCGAGAGAGATATTGTCGTAGATAAACCCATATTCATCATCGGCCAGAATTTTCCCGTCATTGACGGAGAGGATAGCGGGGAAATCTTCACTGTCACCGCCGACCAGGTGCATATCGAAGGGCTTCAAATCCAAAATGTCGGCGTCAGCTACATTAGAGACCAAGCCGGTATCCACCTCCAGCGAGTAGAAGAATTCCACATTAAAAACAACCGCCTGCTCAACACCTTCTTTGGCGTCTATTTAGAAAAATCGAAAAATGGAATTGTCGAAGACAATTTCATCAAGAGCAATGCCGTGAATGAGGTCACTTCGGGCAACGCTATCCACATGTGGTATTGTAAAAATATTTTGGTCAAAAATAACCAGGCGATCAGGCACAGGGACGGTATTTACCTCGAATTCACTGACAACAGCATCGTGCACGGAAACCTCAGCGAAGGGAATGTGCGCTACGGCCTGCACTTCATGTTCTCCAATAACGACATCTATTTTAGCAATACCTTCAGGGACAACGGCGCCGGAGTGGCCGTCATGTATTCCAGCAAAATTGACATGGAGTACAATGTCTTTGAAAAAAACTGGGGGCCTTCCTCTTACGGCCTTTTGCTGAAAGATATCAAGGATTCAAAGATTGAGAACAATACCTTCCGGGAAAATACGACGGGGATTTTTGCCGAAACTTCCAACAGGATCAACTACCGGCACAACCTTTTTTCCCAAAATGGATGGGCTTTGAAAATTTCCGGAGGCTGCCAGTACAACACTTTGACTGAGAACAATTTTATCTCCAATAGCTTCGACCTGGCCGTGCAAACTTCCGGCTTTGACAATTCCTTTGACGGCAATTTCTGGAGCGATTACTCCGGCTACGACCTCGACAGAGATGGGGTAGGGGACGTGCCGCACCGCCCGATGAAGCTTTTTTCCTATGTGGTTACCAGAACCCCGGAGGCGATGGTGCTGCTCAGGAGTTTGTTTATAGACTTTTTAAATTTCTCCGAAAAAGTAAGTCCCGTCTTTACTCCGGAAAACGTGGTGGACAACCGCCCTTTGATGTCCATGAGCCGACCAACTCATGAGAATTTGAGCCAGGAGGCTTCCGACAAAACAACGTCCAATCTTCTTTCTTCAGGTTTTTTATTAAAAAAGGAAAGATTCTAAAACTCGTTAATTTTGACAGTTTTACAAAATGCTTTCCAGGAACGCCGGCCACTGGAAGGTCTTAAAATAAGCGCCGGGCAGCCCTTGCAGGCGACGAGTAAAGCAAGCTACCATTCAACAGATATGATAAGGATACGCCATCTTCACAAAGCATTTGGAAAAAACAAGGTATTGAGGGATCTCTCGCTTTCCTTTGACCAGCCGGGAATCGTAGCGGTTCTCGGCCCCAATGGATCTGGCAAGACCACCCTGATAAAGGCCATCTTAGGCATGGTCATTCCGGATAAAGGTTCCATTGAAGTACTGGGAAAAGATATTCGGAATGAATGGCAATACAGGGAGAAGATTTCCTACCTCCCGCAGATTGCCCGCTTTCCGGATAACCTGAGAGTCAAAGAATTGATTGCCATGGTCAAAGACCTGAATGGCGGCAAAGGCGACGACGCCGAGCTGATCGATCTGTTTGAACTTCATCCCTTTTTGGATAAGCGACTTGGCAATCTTTCCGGCGGAACCCGCCAGAAGGTCAATCTGGTGCTGGCTTTCATGTACGATCGCCCCATCATCGTCCTCGACGAACCCACAGCCGGCTTAGACCCGATATCCTTAGTCAGGCTAAAAGATCTGATGGAAGTTCAGCGCCAGGCAGGGAAAATCATCCTCATTACCACCCACGTGATGAGCCTGGTGGAGGAAGTCGCCGACGAGGTGGCCTATCTATTAGACGGTCAGATTCACTTCCGGGGCGGTCTTCGGGTTTTGAAAGAAACCTACAACGAGACGAGCGTCGAGCGAGCCATCGCCGCTCTCCTTCAACAGGAAAAGGAAAGAAACGGCAAGTCCACGGACACCCATCTTTCGGCGCCCATCCAAAACTCTAAGTAACAGTTATCAGCCATGTTAAAAATTCTCAAGTATAGTTTTTACGACCTTATCCGCAGCAGGTGGACCTATATATACAGCGCTTTTTATTTTCTCTTTACGCTCACGCTGCTCTGGCTCAGCAACGACCTGTCCAAAGTCGTCATCAGCCTGATGAACGTGGTGTTGCTGCTCTGCCCGCTGATAGCCACCATTTTTGGCGTCATGTACTATTACAATTCCAGGGAATTTACGGAATTGCTGCTGGCTCAGCCCATCAAGCGCAAGAGCATTTTCTTTGGCCAATACCTCGGAGTGGCGGGTTCACTGTCTGCCAGTTGGCTCATTGGCACGGGGCTTCCCTTCGTCATGTACGGAGTTTTTGGTTCCAGTCAGGCGGGAAATTTCTTCACCTTATTATTAGTAGGCGTGGCGCTTTCCTTTATTTTTTCCGCCCTGGCATTTCTCATCGCCCTGAGCAATGAAAATCGCATCAAGGGTTTTGGGCTGGCCATACTGGTATGGCTCTTTTTTGCAGTCATCTACGATGGCATCCTGCTTTTGTCGCTTTCCTATTTTAGTGAATACCCTTTGGAAAAATTCTCCTTAGCCGCCTCTATGTTCAACCCGATAGACCTCTCCAGGATTTTGATTTTGCTCAAATTGGACATCTCTGCCCTGATGGGCATGACCGGAGCCGTGTTCCGCAAGGTCTTGGGCACGGGGACGGGGATAGTAATTGCGCTGGTGGTTTTAGCCGTCTGGACCCTCCTTCCGACCCTGGGAATTGGACGGGTAGCCGTGAAAAGAGATTTTTAAAAAAAATGAATTTCTACTGAATTCTGAGGGGATCTGAGTAGTCCCCATTTTTTTGCATCCAGTTTGGGAGAGGTATTCTACATAGCTCCCGCCCATCCTCCCTTTATTTATTTTTATTAAAAAATTGGTCGTTGCGCAAACGCAGCGGTCTTTAGAAGTACGGAAAAACGATGACGAATGTCACTATCCGCCCTGACGAATGTCAGCCTGCGGGCGCTTTCCTCCCTCTATTTTGGCGACAATTTTTTTAGAAAATATGAAAATCATCTTCCTGCTAATTGCTTTCAGCCTGCTCGTGGCAGGCGGGTTTCTAATTGCATTCCTTTGGGCGGTGCGCTCCGGGCAATACGAGGATGACTACACGCCGTCCGTCCGAATACTGTTCGACGACAAGGCGCCGACTTCGACAGCCAAAGAAAAAAATCAAAGTGAAAATTAACTTTTAAACGAGTACTCGATGACACAGGTAGAACGCTTTTTCTATGATAATGCCATTGTAAAAAAGTTTGCCTATGCCACCCTGATATGGGGAGTAGTGGGCATGACGGTAGGTTTGTTGCTGGCTTTACAGCTTGTTTTTCCAGTTTTAAATTTTGAAATTTCCTGGCTCAGCTTTGGCCGCCTCCGGCCCTTGCACACCAACGCCGTCGTCTTTGCCTTTGTGGGCAACGGGATATTTACCGGCGTGTATTATTCCCTACAGCGACTGATGAAGGCCAGGATGTACAGCGATCTGCTCAGCAATATCCATTTCTGGGGCTGGCAGCTCATCATCCTCAGCGCCGCTTTGACCCTGCCCCTCGGTATGACCAGCAGCGGCGAGTACGCCGAGTTGATCTGGCCGATAGACGCGGCCATCGCCGTCGTCTGGATAGTCTTTGGCGTCAACATGTTTGGAACCATTATCAAAAGGCGGGAGGATCATTTGTACGTTGCCGTCTGGTTTTACATAGCCACCTGGGTGACGGTCGCCCTGCTCCACATCGTGAGGAGCCTGGCGATACCCACCAGCCTGACGCACGCTTACGGCATTTACGCCGGCGTCCAGGATGCCTTAGTGCAATGGTGGTACGGACACAACGCCGTCGCTTTTTTCCTCACCACGCCCTACTTAGGGCTGATGTATTACTTCCTGCCCAAGGCGGCCAATAGACCGGTTTACTCTTACCGACTGTCCATCATTCACTTCTGGTCGCTGATTTTTATTTATATCTGGGCGGGGCCTCACCACCTGCTCTACACCTCGCTTCCCGAATGGGCGCAGTCCCTGGGGATGGTTTTCTCGCTGATGCTGATTGCACCATCCTGGGGAGGAATGCTCAACGGCCTGTTGACGCTGAGAGGCGCCTGGGACAGGGTTCGGGAAGACCCCATTCTAAAATTTATGGTCGTGGCCGTGACGGCTTACGGTATGTCCACTTTTGAAGGCCCGATGATGTCCATCAAGAGTTTCAACGCCATCACCCACTATTCAGACTGGACTATTGGGCACGTACACATCGGCGCACTGGGCTGGAATGGCATGTTGACCTTCGGAATGGTGTATTGGCTGATACCGCGCATTTTTAATACAAAACTGAATTCCCTCAAATTGGCCAACGTCCATTTCTGGCTGGGCACTTTGGGCATCATCTTCTATGCGGTTCCCCTGTACTGGTCGGCCATCGTCCAAAACGTGATGTGGCGGGCTTTCACCCCCGATGGATTTTTGGTGTATGCCAACTTCTTAGAAACGGTGACTCCGGTCATTCCCATGTTTGCCATCCGCGCTTTTGGCGGGCTGCTCTACCTGTCGGGTGTGGTGCTCGGCATATACAATATAGCCAAGACCATACAATCCGGCGAATTGACCGCCAACGAAGCCGCCGAAGCGCCCGCGCGGGAAGTCCACGTCGGCTCAGGAAAAGAACACTGGCACCGCTGGATTGAACGCCGACCCATTCAGATGCTGATCGCCAGCTTTATAGTGGTGGCGATTGGCGGCCTGGTGGAATATATTCCGCTCGTACTCATCAAAGACAATGTTCCAAAAATAGAGACGGTCAGACCTTACACGCCCTTGGAATTGCAGGGGCGGGATATCTACGTCAGAGAAGGCTGCATGGGTTGCCACTCCCAGATGGTGCGCCCGCTTCGCTTTGAGACCGAGCGCTACGGCGAATATTCCAAATCGGGAGAATTTGTTTACGACAGACCTTACCTGTGGGGCTCCAAGCGCACAGGACCTGACTTAGCCAGAGAAGGGGTCGGCAAATTGAAGAAATCGGACTCCTGGCATTACAACCACATGCTGAATCCCCGGAATATTTACGAGCAATCCATTATGCCCGCCTATCCCTGGCTGTTGACAAATGATCTGGATATCTCCTCTACGGCTTCAAAAATTCGGGTGATGCGCCAGCTCGGCGCCCCCTATGGAGACGGCTACGAGCATATCGCCAACGACGACTTAGCCAAACAGGCCGGCAAGATTGCCAACAGCCTCCGGAAAGACGGCATCGAACAGGAGAATCTTGAAAAGAAAGAAATTGTGGCGCTGATCGCCTATTTGCAGCACTTAGGTACCGGTATTTCGGTAGAAGATTAAGGTCAATTTTTTTAAAAAAAATAACATGTACAAATACATTCTTCAATCTGTAGAAAACATCAACTGGCTGGCTGTCGGGGCGCTCTTAGTTTTCTTTTTGATTTTCCTCATCAGCGCTCTCTGGGCGTTTATGGGAAGCAAAGAATACATGGACAAGATGTCTAAAATGCCCTTAGAAGAAGATTAGGCTGAAGCCTGCGCTGAGATTCTTCCCCCTTTGATGAACCTGTTTTTTTGAAAAAATTAAAACGAACTAACTTAATCAGGTTATGAAAAATATGTCCAATCGCTTTATTGTATTGAGTATCTTATGCCTGAGCCCGGCGCTGGCCTTCGCTCAGGCTGCCGGCTCATCTTCCTTCTGGGAGCGCACCTTTGGGATCATGACCCTGGTCGCTGCCGCCCTGGTGATTTTAACCGCCGCCTTATCGGTTGTTCGGCTTTACAAGGCTGTGGATAGGGCGGAGGAGTTGAGGCAACTTACAGAACAGGGCGTTGATATCTCACAACTGGAAGAGGAAAGCTGGTGGAACCGTTTCCTTAAAGCGGCCACCAATGCCGTTCCGGTGGAGCGGGAGCAGGAGATAGACCAGGGATTAGACTACGACGGAATCCGCGAATTGGACAACAAGCTTCCTCCCTGGTGGCTGTGGATGTTCTATGTGTCCATCGTTTTCGGAGTGGTTTATTTTGCTGTTTTGCACGTTTTTGGAGCGGCGCCCACTTTGGCGGAAGAGTATGAAAGGGACATGGAATCCGCCAGGGCGGCAATAGAAGCCTACAAAGCTACCCAGGCCGACAACGTCGATGAAAACTCAGTGGTTGCGCTGACGGATGTCGCCGATATCGAATTGGGGAAGGAGGTGTTTGATACTTATTGCTTCCCCTGTCACGGCTCTATGGGCGAGGGAAATACCATCGGGCCGAATCTCACCGATGAGTATTGGATCCACGGAGGCGGAATCAAAAATATTTTCCACACCATTAATTATGGCGTCATCGAAAAGGGTATGCAGTCCTGGAAGGAGACCCTGCGCCCCGTTGAAATCCAGCAGGTGTCGAGCTATATCCTGAGCCTTCAGGGAACCAATCCACCTAATGCCAAGGAACCCCAGGGAGAACTTTGGAAGCCGGAGAAAGGCGCCGATACGCCGGCAATGGACGAAGGCGCCGATGAGGAGTAATCCCGGCGCTGAGAGGAGTAGGAGCAGACCCTAAAGAATACAGAAAGATTTGTTATGAATGACATAGAAAAGATATATCAGGATTCAGAAGCCTTCCGGGATAGCATTTCTACGGTAGATAAAAAGGGCAAACGCATCTGGATTTATCCAAAGAAGCCGAAAGGCAAATACTACAGCGCCAGAACCTATGTGAGCTGGCTATTGCTTTTGGTACTTTTCGCCATGCCGTTTATCAAGATTCATGGCGAGCCGCTGATGCTCTTTAATGTTTTAGAAGGCAGGTTTCACATTTTCGGCCTCGTCTTAGTGCCGCAGGATCTCCATCATTTTGCCCTGGCAATGGTGACGATGATGGTGTTCATCGTGCTGTTTACGGTGGTTTTCGGACGGCTTTTTTGCGGCTGGGTTTGCCCGCAGACCATTTTTATGGAAATGGTATTTCGGAAAATTGAATACCTCATTGAGGGAGACGCCAATCAGCAACGCAAATTGGACAAGGCGCCCTGGACGAGAGATAAGATAGTGAAGAAGGCGGCCAAGCACGCCATCTTTTTTGCCATCGCCGTCATCATAGCCAACCTATTCCTATCTTATATCATCGGCGTGGAAGAGGTGGGGAAAATCATCAGCGAGCCAGTGAGCGCTCACCTTGGAGGCTTTATCGGAATGCTGGTTTTCTCCGGCTTGTTTTACGGCGTATTCGCCTTTATGCGGGAGCAGGTCTGCACGACCATTTGCCCCTATGGGAGATTGCAGGGGGTGCTTTTAGTACCCGATTCTATCGTGGTACACTACGACTTCGTACGGGGAGAGCCGCGCGGAAAAATTAGAAAGCCAAATCCGCTCAACTCCATTCAAAACGCAGTAGCCAATGGGAGTAAGACCATTGAAAGCTCGCAGGAGGCGCCGCCCCTCAAAATAACAGGCGACTGTATTGACTGTAAACTATGCGTCCACGTCTGCCCCACAGGTATTGACATCAGAGACGGCACCCAGTTAGAATGCGTGAATTGCACGGCCTGCATGGATGCCTGCGACGACGTCATGGAAAAAGTAGGCCGGCCGCAGGGGCTGATTCGCTACGACTCCTACAATGGCATCAAGACAGGAAAGCGGCACGTTTTCAATACCCGCGCCAAAGCCTATACAGCCGTCTTGGTGGCATTGGTAGTGCTCCAGGGTTTTTTGTTTGCCACCAGAACGCAGGTGGAAACGCTGGTCATGAGAATCCCCGGTCAGTTGTTCCAAAAAGTAGATGAACACACCCTGCGCAACATCTACAATTGGGAAGTAATCAACAAAACGACTGCCGACGTTGAGGGTCTTTCATTTACTTTGAAAGACGAACCGGGAGCTAAGATCGAACTGATCAGCGCGCCGGAAAACATCGTCTCCCCAAAACGGGGCAGAGTGAAAGGAGTGATGATGATTGACCTCCCGAAAGATGCAGTACAGGCCACGAAGAAGAAGCTCACTATCGAAGTTTATGCGGATGGCAAGCTCTTAGATAAAGTGACCACCAACTTTTTGGGGCCGATTAAGTGATTGATTATCAGGCGGATTAGTCGCCAGGAAAGAAATAAAACACAGAGAAGATGAAAATAAACTGGGGAACCGGAATAGCTATAGTCTATACATTTTTTGCCGCAAGCATGGTCGCCATGGTCATTATCTCCAGATCCTTTGACCACAGTTTAGTCGTAGAGAATTACTACGAAGAAGACTTGGCCTATCAGGCGCACATAGACCGCCTGAGCAATACCCGAGCCTTGGAACGGGATTTAATCATCCAGGAAGATAAAGCGGGGCAGGTCATTTTATTAAAGTTTCCCACTGATTTTCAGGTATTGACGGGAGACGTCTGGTTTTATCGTCCCGATAATAAGTCCAATGATTTTAAGATTAAAATTGAGGCAGACGCAGAAGGGCGGTTTATTCTTCCGTCCAAAAATCTCGCCGCCGGTTTGTGGAAAATGAAAATAGACTGGGAAGGCGACGGTAAGCCTTTTTACAAAGAGGCTACAATTATTATCTAAGCGCTGAAAAAAGCGATTCATTTGAAAGCGCCGATCCCTCCACTGAATCACTATTTTTTTAAAAAAATAAAAATGAGAAAAGAGCCTGCCGCAGAAGGGCTTACCGGCTAAGCGGAGCAGGTGAGGAAAGTCAGTTTTGACAGTGATGAAGCGCATCGTTTTGCCCTGATTTAGCGACGAAATTAGTTTCTGAATAGGATACAATTTATTCACGCTAAATCTTTCAATCATGACTATTGAAATTTCTGGAACAACGGTAAGGCTCTTAGTCATAGCCATTCTTGCAGCTACCACGGTGATAGTGTTTCTGGTCAGATGGTTCCTCCAGAAACAGACTGCGAATAATTTGACAAAAAAATACAAAGACTGGAAGTGGAGCTCTCCTTTGGAGGGAAGATCAAAGTATCCGGATGTTGACGCTTTTGGCATGAGGCGGTACTTTCTCGAATACGGCATGATGGTCTCGCTTCTTCTGATGATACTGGCATTTAGCTGGACTTCCTACGAAAAGAAAACAGACGTTACGCAATACCTGGGAATACTGGCGGATGAGATTGAAATGGAGACGCCGAGAACGGCAGATCCGCCCCCCCCGCCGCCGCCTCCCGAGCGTACTTCCATGCAAATAGTAGTGAGCGATTTACCAGAGACACAAGCGATGATTTTTAAAGACCAGAGTATTGACGCCGCTACGGATGTCGTCGCCCCTCCGCCGATTGTGGAGCAGCGAAAAAGTGCGCCTCCTCCGCCTCCTCCGCCTCCTCCGATAGCAGAAGAAGAGCGTGAAATATTCAGAGTGGTGGAACAACAGCCCATGTTCCCGGGATGCGAGCAGGTAGCCGACAAGGTGGAGCGATACAGGTGCGCAGAGGAAAATATGCTCCGGTTTATTTATGACAATATTCAGTATCCCAGTATGGCGAGAGAAAACGGCGTGGCGGGGATGGTCGTCGTCACCTTTGTGGTGGAGCGGGATGGCAGCATCAGCAATATTTCGCTTCTGCGCGATGTCGGCGCCGGATGCGGCGAAGAAGCTAAGCGCATCGTGTCTATGATGCCCAAATGGATACCAGGCAAACAAAGAGAACGAACAGTCAGAGTACAATTCACGCTGCCTGTCCGGTTTAAACTCGAATAAGATTGAACAATTTTGAATTATGAGTAGTAGGGAGTGACCAGGTACAATGGTTCACTCCTTTTTTTATTAAAAAAAATAGAAACGGTATTTGTCGGCGCGCATAGACTTCCAAAGATTTGGATCTTCCTTTAAAACCTTCAGCGGGAGAATGAGCGCCGCCGCCGCGAATCGAAACGCTAAATCAGAGAAGGCCAAAAGGTTTCAAAACTGAAGACAGCCTCCGAGGCCTCCCTTCTTCCCGCTCTTCTTCGAAACTGCCTCAACCGCATTCGGCCTGCTAAAGATTTTAAACTATTTTTGGCAGCCCTTACTTTGGCACGGTGATAGTATTAGTATTAAGTCTAAACTGTTAATTTGTTTTACCTTGAGTAGCAAATAGTTTTGACGGTTTTAGGCGATAAATTTACTCACACTCAAATAAATATTTTTTTGCTGTGAGAGGTATGGAGTTAGGTTTTTTTATACCTTTGTCCGACTAAAAGTACATTTTTCCCATGAGCAGATTACGAACGTATCTGATGTGCCTAATTCTGGGCTATTCCATTCAGGTAACTTCTCAACAACTTTCCCTTTTTTCCCAATATCGGGAGAATCAGACCATCATCAATCCTGCCTCCGTAGGTAGTAGTTACTTAGCTTACGAACAGAACCTCAGCTTTGGAGCTTCCTATAGACTTCAATGGAAAGGGATAGAAAGCGCTCCCTCTACGGCCACTTTACGCGGGGAATATCTTTACAAAAATGGCGGTCCGGTCAGCCTGTTGACAGGCGGGTATCTGATGAATGACCAGACAGGCCCGACGGGCTTCACCGGACTGTACGGAAGAATTGGCGGGCTGCTCTCGGACGATCCCTATTACGGTGGGATTGCGGCAGCGCTTTCTTTTGGCATGGTGCAGTATCGCGTGAATGTCTCCGAAATCCGTCTGCGGCAACCGAACGACATTCTTTCGACGGACGACCAGCAAAAGATCTTTCCCGATGTGGGTCTCGGAGTATTTGCCTACAAGAAATTAGAAGGCGGGTTTTTCAATGACGATTATGTCTATGGCGGAGTGTCGGTACCGCAGGCGATGGGACTCGATCTCAGATTCAAAGACGACGGGGGCGATTTCTCCAGCAAAAGAATTCAGCACTTCTATGCGATGCTGGGGTATTATAAATTCCTGGGCAGGAATGGCTTTATCGAGCCTTCAGCCTGGGTGAAGTTTACGCCCAATGCGCCGGTGAACGTGGATTTTAATATTCGCTATCAAATGGCTCAGGGCTTTTGGGTAGGCGCCGGCGGCGCCACTTCAGGCTCTTTTCACAGCGAACTGGGCTTTGTAATTGGCGAAAACCTCAGCTTGGATAATTCCCTGAGAATTGGCTACGGATTCGATTACTACTTCAAGTCTTATGGCCCGTATGTAGGCGGAGCGCATGAGATCAACATTACATACTCCCTAGAGTCAAAGCGTTGACTTTAAACGAAGAACTTTCTTAGACGATAAAATTTCAATTTCCCCCAATTCCACTGAAAACCTTGAACAAATAAATAAATATGCTCAAAGAGCGACCCTTGATCATTCTGGCCGAACAGATTGTGTAGAATTTAAAAGGCCCGTTCCCATAACTAATTACGTAATGAAAAAAACATTTCTCCTCCTGGCCTTTGCTTTTTCATTTCTTGCCCTGCGAAGCTGGGCGCAGCCAAGCTTTTCCTTTTTGCCGGCGCAATCCCAATTGGATCCTGGCGATCAGATTTGCCTGAAACTTTCCTTAGACGACTTTACTGATATATTGAGCACGCAGTTCAGCGTCAGGTGGGATCCGGGCGTTATTGAATTTCAAAATGTCACTGGTCTGAATCCCGCAATTACGGGATTAGATATGAGCGATTTTGACCTTTCCCAGGCAGCGCAGGGGATTTTGACTTTTAACTGGTCGAACGGCCAGCCCTGCAATGGCGCCACTTCCTCCGTCACCATACCGGACGGCGCCGGGTTTTTTAACCTTTGTTTTACGGCGACCGGCGTTTATGGAAACCACACATATATCGAAATTGTAGAGCAGCCCCTGGACATGGTGGTGAGGCGCCTTTCGGCAAATTGCCTGGACATCGGCGAATTTGTCAGCCCTGCATTTATCTCAATTGGCACCAAACCCCTGACTATCAATATGTCCTCGGCAGACGGCTTTGAGGGCGACGTGGTTTGTGTTGACTTTAAAGTAAAAGATTTTAAACATCTCGTTTCCTTCCAATACTTCATTTTCTGGGACACCTCTGTTCTGGAATTTCAGAACGCAACGACCATGAATTTAGAGGGAAATTATCACACGGGCGAGAACCTGACTTCGATGGGAATGCTTAGCACCATCTGGTACACAAATGATATTGCCCAGGGCGTGAGTCTGCCCGATGGAACCCAGATATTGCAGGTGTGCTTCAAAATAATAGGAAACTGTGGGAAAAGCAGCTCTGTTTATATCGGAACCAATATCTTCAGCGACCCAAACGAACCCATTGAAGTCATTGATAAAGTGACCGGCTCGGACACCGACGGCGTAAACATCGGCCTGCTCCAGCAGCAGGGTACCGTGACGGTTAATTGCTTCAATCCCGACGGGATAACTATAGATATTGACGATAAAGACGTATGCCCGGGAGAAACATTTACCCTTGACGTCAGGGTATCTGATTTTAGCAGTATTTCCATTTTGAGATTTAATCTAAAATGGAATCCCGACATCATTGAATTGGTCAACCCCAAAGTGTCTTTCCCGCAATCGGGAGGCTGCTTTAATTTCAGCAATCCCACCGTGGTAAACTCCAGCGCTTCTCCCCAGGGGCTGATTTCTGTTGACTGGACATCCACCGGACTTGGCTGCACCTTGCCCGATGAATTTATCTTAATGCGGCTTCATTTTAAAGTAAAAGGCTCCAGCGGTTCTAACTCTACTATTTCCGTTGTCAATCCGATTTTGGTGGACAAATTTGGCGGGCAGGTGGTGAACATCGGTATTAATAACCACAATGGCCTGGTGAAAGTCTGCGAGTTGACCAGCCCGACCATTGTAGCTTCCTCTGCGAGTGCAAATCCAGGCGATACAGTGTGTATTGATTTTGCGGTGCAGGACTTTGAGGATATTATCAGAATGCAATACACCATCAACTGGGAGCCGACTATTTTGCAATTTCTTAGCGTGGAGGATTTGAACCTCTCCAGTCTGAGCGACCTGAATTTCCTGAAAACCCAGGTCAGCACTCTGGGCGTATTAGGAGTAGAGTGGGAGAGTGCAACGGGCGTGAACGCGCCCGATGGCACGACCATATTCAGGGTATGCTTTAAAGTCATTGGCGACCCGGGCGAGTGTTCGCATATTTCATTTGACGACGTTCCCTGGCCAATAGAAGTAAAGACGACGGAATCAAATAACACGAGCGTTGGCCTGAACGGCCAGCAGGGAACCGTTTGCGTGACCAATCCTTTGATATTTCAGGTTTCCGTACCCGAAGTTTATGCGGGACAGTTCGCTACCACCTGCCTGGAAGTTTCAGCCAAAAACTTCCTTCAACTGACGGAAATGACTTTTTCCATCAATTGGAACCCCAATATTTTACAATTTGAAAGCATTGAACCTACCGGTAATCTGCCTGGATTTGGAAGTTTAAGTTATAATGCTTCGCCTTCCTTAGTCAGCGACGGACAATTGATCATCAACTGGCTATCTCCTAACCAAATCATTGGAACTACGGTAGAGGATGGCCTGGGCATGTTTAGAATTTGCTTCCAGGTACTCGGCGCCTCCGGCGCCTGTAGCCCTGTGACTATTACCGGGTTTCCCGAATTCATCACCATAAAAACTGCCCCTACCGGAGACGCCAATCTTGGCCTGACCGCTAAGCAGGGCTCTGTCTGCGTCAGCAATACCATAGAAGTAGATCATGTGGAAATTACGGATATTGATTGTCCGGGTATTCCTACTGGCGCTATTTCGCTTACCATAGTCGGCGGGTCGGGGAGCTATTCTTATTCCTGGCAGGGCGCCAATGTCAGCCCCTCGGCTCAAAATCAAAGCAATCTGTTTCAGGGAAATTATTTTGTGACGGTGACTGATAGCCAGAATCCCGCACTTAGTTTGAATTTAGCATACGAAGTCGGAATCACCCCCGGCGCTCCGATTGCCAATGCCGGACAGGATACCAGTTTTTCATGTACCAACGGCTTTTTCCTGACGCTCAACGGCTCAGGGTCTTCGGGAGATAACATCGTCTATTCCTGGGCGGCTTTGAACACATTTGGACTTCAGGGAATAGTCCTGCCTAGCGAGCAGAATAAAATGAACCCACAAATAGTCGGCGGAAAATACTACGAATTAACAGTGACCAATCCTCTGACGGGTTGCTTTGATAAGGATACCGTGGCGATCAATTCTCCCGTAAAACCTCTGACCCTTGTGGGAGAGGCGGAGTTGATTACCTGCGTCAGCGATACCATACATCTAAATGGAACAGGCTCCTCTTCAGGGTTTGACATCTTATGGACTACCTCAGACGGCCATATCGTCGCAGGTACGGAGAGCTCCATCACCCCAAAAGTGACCAGCCCAGGCACCTATTACCTTACCCTTAGCGATCCGGTCACCAATTGCATGAACACAGACAGCGTTACGGTAGAGGCGTATTTAGAATACCCGGATGCAGATGCGGGAGAAAGCGCTACTATTGGATGCCTTGATCAGGCTGTCTTTATAGGAGGAACCGGCTCAAGTTCCGGGCAGGGCTATTCTTACCTCTGGACGACCCCCGACGGAGAAGTATGCGGCAATACCAATGTCAGTCAGACGAGCGCCTGTTCTGGCGGAACTTATTTCCTCACAGTTACGAACCTGGCAAATGGCTGTTCTTCGACAGACTCAGTTTATGTGGAAAGCGATACCGAGAAGCCGATTGCCGATGCAGGCGACGACCTGGTGTTGACCTGCATTCAGAGTCAGGCAGTTCTCGATGGAAGCGGTTCTTCCAACAGTGGAAATTACACCTATACCTGGACGACCTCAGGTGGCGGACATATCGTCTCCGGCTCCAATACCCTGACCCCGACCATAGACCAGCCTGGAACCTACCAATTACAAGTATTCGACAACGAGAATAATTGTTCCGCTCTTTCGGAAGTGGTGGTGAGCGCCGACATTGATTTGCCGACAGTAGCGGGAACCGCAAGTAACGACATCACCTGCCTGCTCGAAGAGGCCGTATTGGATGCTGATGGCTCCTCAATTGGGACTGAGTTTTCCTACACCTGGAAAAGCAGCGATGGCAGCGTCGTCGGTACGGGTTTGACCGCTCAGGTTGACCAGCCGGACGTTTATACGCTGATAGTTTTCAATGCGTCGAATCAATGCAAAGACTCCATTGAGATTATTGTGGAAAACAAAGCGACGCTGCCTTTTGTGTCTGCCGGTTCTAATGAAAATATCACTTGCATTAATTCGTCCCCGCAGCTTTTAGGGCAAGCCGACTTAAATCCGGATCTGCTCATTCAGTGGTCTGGGCCTCTTGGGAATTGTATCCAGAATGGCAATTCTCTGACACCCTCGGTTTCCTGCCCTGGCGACTACATCCTGACAGCAGCCGACACAGAGACCGGATGTATTGCGAAGGATACCGTTACGGTCTTTTTAAATACCACGCCGCCGGAAGTTGAAGCGGGACTTGATACCTCCCTGACCTGCTTTTTCCCTGAAATCGCCCTGTCGGGGAGTGCGAATGTTTCGGACGCCCTCGTGAGCTGGGCTTCTATTCCTGCCGGCTTGCCGATAGTAAATCCCGATGGACTGAACCCTACTATCTCCAGTCCTGGAACCTATACCCTGACCGTGACCGACAACTCAAATGGCTGCTCTAAGTCGGATATAGTAGTGGTCGGCGACGACACGACTCCTCCTTTTGCCGATGCCGGCGATGAAGGGCAGGTGGACTGCCTAAATACTTTGGCCGCTCTCAATGCAGGCAACTCTGATCTGTCCCACGCCACCCTCGTCTGGAAGGAAATTGACGGCGCCTTTACTTCTGACGAGGTCGAAATTTTGGTGGGAGAAGGGCTTTACGAATTGATCCTCACCAGCAACACCAACGGTTGCGAAGGCCGCGATACTGTCGCCGTGAAGAACAATGCCATTCATCCGATAGCCGATGCCGGCGATCTCGTGGAAATTGCCTGCGATGAGGAATCGGCGACGCTCGACGCCTCTGGCTCTTCGACCGGATCTGCGTTTAGCTATACCTGGAAAGATTCTGAGGGAAACATCATCGGCAGCGCGCTAACCGCAACTGTCAGTTTGCCGGGCACTTATACACTTACGGTTTTCAATGCTGAAAATAATTGCGAAAGCGCAGACAATGTATCGGTCGTTTTTGCAGAAAGCGGGGAACCGGCCTTTGCCGAAGCCGACCACGACCCCTGCGCCGCCGAGGCTATTCTCCTGGGCAATCTTCCTGCGGGAGCTACCGGATTCTGGAGCAGTTCGTCCGGCGCCGTGATTGACGACCCCTCGTCCGCCACGACCACGGCGAGCGGATTGAAAGAGGGCGGGAACTTTTTCGTTTGGACTCTCTCTCTGGGGAATTGCATCAATTATTCTTCTGCCGGCGTCCAAATAGACGTATCCTTAGTCGCTCCATTGGCCATAGACGACCAGGTAACCCTGTCGCCGGCTAATCCGGACAATTCTGTAGTTATTAATGTGCTGGAAAACGACCATTACAAAGAAGTGAAGTTCAGGCTGTTAGATAACCAAAACTTTATCGGTTCTGCAACGGCGACGGATCATGGAACGATTACCTATACCAAAGAGAAGTGCTTTGCCGGTACTGTTAAGATAGCTTATGAAATCTGCGAGACCAGTTGCCCGGAACTGTGCAGTACAGGAAACCTGGTAATCAACGTGGAAAAAAATCCCGCAGAAGATTGCAATGATATTCCAAATGGCATCACGCCCAACGGCGACGGTATCAATGACTTTTTGGTATTTGATATTCTCCTGAACAATCTTCCGGAAGCTTTCCCCGACAACGAAATCGTCATCTTCAACAGATGGGGAGACGTTGTTTACCAGGCAAAACCCTACCTGAACGACTGGGGAGGAACCAACGGCAAAGGCCGCGATCTTCCACTGGGAACTTACTATTACATCCTAAGACTGAATATTGCCAATGGCGACATTATAAAAGGTGACGTGACTATTTTGAAATGACACAGGTAGAGAAGGTTTTTGACTGCCGCCCCCTTTGATGCCGCCTGCAATAACATTGATTTTACCCAGATAATTGAGAATTGTAATGTTGGGCTAAGTTGTTTTTTCTTTATAATGAGACCTGGAGGGCAGGTTTTTGTCTAAAAGGGAAACTGCCTTCTTTTTAATGAATTCTGGCAAGGTTTTTTATCAAAAAGCAGGTGTAAAACTTCCCCCGCTACCCTCCCGGTTTTATAAAATCCTTGCTTTATAAAAAATTTTAATAGTACCTTGCACCCAATTAGTTGCAAGTACATATTTTTTTAAAAATTTGAAAAGAAGTCAAGTTAAAGAGCAATTTTTGCGCTTTATTTTTTGATGACTTTTGGTTGCCAAAAAAATATTAATCAGGCAACTTTCATTTCTGAACTGATTTCCCCTCGCCGATTTTAAAGGATTTTTTAAGTATTGACTAGAGCTTTTTGATAAAAATCAAAGAGACGGGATACTTGAGCGCCCAGTTAACCAGGGTTTTGCCTTTTGAATTTTTCGCTTAGCGCATTTTTAAAAAAGGCATAGTTAACCAAACCACCATGAAATTCTTTAACCAGACCATGAGCATACCCCTCAGGCTTGTACTGTCTATTCTATTGGGCATGACATTTACTCAGGTGCATGCCGGTAGGATAGGGTTTAGCTCCCCGGCAGATACGACCGTGGCCTGTAACGACCTCATTCAGGTTTCCCTCGATTTCAATTGCGAAGCCCTCATCACTGGAGAAGAAATTCTCGAAGGCTACGCCGGAGATGAAAGCGATATCGAAGTGCAGATAAGGCGTCCCAATGGAGAACCGGTTGACAATCCCATTACGGGCGCCTACGTTGGAGAGACGCTGACTATTACCGCCATCTATATTCCAAATGGAAACTATTGCTCCGGACTGGCGCTGGTCAAAGACCTCCTGCCCCCTGCTTTAGACTGCCAGGATTACACCATCCAGTGTTTTCAAAAACCTTCTGAACTTCCTCTTCCCATCGCCATTGATAATTGCGACGCCCATCCGGTGGTGACGATGGTCAATCAGGTGACTGATGCCAGCGACCCCTGCCTTGGGGTGACCTATACCTGCACTTTCATTGCGCGCGACATTTATAATAACTTTTCTCAGCCCTGCACGCAGGTTTACCAGGCGCTACCGCCCTCGCTTCCTGAATTTCCAAAAGACACGAGCTGGGAGTGCAGTATTTATCAGCAGCATGCCAATGTCATAAACCCCACTAAGCTGACCGGAGACCTGAACACCACCGGTTCCGGCATTCCAAATGTCGCCATCGGAAACTACTGCCCTTATACTGTTTCCTATCAGACGATGACTATTTCGGAATGTGGCAGCTCCTTCACGCTCGTGCGCACCTGGACGGTGATGAATTGGTGTACGGGACAAATTATTTTGGAAGACATCAATGGGAAAAGCAATGTGCAACTCATCAAGGTTCAGGATACCACTCCGCCCGGTATCGTGATGGCGCCTTATACGGTTTCCGCCAACCTCCCAGGCGATAATCCCAACGAATGTAAATCGGTCGGCTTCCTGCCTCCGGCGCAGGTCTCCGACAACTGCCACGATTGGAAGCTGAGGATTCTTACTCCCGTGGGTGAGGCCATTTACCAAAATGGCCAAAACGGGAATGCCGGCGGAATCATTCCCTTGCCCGGCCTGCCTCTGGGGAAGCATACCATCGTCTATGAGGCCACTGATGCCTGCGGCAATGTTGACACGATTCAGGTTGCGGCGACGGTAGTGGACGATATCGCTCCAGAGCCTGTTTGCGATGGAATCACCGCCGTCGCTTTGGACAACCTCGGTTGGGCCGAAGTGTTCGCCAATACCTTTGACGACGGAACCCACGACAATTGCTGCTTAGACAATTTTTTGGTGAGGCGGATGAATAGCGATTGCGGAAATCAGGATGTCAATTTTGACGGCTCCGTCTTTTTCTGCTGCGAAGACATTGGCTATCCGGTGACCGTCGTTTTTAGAGCCATTGACTGCGCCGGCAATTACAATGATTGCATGGTGGAAGTCGTGGTGCAGGACAAGATTCTTCCCGTCATGGTTTCCTGCCCGCCGGCGCAATCTATCAACTGCGATTTCTATTCTGAAAATTTACAAATTCCATTGTCGCAGGATGACTTCAGTGTATTGGCGCCCTTTGGCCAGCCGGTATTTGAGGACAACTGCCAGATCGTTTTCCTTGACACTACAGTCGCGATTGATATAGACCAGTGCCTTCAGGGAAAAATTACCCGCAACTGGATAGTAACGGACGCTTCGGAAAATGGCCAACTTACCTGCACTCAGACCATCTCCGTACACCACGTTTCCGACTGGGTAGTAGAGTTTCCGGCAGACGTGGTGGTGACCTGTACAGAAGATTTGCCGGAAACCGGACAGCCGCAGATCTTCTACGAAGGCTGCGAACTGGTCGCCATTGCTTACGAGGACGAACTGTTCACCATCGTGGAGGATGCCTGTTTTAAAATAGCCAGAACTTGGGTCGTCATCAACTGGTGCGCAGTTGGAGATGAAATTGGTCAGGAAGTAGCAGAGGCCTCAGAAGCCGAATTGAATTTTGACCTCAATGGAAACGGCCTAAAGAACAACCGCACTTTCCAGGACGGTTTGAACGCTTCCAACTTTTCAGAGTCCGCGGCGCTCCACGGCGCCCAGCCCGACGGGTATATCGTCTATCAGCAAATCATCAAAGTCATTGACGACGTGAAACCGGTCGTTACCTGCGAACCGATTTTAGATGTGTGTATTTACGAAAATTGCGACGTTACCTTTGAACTGCCTCAGCCAGAGGTGGAGGATTGCAGTTCGGAGTTAGACATTACGGCTTATGGAGACTTAGGTAACGGTTTCGGGCCTTTTGTCGCCGTCGAGCCTGGCAACTACTCCATGACTTACAAAGTCTCAGACTACTGCGGAAACACGACCTATTGCTCCACGCTCGTCGTCGTCAGGGATTGCAAAAAGCCGACTCCCTACTGCGTCAATGGTCTGAATGTCTCGGTCACCCCGGAAGGTTTTGTCATCACGGCGCCTGAACTCGAGGCAGGCAGTTACGACAACTGTGATGGAGAACTGATCTTTTCTTTTTCGCCGGTTGTCAGCGATACATTTTTGGAACTGGACTGCTACGACGTGGGTTTCGTGTACGTGGAAGTCTGGGTGACGGATGCCGCCGGCAATCAGGATTATTGCACGACCTTTATTTTTGTCAACGACAATACCGGCTCCTGTCAGGGGCCGCCCCTGGTAGCCGGTACAGTCACTACTGAAAACGACCTTCCACTGAACCTGACCACAGTGAACATAAATGGTTCCATTTCAAATGAAGACGCCACAGACCCGATGGGACATTTTTCTTTTGAAGCTGTCTGGGGGGGAGATTATTCTGTCTCTTGTGCAAAGGACGCCATGCCTTTAAATGGAGTCAGCACCTTCGATATGGTGTTGATTTCAAAACATATCCTCGGTATTGAATTGTTAGACAGCCCATACAAAATCATCGCCGCCGACGTCAACCAGTCTAATTCCATCACTACCTACGACTTAGTGCTCATTCGCAAACTTATCCTTCAGATAACGGATGAGTTTCCTCAGAGCCAGTCATGGAGATTTATTGACAAAAACTTCGTCTTTCCAGATCCGACCAATCCATTTTTGACAGATTTCCCGGAGGCGATCAATTACAACAACCTCCAGTCCGACGTCCTCGACGCCAACTTTATTGGGGTGAAAATTGGCGACGTTAATCTCAGCGCCAATCCGGAATATTGAGTATAAATCGCCGGGAATCTGCGAGTCAGAGGCTTTTCAATCATCTGCGTATTCACAACGGATGTAGGCTCCGCCCTATTTGATTTTTCTGAAATTCAGCCTCGTCGAATTTCCAATCACAATTAAATCGGAAAAAGCCATGAACAAGGCGCCCCACATGGGGTTCAAAAAGCCCATTGCCGCGATGGGAATAGCGACGATATTGTAGGCAAAGGCCCAGAACAGGTTTTGCCGGATAGTTTGAAGGGTGGCTTTTGAAATAGCCAGAGCCCTGGGCAGTCGTTCGAGATTGCCGTTCAGCAAAATAATCTGAGCGGATTGCATGGCCACCTGCGAGGCGTTGCTCAGGGAGACGCCGATGGTAGCTCTCGCCAAAGCGGGTGCGTCGTTGATGCCGTCGCCAATCATGGCGGTAGGGGATTCGGCAGTCAGCCGGCTGACGATGCTCAGTTTTTCGGAGGGAAGTTTTTGGGCGTAGTATTTTTCAATGGCCAATTGGCGGGCGACGTCGGCAGTTTTAGTTGCTCTGTCTCCGCTGAGGATGATGGGCGTTCTTCCTTCCTCTTTAAGGTATTCAATCACTTCGGCGGTTTCCTGTTTTATATCGTCTTCAATTTCGATACTCGCTAATAAGCTGTCATTTTTTGAAAAATAAAGCGGCGCCTCGCCCTCTTCTAAAAACGGGGCGGCAAAGCGCCTGGCGCCTAAACGATAGATATTGCCTTCCGCATCCTCAGCAGTTAGCCCCTTTCCTTTTAGTTCTTTAATTTTTGAAACCTGATTGGGAATGGCCTTGGTTGCAAAACGCCCGCCTTCTTCTAATTCCCTGACTAAGGATTGGGCGATGGGATGAGAGGACTTCCGCTCCATCTTCAGGATGATTGAATTGATTTCCTCCTGATTATCGGCGTAATAGCTGATATCTTTTATCCTAAAATCGCCGGTCGTCAGGGTGCCTGTTTTATCGAAAACGAAATTTTTAATTTTTGCAAAAATCTCCAAAGTAGCGGCGCCTTTTACGAGAATTCCATTTTTGGCTAATCGCCCGACGCCGACCATGACGGCCGTCGGCGTAGCTAATCCCATAGCGCAGGGGCAGGAGATGACCAGTACGGCGATGCTGTTCATCAGAGCCTTTTGTATGGGCACGTCGAAGACATAAGCGGAAATCAGAAAGGTGAACGCTGCGATAAGCAATACCGCCGGAACGAAAATCGCACTGATGCGATCGGCCAGACGCTGGATATCCGGTTTGTTTTGCTGAGCAGATTTGACCAGTTCAATCATTTGACTCAGCACCGTGTCGCGGGTGGTAGCTGTGGCCGCCATCGTCAGATTCCCTTGCGTGAGGATGGAACCGCCAATGAGCGTGTCGTCCACCGTCTTTCCGACGGGCAGGCTTTCGCCGGTGAGCATGGACTCGTCCACGTCGGCGCTGCCTTTCAGCACCGTTCCGTCCACGGGAATTTTATCGCCCTCGTTGACCTGAAGCCAGTCTCCGGGAATTACCTCCTCAGCTTCGATTGTTACCACCGTACCCGAGGGCATGATTTTCTTAGCCCACTCAACCTGAAGTTTGGACAAGTCTTCAATGGCGGTGGTGGTTTGTCTGACCGCTCTTTTTTCCATCCAGTTGCCGAGCAGGACGAGCGTGATGATAGTGGCGCTGGTTTCAAAGAAGATGTAGTTCGGTTCGTTCAGGATGGCGCCAATCAGACTGTAAACAAAGGCCGCCGTTGAGCCGACGAAAATGAGTACGTCCATGTGGGTCGCGCCATTGCGAAGGGCGCTGTAGCTCATTTTACCAAAGTGGAAAAAGCCAATGATATATACGGGAAGACAAATGGCCAACTGCACCCAGTGATTGCTCAATATATGAATGCCGGCCATCATCAGCAGGTGGGCAGACAGCAGGGGAATCGTGAAAATGGCCGACACGATTAATTTCTTTTCTAATGTCCAGAAGGGCTTCCTGTCCGTTCCTTTGACAGTATAACCTAAACGGTGGATTCCAGCCCTGATGTCCGATAATGGCGCCTCCACCTCACCCTGCCTGAACCGGACTTCGCCGGTGGAGAAATTGACGGAAATATCCTTCAGGTTTTTTCTCTCTAAAAAGGTGGTGATATAGGCGGCGCAACTGGCGCAGCTCATTCCATCCACATGTAATTCGATTACATCTTTCATATTGTTATCCAGAAATTGAAAAAAACAATTATAACTTCAGTTTATGCCGATTTTGAGAACAAAAGAATGCAGACTCATGTACTTTTGCCCCCTTTTTGGAGGATTTCCAAAACTTTAAAATCATTACTATAAACTGAGCTTTATTATGAAAAAGAAAATTGCCTTTTATTCAACACTTGTTGGAGCGCTATGTTTCTTGTTCGTTTCCTGTGGAACGGACGGAGGAACCGGAAGCCAGAATCAGGATTCCACTGAAAATTCACAAGAGGATACAACTGCACCCACGGTTAAACTGAGTGAGTTTTCCACTTCGCCGGAATTCCCCGACGCCAAGATTTCCATGGCCTACAAAGGCGGAAAATTCAGTTTCAATGTCCTGAGCGATACCTACCAGCTTGGCTTGCAGACAAGCGATGCGCCTCAAAAAATGTGCGCTAACTCTGCCGACGGCCAGCACATTCACCTGATCGTGGACAATCAGCCTTATGACGCCTTGTACAAACCGGAATTCGATAAGGAAGTAGCAGACGGTGAGCACTACATCCTCGCTTTCCTTTCCCGCTCTTACCACGAGAGCATCAAGACTCCTACGGCTTACACACTAGTTCATGCTACGGTACAAGGCAACACAATCGCCAAATCAGAGCCTGTCTCGAATCCGATGGTTTTCTACAGCCGGCCAAAAGGCAAATACGTCGGCAAAGCTGAAACCGATAAGGTCATGCTCGACTTTTATCTTCACAATGTCGTACTTAGCCCCGATGGAATTAAGGTCAAAGTCCTTGTCAATGGCGAGACGGAATTCGTCTTAGACAGTTGGAAACCCTACTACTTAGAAGGCCTTCCAATTGGTGAAAACAGAATCCAACTGACGCTGATTGACAATGACGGCAATGCGATTCAGACGCCGCTCAATCCTGTTGAAAGGGTGTTTACTTTGGTGGCAGACCCCATGGAGTAACAACAGTAAGAAGTACAGTCTCGCAAGTCCATAAGATAGACAAATAGTTCAAAAGGCTAAAGCGCCAATTC
>CAZXQI010000042.1:5965-28556 GCA_964643005.1 uncultured Saprospiraceae bacterium | reverse complement strand
GACCTTCAGGCAGATGGCTTGAGTGAAAAGCCTTTCCGCTCTCCAAAAGACAGTTAAATTAGAATTAGTCAGTATGAACTCGATAAGGTCGTGCTTAAATTAAAAGCAAATCTGAACGACTCTATTGAAAATGAAAGACCCGTCGAAGTCCCCACCAACGAACTGGCAAAAGCCTATGAGTATGACTACGAAAAACTGCTGAAAAAACTGGACATCAAGCGGATAGGAGAGACAGACCTTCTAGAAATAGAATTTAAGTCCGAGAGACCTGAGCTTTCTCTTTTCGTGGTGAACACCCTCATCAACGAATTTTTTAAAATACACAGCGACGATATTTCCTACAATGAAAATATTGCTTTAAAATTTTACACAAAGCAGGTGGCAGAGAGGAAGGATTCTTTGGATGCCAAAATTGATCAAATCAACAATTACAAAAAAATAAATGGCCTGGTGGATGTCTCTCACCAACGGGAAACAGTCATCAACCAGTTGAAGGACATGGAAATGAAGCGCGAGGAAATGAGCCAGCGGATTCCAGCTCTGGAAACCCAGCTCCGCATTCTGGACAGGCGCATACAGGAATACAAAGAGATAAACATGGCGGCTCTCGCCAAATCCACCGACCTAAACGATGGATACAGCAGCATTAAAGCCGAGTTGGAAAACCTGCATACTCGCTATATTGAAAGCCTGGCGGCTGGAAAAAACACGGAAGCCATTGAGCGCCAGATACAAAAACTAAAATTGGAGCAATCGGCGCTGATTTCTCGCACCGTTCCTGTCAATTCCAAAAAGCTAGACCGCATTGACGACCAGGTGCGCCAATGGATGCAGGACTGGCTTCAAAACCAATTGGATCTCGAACTGGCAAAATCGGCTAAGAAATCCTACGACCTCGAAATACAGAAGCAGACTAATAGAGCAGAAAAACTGCTGAAAGACGACAGCCAGTTAACCACCTTAGAAGCCGAAAAGGAAAGATTTGAAAAAGAATACCTCCGCACGAGGGAAGAGTACGACCAGGCTAAATTGAACGCTGAGGGAACCAGCAATCCCTTGACCGTCGTCGAACCGGTAGAGATGCCGGATGAGCCGGAGCCTAAGCACCGCACCATTTTCTCTGCGTTTGTCGGCGTTACGGGCGGCACCCTGGCAGGTATCGTGCTGTTTATGCTGGCCTTTTTTGATATGAGCATTCAATTGCCGTCCCGCTTTCAGCGCATGACCGGGTTGCCTCTTTTGGGCTACGTCAGTACCGTGTCAGTTGGAAAATTGAACCTTTATCAGCTTTTCCGCCAGAAGATTCCGGATGAGAGCCTGGAACTTTTTAAAGAGAATATTCGAAAATTGCGAACGGCGATTGAAGGCTCCGGCGCCAAATCTTTCCTCTTTGTCAGCCCCAATGAACAGGAGGGGAAATCCTTCTTAGTCATCCTGCTGGCTTATGTCCTGAGCCTGAACCAAAAGAAGATATTGCTGATTGATACGAATTTTAAAAACAATACCATTTCGCAATTTAAAGGAAAAGCTTTTTATGAATTAGAAACCGAGGCTTCCTTATTTTCTAATAAAAGCAGGCTGAAAGGATACGCATCTACTCCGGGGACAGGCGCCGATCCAAATCTTGGCTTTATTGATATTATAGGAAATAAAGGAGACAGTCGAAGCCCGTCGGAAGTGCTGGCAGGCAAGAACTTCGAAAGAGTGATTCAATCCTATTCTGAAAAATATGACTTTATATTCTTAGAAGCGGCATCCATGAATAAATTCTCTGACGGTCGGGAACTGGCGCCTTTTGTTGAGAAAGTCGTCGCTATCATTTCAGCAGAATCTTCTATTGGCTCTGCGGATAAAGATTCATTGGACTTCCTAAAAACGATGGATGATAAGATGCTGGGCGGAATCCTGAACAGGGTTGATCTGAAAAACCTCTAATTTCATTTTCCCAATTTTTTGGAATTGATCAAAGAAAACTTACCCCCATATTTATCAGTTGATATGACAATTTAATTAAATGAATTTTCTGTCTGCAATTGGCGGTGAACTACCTAAATGCAGCAGCCAAAAAACACCCATAATTTGTGAAAGACTCATACTGGCTCAAGTCAGGATTTTACACCCTGTCAGAAAGAGGAACGGCCTTATTGTTTGGATTTGGGGGAGCGATGATTCTGTTCAGGATGATTTCCCAGGAGCAGTTTGGGATATGGGTGCTGTTTCTCTCTATCACATCTGTGATTGAAGTCGGCAGGGTAGGGCTCTTACAAAATGCCTTAGTACGCTACCTCTCCACTAAGGAAGACGAAGAAACCGGAAAAATTACGACTGCTTCTTTTGCATTAAATGGCATGATGACGGCTCTGATTGTGTTGCTGTTGCTGGGGATAGCGCCATTGCTTGCCAGATGGTTTGAGGCGCCCGTACTGAAGACCTTATTCAGGATTTACTGTCTGACGACTGTCGCCATGATTCCGCTTTTGCAGTGCAATTATATCCAGCAGGCGAACCTTGATTTCAAAGGCATCTTTTGGGGCAGCTTTGTAAAGAGCGGAATTTTCTTCGGGTTTGTGGTGGTACTTTTTTTGACTGGACGAGAAGTAAATCTGGTGGAACTGGCAAAAGTGCAGATCCTTGGCGTCGTGCTGGGCCTTGTAGTTTCCTGGTTCTTTGCCAAGAAATACGCCCGATTTAGCCGGAGCGTGGACTGGACCTGGGTCAGGCGCTTATTTGATTATGGCATTTATGTTTTTGGGACAAATTTGAGCACCCAACTTTATAAGAACGTGGACAAGCTGCTCTTAGGCTCATTGCCTGGCGGCGGCAAAGTCGCCGTTGCGCTTTACGACGCAGCCATTCGCGTCTCCAATCTGACGGACGTGCCCACGGCAAGCATGGCGGCCATGTTGTTCCCCCAGAGCGCCCGCAGAATGAAAGAGGGTAGGGCGGCTGTCAAACAATTGTATGAAAAAGCGGTAGGCGCCATCATGGCTTTCATGGTTCCATGCATTATTGGAGTCCTGATTTTTGCGGACTGGATAATCCTCATTGTAGCCGGAAGGGAATACGCAGACGCTGCCAACATACTGAGAATTACCATTTTCTTTGGTTTATTCATGCCGTATGCCGTGCAGTTTGGAACCGTCTTGGATTCCATTGGAAGACCCAAAATCAATTTTATTTATACAATTTGCAGCCTCGCTTTGACGGCTTTATTTAACTATGTTTTGATCCAAAAATACGGCGCCATTGGAGCAGCTTTGGGAACGCTGCTGGCCTATTTCGCGACTTTCGTCTTTATGCAAATCTATTTACATAAACATTTGAAAGTCAACCCACTTAAACCGTTCGCTTATATGTTGGATTATTATAAAAGCCTAATTAAAATTGATTGGAAAAACCTGCTTGGGAAGGCTTATGAAACTTTACTGAGCAGCCGCTGAGGAAATTATTGAAAATAGAAACGCCGCATCCCCCTTCTGCGCGTTGTTGTGATTCAAATAACTATAAGTGCATTTTTACAAAAAAACTACAGCATTTTACTATGATGACAAAAGCACTATATCAGGAAGGATTGGCTTATGCAGAAATGAATTTTCTGGATGGTAAAGCGAGCCACCTCCACGTGGACAAGCGTTTGATGCGCGAAAAATTTGACCTCAATCACAAAAAGATTCTCGACTTCGGTTGCGGCATGGGCGGCATGAGCCTTTGGTACGCCAGCAACTGGGATTGCCAGGTTTATGGTATGGACATTGACCGTCACCATATCGCCATTGCCAACGAACTGAAGCTAAAGCATGGCCTCGGCAATATCCATTTTGAGGTGCGCAACATCCTCGAAAACCCATTGGAAGAGAAGATGGACTTTATCGTGCTGAACGACGTGGCAGAGCACATCCAGTTGCCCATCTTGAAAAAAGTCTTTCAAACCCTGAGCGAATCCCTGGCCGACGGAGGACAGATTTTCGTCTCCTATCCGCCCTGGAGAAGCCCCTATGCCTCGCATGTACAACACGTGGTGCGCATACCCTGGTGCCAGTTTTTACCAGACCGAATTCTCCTTCCAATGATCGAACGGAACAACCGCCCCATCGTCGGCGAGGAAGAAAGCGACCTCCTACAGGCCTATAAAGGACTTAATCATTTGACCCACAAGAAACTCATTCAGACTATCGAAGGAAGCGGTTTGACCCAGGTCTATCGCAAGAGCCACTCATTTATCAACAAAATTTCTTTTTTGAAAAATATCAACCTGAACTTCTTCCCCTTAGATTTTTTAGTGACTAAGGAATTTCTGTTGTTAGAGAAAAAATGAAAACCCAACAGTAAAGAGCTAAGATTTTAGCTTTTAATAATTGAAGCAATTTCCAAAATTATTATTAACTCATCATCAACTCAATGCACTCCGATATCGACATAATATATTTTACGCTTTTTCCCTGGGACAACGAGTTTTCCTCGGTGTCTTTGTCGCTCAGCCATGAGCTTTCAAAAAGCAACAGGATATTTTATATCAATCATCCCTATACGCTTAAGGATTTTGTGCAGGGCTGGAATGACCCCAGAGTACAAGCCCGCAAAAGCGATTTGCTAAAAAACCGGATGCGCTATGAGACCATTCCTGAAATGCCGAATGTCATCGCTGTGCATCCTCCTCTCACGCTGCCCATCAACTGGCTGCCCGAGGGAAAAATTTATGAGCGACTTTACCGATGGAACAGCAAGGTCATTATCAATACTATCAGGAAGATCATTCAGGATTATCAACTAAAAAACTTCATCTACCTGAATTGCTATAATCCCTATTATGCCGGCATTTTGCCCAATGAATTTGGAGCAAAACTCAACATCTATCAGTGTGTTGACGACATGACCCAAGACGCATATACCGCTCGCCATGGCGCATATTTAGAGGATCAAGTGATTCGTCAGTCAGACATTACCTTTGTTACCTCTAGAAACCTGCATCGCCTAAAAAGCCCTTTGAACCCCAATACCTATATTCTCCACAACGCCGCGGAGACTGAAATTTTTGAAAAAGCCCTGACAGAAACCCTGCCCAGACCCAAAGACCTCGAAGGCGCTACCGGTAAGATAATTGGCTTTATGGGCAACCTGGATGAGTATCGGATCAACTATCCGCTGTTTCGCAAAATCGCAGAACGGCACAAAGACAAGACTTTAGTGCTCGTCGGACCGCAGAATAGCAGCGGGTGCCATGATAACGGCTTAGACAAAATGCCCAATGTAATTCTATCCGGCAGAAAGCATATTTCAGAACTGCCCGGCTACCTACAGCATTTCGACGTCGCCATCATTCCTTTTTTGAAAAATACCCTGACGGCTAGCATATATCCCCTGAAAATCAATGAATACCTGGCAGCTGGAAAGCCGGTCGTCTCCTCGGATTTCTCGGACGACATCCGCAGTTTTGCAAGAGATATCTATTTGGCTGAAAATGACGAAACCTTCCTCCAGCTCATTGACAAGGCCATTTTTGAAAACGACGAATCTAAAATCAACAGCAGATCCGCTACTGCAAAGCAGAATACCTGGGTCGAGCGGGTCAGACAGTTTTGGGAGATAGTGGACGAGCATATTGCTCCTGTAAGACAGTCCGCAAAAGGCTTGGAAGTTTAAAATCGGCGGAAAGAAAAAGAGCCGGTTTGTATCAATGCCTGTGAATTACCAGACCGATTTATTGCGATTTTGCTGAGACTGAATTTTTGTAAGGAGCATTGATAAGAAGAAGGCTGTGGATGAGTATAAACCGGCATTGAAAATGGCCGATTGATTAAAAGTCAGAAAAATTGTGGATGGATATTTTCTTTTAACGCCTTTTTTCTACATTAGCGAATAAAATACGCAACGTAGCAATATACATACATGAATTTTAAGAAAACTACACACTTCACCGAGGCTGATTCCCATCTCCCGGAACTTTCTAAAAAAGAAAAAATACTCGAATTACTTGCCCTGAGTATAGGCCTCGCGCTATTGGTAGCCTCTTTCATGAAAGTGCTGTTTTTTTAAATTCTATTGAAAATATATTTGAATGGGTTAGGAATCGGGAACCTGGATCGCCCTGAAAAGGTGAAGTTGGTTCCCATTCTTTTTTAAATTTTCACCAAAAGAAATCACCATTCAAAACCGAGGTTTATTACTTTACCCCCATCAATAAATGGCATTTTCAAAAATGCACGGCATTTCAACATTTCGAATGTGGCTGACCAGGCAGGTTGTTTTTCAAAAACTAAACAACCCCTTAGGCTTTGTGATCCTGTTGACAGGCGCGCTGTTGGCGACCTATGGCCTTACCCTGCTTCCTTTGAAGTTTGCGATGCTGGCGGCGGCAGGCCTGCTGGCCATCCCCGTCATTATAGGCTGCTTTATAGACCTGCATTTTGGACTTATCGTCATGCTTGCCGCCGGCTTTTTGCTTGGTTTAGTGGCCAAATACACCACGGCGCCGGTAGGGACGGCCATTGACGGACTGCTCGTCCTGATGCTGCTCGGTATGTTGGCTCGCCTGATCAAAGAAAAAGATTTCAGCTTCGCCAAAAGCCCCATCAGCATTTTCATCTTTGCCTGGATTTATTACAATTTGTTGCAGGTGCTTAATCCCTGGGCCGCCAGTAAAGTAGCCTGGGTTTACACCGTCCGGACGGTTGCGCTTTTTCTGTCGCTATACTTCATTGCCAGCTATGCCCTGAACAGCTATAAGCGAATCACTTCTATCCTGAAAGTCATCCTGGGGCTGGTCTTCCTATCGGCTCTTTATGGTCTCAAACAGGAGTGGATTGGATTTTCACCTGCGGAAATCACCTGGCTGCACGCTGACGAAGAGCGCTTTATGCTTATTTTCCAGTGGAGCCGCCTGCGGATTTTCTCCTTCTTTTCCGACCCGACCACCTACGGCATCCTGATGGGGTACATGAGTATCTTCTGTCTGATTTTGGCGACGGGTCCCTTTAAAGCATGGAAGCGAATTGTCCTGGTGACCGCCGCAATATCCATGCTGTTGACAATGGCCTATGCCGGCTCCCGGACGCCCTTTGTGCTCGTCCCCGTTGGCGTTATTTTTTTTATGGTGCTGACCTTCAAACGGGAGACCATTTTCGCCACCGCGCTTTTCTTTATGGCCGGGGGGCTGCTCGTAGCCAAATCCACCCATAGCGCCGTCATCTGGCGCATCCAGTCCGCTTTTCGCAGCGATAGCAGCGACACCATCGAAGTGAGGATGAAGAATCAGGAATTAGTTCAACCCTATATCCATTCGCACCCAATAGGCGCTGGTTTAGGAAGCACCGGGTATTGGGGCAAACGGTTTACGCCCGATAGCTGGCTGGCGAGTTTTGCCCACGACAGCCTTTACGTTCGGCTCGCCGTGGAGACGGGCTGGATAGGTCTCCTCATCTATATGAGCTTGTTGTTTGTGGCGATGAAAACCAGCATTTACTACTACTTCAGGGTAAAAGACCCGACGATCAAAACATTTTATCTCGGATTCAGCGTGACCATTTTCCTACTTGCTCTGGCCAGTTATCCGCAGGAGGCTATCACCATTTTGCCGACCAGCATTATCTTTTACATCCTGCTTGCCATGATTGTGCGCTTAAAAGATTTTGACCCAAATTTTAAAAAGGGGTAAAAATTGAAGCGACTACCCCATTTTTGCAAGCTGAGATTCATCCCTGTTTTTTCAAAAAGAGCTTTGTGAAAAAAAAACCGGAGCAAGTCCGCATCCTGCATATTTCCTCGGCCAAGTCCTGGAGAGGAGGCGAACAGCAAATCGCCTATCTCGCAGAGGAGCTGCGCAAACATGGCGTTGAGCAATGGATACTCTGCGCCGAAGCTTCGGAGATGGAAGCCTTTTGCCGCAGGAGAGGATTTACCTTTTTTTCCTTTCGCAGGATTGTTTCTTTCAACCCAATGGCAGCTCGCCAGATTTGGCGCTTGTGCCAACAACTGAGCCTCACCCACCTGCATACCCATGATAGCCACGCACACACGCTTGCCTTTGCCGCCTCTGTTTTTTTTGAAAATAAAACCCCTTTGATCGTCCACCGTCGCGTGGACTTCCCCGTAGGACGTAATTTTTTTTCCAAATGGAAATACAATCATCCTTCGATTGTGCGAATTATAACCGTTTCTCATTTTATAAAAAAAATCATGAAACCCGCCATTCGGAATAGCTCTAAACTCTGCGTCGTTCACAGCGGAATTGATTTGAAAAAATTTGAAGAAAAACCGGAAGCTGTTGGAAAACTGCGCCGGGAATATGGCATCCCCTCCGATGAATGGCTGATTGCCAATGTGGCCGCCATCGCTCCGCACAAGGATTATTTCACTTTTGTAAAAACGGCGGAAATACTGCTCCGCCAGGGCTTCCCCGCCCGCTTCCTGATAATAGGCGCCGACGGAGGCGAACGGCAGACCATCGCCCGATTTATCCATGAAAAAAACCTCGGCGAAAAGATCGCCATGACGGGCTTCCGCTCCGACATCCCCGAAATACTGCCTGAACTTGACCTGTTGCTTTTCACCAGCAAAACCGAAGGCATGGGCACGAGTCTGCTCGACGCCATGGCCTGCTCCGTACCAATTGTGGCTACCGCCGCAGGAGGTATCCCCGAAATAGTGGAAGATGAAATCACCGGACTGCTCGCCCCTGTAAGAGATGCCGTAGCGCTGGCCTGGCAGGTGGAGAGATTGCTGCAGGATCCTCAACTCAGGCGGCGACTCGTACAGGCTGCCCGCAAAAAAGCCCTGAATTTTTCAAAAGAAAAAATGGCAGAGAGGATACTGGAAATCTATCGGGAAACGAGTTGAGGATTTCTCCTTGTTTAATCTTGTCGTAATTGGACGAATGGCCACAGCCGGATTGGTTGCTTTACCTCTTCCCTTTTAATAGACGGGCTCTACAAAAAAAATGCTATTCCTCTGAATAATACTGTACATGGCGGTTAAAAAGCCTAACCAAATGAAGTCTCTAAGCTCCTCCAATATCCTGAACACTGCACCATTTAAGACCCGTCTGTCTGGCAGTCTGATTCTAATACCCGAATTTCTACCCGCCGGTTTTGGGCCATTTCTGGTTCCGTTTTAGCCTTTGGAAAGCGCATTTCTGAATTGCCGTAGCCTTTATAGCTTATCCTGTCCTTGGCAATTCCATGACTCAACAGATAGTCGTACACTGTTTTGGCTCTGTTGACGGACAGTATGTATTCGGAGCTGTACTGACCCACTGGCGGGCGGTTGGGGAAGTTGACGTGACCCGCAATTTCAATTTTTAGCATTGAGTTGAGCTGCATGAATTGTAGGATTTTGGGCAGTTCGGGTTTTGATTTTTCAACGAGGACGTCTAAGCCGCCGAGGAAAAAGAAATTCCCGATATCCGCTTTTTCCCCGAGGAGGGTGGGTTTGAGGGAAAGCTTTACCTGCTTCATGCCCTTCGACACTTTTACCATTTCGGAAGCCATAAAGTAACAGGCTGCGTAAGCGTCCACCCCGACGACGGTTCCACTGGGAAACGCCTTTTTAAATTGCCCCAATTCGTTGGCCTGAATGGTGTCCCGACTTTCTTTGGTGTGGACGATCACGATGGCATTCACGGGCTTCCCCGTTTTGGCATCGGTGACGATTCCTTCTAAGCTGAGCATTTCCGCCTTTTTCAATACTTCAATAGTAGCGCGGCGGTTGAGCCGGCGCCCTTCTTCGGTATCGTTATCGGCGATGGGCTGGGCTTTGCCGAAAAATGCCGCCGCAATCATTTGGGCGGGAACTCCCTTGCCTATCAGGAATTTTTTGACTTCATTGGCTCGGCGCTGAGACAACTGGAGGTTGTTTTGTAAAGTCCCGATGGAGTCGGTATGCGCAGTAATTTTTACTTCAAAATTCTCGAGATTTTTGCAAAAGTCGGCGATGGTTTCGAGCGTGGAATCGGCGCCCCATAGCAAATCGTGCTTTCCGAAATCAAAATAGATTTCAGCGCTTTTCAGCGCCTTACCCGCTGCGTCGCCTGATTGGGAGAAGGAGGAGAATCCGAAAAAAAGAAGAAATAGAATTGAGAATTGTGATTTCATGATGGCGATGTTTTGGCTGATTGTATTCGCGCCAGGCCGAAAAGAGCGACAGATTGTTTTCCCAGGAACTATGGAAACTTTGAAACGAAAGGCAAAGCAAACTTTTTATCCCAAATCCAAAAAAACTTCCCTCTAACTTTAAAAAGGGAATTATTTTTTTAAATGAACCCGTCCCTTTGAAACTCCGGAAATGGAGTTTTTAACAGAAAATAGAAAAATCCATAAGGGCGGGGGCGCCGGTCGCTTTATTTCTTTAGGAGATGACTTGTAACAACTACCACCTTATTTTTCACGTATATTTGCAGCCCAAAATTTTTAGGATTAAAACTTTCCCATAAACCGAAGAACCTAAAAGGCGAATGAGAAACAACAATCAACGAACGTCAACTATATGGAAAATATCCGCAATTTTTGCGTCATAGCACATATTGACCACGGCAAGAGTACGCTCTCCGACCGCCTGTTAGAGATGACCCGTACCATTTCCGAGCGGGACATGAAGAGCCAGGCTTTAGACAACATGGACCTGGAACGAGAGCGGGGCATTACCATCAAGAGCCACGCTATCCAGATGTACTATCAGCATGCCGACGGCGAGACTTACACCCTCAACTTGATTGACACCCCGGGACACGTTGACTTTTCTTACGAAGTGAGCCGCTCTATTGCCGCCTGCGAGGGCGCCCTGCTCCTGGTGGACGCCACACAGGGCATTCAGGCTCAGACTATCTCGAACCTCTATCTGGCCATTGAGCACGATCTCGAAATCATTCCGGTCATCAATAAGATTGATATGCCGAGCGCCATGATTGACGAAACCATCGAGCAAATTGTGGACCTCATCGGCTGCAACATCGAAGACGTTATTCAGACCAGCGGAAAGACAGGGGAGGGCGTGGCCGGCCTGCTCGAAGCCATCGTGAAGCGCATCCCGCCGCCAAAAGGCAATCCGGAAGCCCCGCTCCAGGCGCTGATTTTTGACTCTGTGTTCAACTCCTTCCGCGGCGTTATTGCCTATTTCAAAATTGTCAACGGGACGCTGCGCAAAGGCGAGAGGGTGAGATTCTACTACACCAATAGGGAATACGGCGTCGATGAAATCGGTATCCTGCAAATGGATATGGTAGCCAAAAACGAGATGAAAGCCGGCAATGTAGGCTACATTATTACCGGTATCAAAGTCTCCAAAGAAATTAAAGTAGGCGATACGATTACGCACGTGGATCGTCCCTGTGAGGTGGCGATCAAAGGCTTTGAGGATGTTAAGCCTATGGTCTTTGCCGGTATATATCCCATTGAAAATGAGGACTTTGAAGATTTGCGGGACAGCCTTGAAAAACTCCAACTCAACGACAGCGCCCTGACCTACGAACCTGAGTCTTCCACAGCTCTGGGCTTCGGCTTTCGATGCGGATTCCTCGGAATGCTCCACTTAGAGATTGTGCAGGAGCGCCTGTCCAGAGAGTTCGATATGGAAGTGATTACCACGATTCCGAACGTTTCCTATATCGCCCACACCACGAAAGGCGAAACCATCTACCTGAGAACTCCCGCCGATTTTCCAGATCCCACCGTCCTGAAGGCGGTAGAAGAACCCTATATCAACGCCCAGTTGATTACCAAACCGGAATATATAGGCGCCATTATGACGCTTTGCCTTGAGAAAAGAGGCATTTTCAAAAACCAGCACTACCTGACTCCTTCCCGGGTTGAACTGACTTTCGAGCTGCCGCTGGCAGAAATAGTGTTCGATTTTTACGACCGGCTAAAGTCCATTTCGCGCGGCTACGCTTCTTTTGACTACCATCCCATCGGCTACCAGGAATCCGACTTAGTCAAGGTGGACATCAAATTGAACAACGAAAGCGTGGACGCCCTGTCGGCGCTCGTTCACCGCGACAAAGCTTATGCTTTTGGCCGCCGCATCTGCGAGAAATTGAAGGAATTGTTGCCCCGCCAGCAATTTGTCATCGCCATCCAGGCTGCCATTGGCGCTAAAATCATCGCCCGCGAAACCATCTCTGCTATGCGCAAAGACGTGACCGCCAAATGTTACGGAGGCGATATTTCCCGCAAGCGAAAGCTTTTGGAAAAGCAGAAAAAAGGAAAAAAGAAGATGCGCCAGATCGGATCCGTAGAAGTACCGCAGAAGGCTTTCCTCGACGTGCTCAAATTGGATTAGAACCTCTCGCTCTGCCAATTCCCAGCCTTTAGTCGGCGCATCCTTTCCCGCCTACATTTTTTTATTGAAAAAATGGCAGCGCCATTTCCTCGTGTATTGAAGTTCTTTTCACCTACCTAAAAAAATTCCATTAATTTTTTTCAATACGTGAACGGAACTTACAATCCCTGTCGTTCCTGACTCCAACAAAAAAATTCAACCACCTGGATTTCCTCAAAAGCCCAGACGCCTTCTACTTTTTCACCCTTCAATCAATTGTTATGAACACCAATCCGAAATTTGAAAGAGAAGCCCGTCGTCGCCTACAGTTAGCAATTTTCCTGTCGGTATTATTTCACCTCGCAATATTGTTGGGTCTGGTATTTAGCTCTGATTATGGACATAAAAAAATAACCGATACTGGCCGGCAGCTATTTTCCAAAGACAAGATAGAAACACAGGCAGGAGCGCGACCCTGACGAGGCTTATTCTTCTACTTCAAAAAGCCCATGCAATTCCCCCTGGACGAGGTTGACTACCTTTCCGAGATCTTCTGCATTGGTCTCAAAATCAATTTCATCTGCATTGATGATCAACAACTTGCCGTTGTTGTATCCACTGATCCACTTTTCGTAGCGGTCGTTCAGCCGGCTGAGGTAATCTAAGCTCATGCTGCCTTCATAGTCCCGTCCGCGAGCCTGAATATGAGAGACGAGGGTAGGGATACTGGCTCTAAGGTATATCAGCAAATCGGGCGACTGAATCTGCGAGGACATTGTTTGGAAGAGGCTGAAATAATTTTCAAAATCCCGGGAAGACATCAGCCCCATGTCGTGGAGGTTGGGCGCAAAGATGAAGGCGTCTTCATAAATCGTCCGATCCTGGATGACCGTTTTGTCTCCCTGTAATATTTCGAGGATTTGTTGGTAACGGTTGTTCAAAAAGTAAATTTGCAAATTAAACGACCAGCGCTGCATGTCGTGATAGAAATCTGCCAGATAGGGATTGTCATCCGTACTTTCAAAATGGGTTTCCCAGGAAAAGTGGCGAGCCAGTTTGGCGCACAGCGTTGTTTTTCCGGCGCCGATATTACCGGCAATGGCGACGTGTTTGATCTGATGAGTTTTTTGTAAATCCATGAACGATACTTTTGCAACAGGAGGCACGAAAATAGAAAACTTCATCGTGCAGCCTGCCAGATTTTGAGAAAATCATCGTTTCCGTTTTCTGTTCATCATGCCCCAGCGGTCAATTATCTAAAAAGTCATCATGCAGATAGACCATTCTCTAATTTTGAAACTTGAGCGACTGGCCAAGCTCAATCTCTCGGCTCCAGAGCGGGAGGAATTGAAAGCCGAGCTGAACAATATCCTGGGAATGATTGAAAAACTCCAGGAGATTGATACTTCGCAGGTAGAACCTTTGATTTACGTCAATGAGGAAGCAAACGCCTGGCGCGAAGATGAAGTGAAAAATCAAGTAAACAGGGAAGCGGCGCTATCCAATGCACCGGCTAAAGACGACCGGTTTTTTAAGGCGCCAAAAATTTTAAATCTGAAATAAATGCAACCAATTATCTCCGTCAGAGACCTTCGAAAGATTTACTACATGGGCGCCAACGTAGTCAACGCCCTCCAGGGAGTCAATCTGGATATTTATAAAAATGAATACGTCGCCATGATGGGGCCTTCTGGTTCCGGCAAATCTACCCTGATGAACCTGATTGGCTGCCTGGATACGCCTAGCTCCGGCGACTATTTCCTCAATGGCGTCAACGTGAGTACCATGAGCGACAGCGAACTGGCCGAAGTCCGCAACAAGGAAATCGGCTTCGTCTTCCAGACTTTCAATCTTCTGCCCCGACTTTCATCACTGGAAAACGTCGCCCTGCCTTTAGTCTATGCAGGCATAGGAAAAGCCGAACGCATAGAAAGGGCGCATCAGGCTCTCGACGCCGTCGGCCTCGGAGATCGCACTCACCACAAACCCAATGAACTTTCCGGTGGACAGCGACAGCGCGTCGCCGTGGCCAGAGCCCTGGTCAACCAACCGAGTATCATCCTGGCAGACGAGCCTACCGGTAATCTCGATTCCAAAACTTCCTATGAAATTATCGGTTTATTTGAAGAACTTCATGCCCTGGGCAACACCATCGTCCTCATCACCCACGAACCGGATATCGCTGAATACGCCCACCGAATCGTGCGCCTGATAGACGGCATGATAGCCTCGGACGAGGCAAACCCCACACCGGCAAAAGTGATGGCCACTACCTGAGAAATTCAATGGAAATTCAATTTTAATTCCTTTTTGAAAAAACTCTCTTTTAGAAATTTTCTTTTAAAAAAACTGAGTGGTGGGAGGTCTTCTCCCTGAGCAAAGAACTACAGGAATCTTTTTTTAGAAAATAAAAAGCATTCGATATGGCATTAAAAATATACACCAAAACCGGCGACGCCGGACAAACGGCTTTATTCGGCGGGCGTCGCCTGCCTAAGAATCATCACCGCATTGAAGCTTATGGCACTGTGGACGAATTGAATTCCAACATGGGCATGCTTCGAGACCTGACTACCGACGCCTATTTTTCAGATTTATTAAAGACCATCCAGGATCGCCTGTTCAGGATGGGCGCCAACTTAGCCAGCGATCCGGAAAAGCATTTTACTCCGCCGGATATCCAACCCGCAGACATTGAATTGCTGGAGCAGGAAATAGACAAAATGGAGGAAACCCTGCCTCCCCTGAAAAACTTCATCCTGCCGGGCGGCCATCCTGCGGTGTCTCAAAGTCACATTGCCCGCTGCGTTTGCCGCCGTGCAGAGCGCATGGTTGTGGCCATCAACCAAGAAGAAGAGGTGGATCCAATGGTGCTAAAATACCTCAATCGCCTGTCCGATTTCCTGTTTGTTTTGGCGCGGAAACTTGGCCACGATTTAGGCGCCGAAGAGGTGATTTGGAAGCCCAGATAATGATTGTGGAAAAAATCGCCTCCACTTGTTCTTTTGCCCGCTGGGGATTTAGCTATCTTTACGCCCCGTAACAAAATGAAGAGTTTCCGGTCTTCATACTTCACCCTTCATCATCAATCTAATGGCTAAATTCATCTTTGTTACGGGAGGTGTCACTTCTTCGCTCGGTAAAGGCATCATTTCCGCTTCATTAGCAAAACTGCTCCAAGCCAGAGGCTTCGCAGTCACCATTCAAAAATTTGATCCGTATATTAATGTGGACCCCGGCACGCTCAACCCCTATGAGCATGGCGAATGCTATGTCACAGACGACGGCGCCGAGACCGACCTCGACCTGGGTCACTACGAGCGATTCCTCAATACACCCACATCCCAGGCTAACAACGTCACAACCGGAAGAATTTATCAGACCGTCATCAACAAAGAGCGGGCGGGAGATTACCTCGGCAAAACCGTGCAGGTGGTGCCGCACATCACCGACGAGATTAAGCGCCGGGTACAGTTATTGGGAGTCATGAACCAATACGACATCATCATCACCGAATTGGGCGGTACGGTGGGCGACATCGAATCTCTGCCCTATCTCGAAGCGCTCCGGCAGTTGCGCTGGGAATTGGGCAACGACAACAGCCTCGTCGTACACCTCACGCTGATTCCCTATCTGAGCGCCGCCAAAGAACTAAAGACAAAGCCGACCCAGCACGCTGTCAAAGAGCTGCTCAATGCAGGAATCCAGCCGGACATTTTGGTTTGCCGGACAGAGCACCACCTGAACATGGACATCCGCAGAAAGCTGGCTTTGTTCTGCAATGTGGATATAAGCTCCGTCGTGGAGGCTATAGACGCCGAGACGATTTATGACGTGCCCCTGAATATGGCCAAAGAGAAGTTAGACACGACGGTGATGACCAAACTTCGCCTGCCTGACCGCAGAGAACCTGACCTGAGCGCATGGAAAGCCTTCTTAGGTCGCCTGAAAAACCCTATTCATGAAGTGCGCATCGGCCTTGTTGGCAAGTATCACGAATTGCAGGACGCTTACAAATCTATTTACGAAGCCTTTATCCACGCCGGCTCGGTCAATGAGTGCAAGGTGCACGTCATCCCCATCCACTCTGAATCTCTGACGGAAGACTATGAAGTTGCGAGCAATAAATTGAAAGACCTCCAAGGCATTCTGGTAGCCCCCGGCTTTGGCGAGAGAGGAATAGAAGGAAAGATCAACGCCATCCGATATGCCCGGGAAAATGGCATTCCCTTTTTTGGTATCTGCCTCGGCATGCAGTGTACGGTGGTGGAATTTGCCCGAAATGTGCTGAAAATATCCGACGCTCACTCCACCGAAATTGATGAAAAAACAGCGCATCCCGTAGTGGATCTCATGCCCGACCAGAAAAAGACGACGAAGAAAGGCGGCACTATGCGCCTTGGCTCCTATCCCTGCGAGTTGAAGAAAAATTCCCTGGCGCACAAAGCTTATCGCTCGCTCAAAGTCAATGAGCGCCATCGTCACCGGTACGAGTTCAACAACGATTACCTGGAGCAAATAGAAAAGTCCGGACTGATCGCCACCGGCATTAATCCGGAGACTAATCTCGTCGAGATAGTTGAACTAAAGGATCATCCCTGGTTTGTCGGCGTGCAGTTTCACCCCGAGCTGAAAAGCACCGTGGAAAATCCTCACCCTCTGTTCGTAAATTTTGTAAAAGTTTGTTTGAAATAATAAATGTCAGGTTTGGAAGCTCGTCGCAATAGAATTGACTTACTTTTTTACGTAGGCGCCATCGTAGTTACTTTTCTGGTGCGCCATCATTTTTTCTTTTGGGACACGGTGCAGTTAGCGTCCAGACACGCCCATTTCTTTTATGAAAACAACTTCCGATCCTTCATTTTACCCAATGAAATTGACAGCGGCCATCCACCCATATTTGGCGCCTGGCTTGCTTTGGCATGGAAACTCTTTGGAAAAACCCTCCCCGTTAGCCATTTTGCCATGCTCCCGTTTCTGTGGGGCATTATTTTTTTTCTTTTAAAAATAGGCGGGCGACTTTCCGACAGAAAACATGCGCCCTGGCTGGTTTTGTTGTGTTTCTCGAGTCCTGTACTGGCCGGCCAGAGCGTTTTGGTCAGTCCGGATGTATGTCTGGTTTGCTTTTTCCTCATGGCGCTCTGGTCTGTCTGGGAGGGCAAGAGCGGCTGCTTAGCTATAGCCATTATTGCTCTGGGCCTGGTGAGCACGCGGGGTATGATGCTGGGAGTTGCACTCTATTTCTTTTCTCTTTATGCTTCTGCCGATTTTAAAAACGAGGCTCGTTTTTATTTTAAAAAAATCCTTCCTTTCCTGCCCGGAGGGCTGTTGGCGCTGGGATTTCTTCTCTATCACTGGCAACAGACCGGGTGGATTGGCTACCATGAAAACTCCACCTGGGCGCCGAGCTTCCAACGGGTTGACTTTCGGGGTTTTATTAAAAATGCGATTGTCTTTGGCTGGCGGCTGCTTGACTTTGGGCAGATTTTTCTTTGGCTGGGTCTTGCCTTTTCTTCATTTTTTCTTTTTAAAAAAAGGAATTGGAAGCTCCCTCAATTCAATAGAAATTCAATGGCCTGGCAATTAGCAGCCCTGCTATTGTTGATTACAGTATTTGTAGTTCCAACGCAACTGCTCTACAAAGGCCTTTTGAGCCACCGATATTTATTGCCCGTTTTCCTCTCGGTATATTTCATCTTCTTTCGATTGATTTTCAGTACTTTATCAAAATCAAAATCATTGGATAGATTTCGCATGCCCCTGTTCTGCCTGGCTTTTATCGGCATGCTGAGCGGCAATTTTTGGATCTACCCAAAAAACATCTCCCAGGGCTGGGACAGCACGCTGGCGCATTTGCCCTGGTATGAACTGGAAGAGCAGGTCGAAGATTTTGCCCGACAATCGGGCATCTCTCTCAGCAAAATTGGGACGGTGTTTCCCGCTATCGGACAGGGAGAAATTATCCGTCTGAATGGAGTGGGGGAGGGCTTTGTGGAAAAAGATTTGGCAGGCGGTTGCTACGTACTTTTTTCCAATATCATGAACGATTTCTCCAATGAGGAAATAGCAGAAATAGAGCAAAAATGGACGCCCGTCTTTTATTCAAAAAAAAGAGGCGTGTATGCTATTTTGTATAAAAATCCAAAATCAGGGCGATGCGAAAATTGAGCATGGATGAACTCGGGCGGCTTTCACTGGAAGAATTTGAAGCCGTGGATAAAACGCCGCTTATACTGGTGTTAGACAACGTCCGCTCGGCGCTGAATGTCGGCTCGGCCTTCCGCACCGCCGACGCCTTTGCTTTGGAGATAATATATCTTTGCGGCATAACAGCTACCCCTCCCCATCGGGAAATCCTGAAAACAGCGCTCGGCGCAACAGAGAGCGTTCATTGGGAATATTGGAAAACGGCAGAATCGGCGGTGAAAAAACTCCGGTCAGAAGGGTTTCAGGTACTTGCTGTAGAGCAGGCGCTGGGCAGTACGGCGCTACAAAAATTTGAAACGCAGGAAGGTGCAAAATACGCGCTCATTTTTGGAAACGAAGTGAACGGGGTGAGTGATGAAGCCCTGGATCTGGTGGACGGCGTCATTGAAATCCCACAATTTGGCACCAAGCATTCTTTGAATATTGCCGTGAGCATTGGAATTGTCGTCTGGGATTTTTTTAAAAAAATTCACTGGAAAATTTAAACGCTTAGCATACTCAATCCGAAATTTTAGTAAAATGAATTATTGGATACTAAAGTCCGAACCTGAGGCCTACGGCTTTCAGGACCTCCTGAGGGAAGGCCGCACTGCCTGGGATGGCGTGCGAAATTATGGCGCCCGCAACAATCTCAGAGCGATGAAAGAAGGGGATATCGCCTTGTTTTATCACAGCATCACCGGCAAAGAAGTGGTGGGCATTTGCAGGATAATACGCGAATATTATCCCGACCCTTCTGCTGAGAAAGGAGACTGGTCGGCTGTGGACGTAGCTCCCGTAAAGGCCTTAAATCGCCCTGTCAGATTGAAAGAAATAAAAGCCCGGGAAGAGCTGAGTCAAATAGGTTTGGTTCGGCTGGGCAGACTGTCGGTTGTTCCGATAACGCAGGATGAATTTGAAGTGGTTTTGTCTATGGGAGAGACAAAGCTTTAAATCTACATCCTACTCGTGACTTCTATTACTTACCCACGTCCACAGTAAGCAAATTCGGAAAAGAAGACCGGGTAAAATTTGAATATTGAGATTAGGTTAAACAAATTATTTGCAAAAAACCGTTTTTTTAACAGGAAATGTGACGTCTAAAATTGGCACAATTTACGCCAAATTTAAATCTGTTCAGAATCAATTTTTGCGAATAAGTAAAGAAAAGCGCACTTTACAGAGATTTTTAGAGACTGAAAAACCCTTTAGTTCTGTGTTATGAAGATTTTAGTTAACTGTAATGATTTTCAATTTACATTGTTATCTTTGCAGCAACATTTAAAAGAGGGATTAAATCCCCTTGTTTCTTCCTACTCATTATTCCTGGCCGATTTATACTCACTACGTTTTTAAGAATAAGTTACCCATCTCATCATCCAAGGAGAAAGATTGAAAAGAAAGGCTTAATCATTTGTCAATTACTTGACTTCTACCCTCCATTTGTTTCCCTGGTTCAGGTTTGAAATTCAAAACGCTAAATGCGATAGAGAAAATTTTGAAACTATAAACAAACACTTACATGAACAGTCTGAAGAAAAAGATTTTAATTATCGAAGACCACGATAGTATTCGCTTGCTATTGGGTACTATGTTGAGCAAGAGTTACGATGTAGTTACTACAAAAGACGGGTTGGAAGGAATGGCCTGGTTAGTACGCGGCAACCTGCCCGACCTGATTCTCCTCGACATCAGCATGCCCCACCTTTCAGGGTCGGATTTCCTTAAAAACATCAGACAAAGTGGATTCTTCAGAGATATTCCGGTAATCATCGTTTCCGGAAATGATGGAGAAGACGACATTAAACGCTGCCTTAAATGGGGGGTGGACGATTATTTGACGAAGCCATTTAATCCGATTTCTCTCAAAGATCAAATTGAGAAAGTTTTCTATTCATCTCGGCAGGCGGTACTGAACTGATACTGCCATCACCGAGTTTATAAAGAAACTGACTGTGGAGTTTAGTGGACGGCTTCACTTAAACAATAAACAAACACTGTGACAAAATTCGGCACTATGAACCCATCAGTGTCACTGCACCCAGAGGTAGTGAATCGGGATGAAATCATCGTATTGGGATTCGATGGTTCGTTCGGGAAATGCCTAATCAACTATACCGGTATAGAAAAAGGATTTCAAGTCAGAGAATTTGAAAACTCTTTCATGGCCTTTCAATGGTTGAGGAGAGAATCCGTTACCCACCCTGATAATTTGTCCGTGAGGGCTGTCATCTGCGAATACTCCTCTATGGAGGAGGAAGGTTTTTTACTCCTACAAAACCTTCGCAATCATGCTTCACTCCGCTTTCTTCCCCTTATTGCAATGAATAGGGATGGCTTAAATCACAAGTTGCAAGCGCTGCAACTGGGATTTGACGACTACTACGACGTGCCAGTCCACTGGAAAGTATTGAAAGAACGAATTGACTTCCTGACGGAGTTTAAAAAAGAAATCGACACCCTTGAACTAAAAGAACAAGAGGGACTATCTTTTAAGCTTAACCCTGTGAAGCGAGCATTCGATGTTTTATTCGCTTCTATTGCCATCCTTCTGCTCAGCCCCGTTTTCCTACTCATCGGTTTGCTCATCACGATAGAGTCCCGAGGCTCTGTTATTTATCGCTCCAAACGGGTGGGCGCCGGCTATCACGTCTTTAACTTCCTGAAGTTCCGCTCCATGTATGTTGACGCCGACCAGAGGCTGAAAGACATGGAACAGCTCAATCAGTATCACGATAGTGAAAACGGAGGCCTGTTCAAAAAATTCAACAACGACCCCAGAGTGACGAAAGTTGGGAAACTGATTCGCAAGACCAGCCTCGACGAACTTCCACAGTTATTCAACATCCTCAAAGGCGATATGTCCATAGTTGGCAACAGACCCCTGCCGATGTACGAAGCAGAGTTGTTGACTCGCGACCATTGGGCCAGGCGATTCCTTGCCCCGGCAGGACTGACCGGCCTGTGGCAGGTGTCCAAGCGCGGAAAAGTTGACATGTCCACCGAAGAGCGCATCAACCTCGACATCACCTACGCCGAAAATCACTCCCTCTGGTTTGATTTAAAAATTATTCTGAAAACCCCCTTTGCAATTATTCAGGAAGAAAACGTCTGACAAAAAATGGTCTCTATTATTACAGTGAATTACAACGCTTTAGAAGTGACCTGTGAGTTATTGGATTCTATTCGCAGGAACAGCTATAAAGAATTAGAAGTCATCGTCGTTGACAACGCTTCCGACAACTCCCCTGAGGACTTTTTAAAAAATAATTATCCCGAAGTAAGGCTGATTCATAGTAAGAAAAACCTCGGATTTGCCGGAGGTAATAACCTCGGTATCCAGGCAGCTCGGGGCGACTTCCTGTTCTTCCTCAACAATGATGCAGAACTGACGGATGGCACTATTGAGACAATGCTCGCATTGTTTGAGCAGCTTCCCGGCGTTGGCATCGCTAGTCCGAAAATTTGTTACCATAACGCTAAACCGAGCAGTGAGCCGGATATCATCCAGTACGCAGGTACGACGCATGTACATCCACTCACTGCACGGAATAGCACTCTCGGAAACGGAGAGGAAGACAAAGGTCAGTTCCAGAATGCCGGCCCAACGGCCTACGTGCACGGCGCCGCCATGATGGCGCCCCGAAAGGTGATTGAGGAAGTGGGAATGATGCCTGAAGATTTCTTCCTCTATTACGAAGAACTTGACTGGTGCGAGCAGATACGAAGTGCCGGCTATGAGATTTGGATAGTGCCAAACGCCAAAATCTATCACAAGGAGAGCTTCTCTGTCAACAAGGTCGGCACGCTGAAAACCTACTACCTCAACAGAAACCGCCTTTTGTTTATGCGCCGAAACAGAACGAAGACCCAGTGGAGAATGTTTTGCGTCTTCCTGTTCCTGGTGACGATCCCAAAAAATGCCCTCACGTTCATCCTCCAGGGTGAATGGGACAACCTGAAAGCTTTTTTAAAGGCAATCCGCTGGAATTTTTCCAGCCAAAAAAAAATACGACCAGACTCTGCCCCCCTTACTTTTTCTTTAGTCAATGACTGACTGAGTAGCGAGCGCAAAAATAAACCCTCTGCTTTTCGATGAGCAGGCTAAAGAAAAAGTCCAGACTCTACCCCCCTTACTTTTTCTTTAGTCAATGACTGA
>CAZXQI010000042.1:0-5865 GCA_964643005.1 uncultured Saprospiraceae bacterium | reverse complement strand
GAAGCTGATAAAATGCGGACGTACATAAATTCATTCTCTGCTTTTTGACAGAACGACTAAAGAAAAAGTCCAGACTCTACCCCCCTTACTTTTTCTTTAGTCAATGACTGACTGAGTAGCGAGCGCAAAAATAAACCCTCTGCTTTTCGATGAGCAGGCTAAAGAAAAAGTCCAGACTCTACCCCCCTTACTTTTTCTTTAGCCGGAAGCTGATAAAATGCGGACGTACATAAATTCATTCTCTGCTTTTTGACAGAACGGCTAAAGAAAAAGTCCAGACTCTACCCCCCATACTTTTTTTACGGTCTGAAATGCCATTTCTTTGGATGGCATTTCAACCCACCGTATCTTTCCTAAAACAAACTGAACGAGCGCTTGATGCAAACGATTACCATTATCTATATTTTGCTGTCAGCCATTCTGGCTTTTTTTCTGGTTCTGCCCACGCTCAACGTGCTATTTTCTCTTTTTTCAAAAGAAAAAATACGGCAGCCCCAGGAGCCGGTGGACTTCGACTTCGGCTGTGTCATCACGGCCTACAAAAACATAGACATAGCAAGAGGCCTCGTCCATTCCCTACTATCGCAAAGCCATACTGACTACCACATCTATTTAGTGGCCGACGCCTGCGACATCTCTACCTGGAATTTGAAACACGAGAAACTGAGCCTCCTTCGCCCCATGGAGCCGCTCAATCTCAAAGCCAAATCCATCATCCATGCCGTCGAAAGCTTTGTGAAACCCCATGATTTTATCGCCGTTTTTGATGCGGACAATTTGGCGCACCCCAACTTCCTCGCTGAAATAAATCGCTATGCCAATGCCGGATTCTTAGCTGTTCAGGGGCAGCGCACGGCCAAAAACCTCGACACCATCATGGCCTGCGCCGATGCGCTGGGCGAGTTTTACAAAAATTACATAGATCGTCTGGCGCCTTATCTCAATGGCTCTTCTGCCGTCATCTCCGGTAGCGGCATGGCAGTGGAGGCCGAACTTTACAAGGCCTATCTCGGCTCTCCCGAAATCGAACAGGGAAAACTTCAATGGAAAAAAATGCTACAGGAGGACAAGATTTTACAAAATTTTTTGCTCCGCAAAAACCATAAAATCGCCTACGCCTGGAACGCCGTCTGCTACGATGAAAAAGTGACCTCCGGACAGGCGGTGGAGACCCAGCGCAGTCGCTGGCTGTTTTCTTATTTTCAAAATATCCCCAATTCATTGGGTATCCTGGGCAGGGGTCTCCTGGGTTTAAGTTGGAACCAGTTGCTCTTTGGCTTAATCACTATAGCTCCTCCCATGTTTATCATGCTGCTTTTGGCAGGGGTACTGGCAGCGGTCGGACTGTTTTTTCAAGCCTGGATTTCGTTGGTTTTAATTTTTTCGGCGCTGCTTTTTGTGTTGACCATATTTTGGACGCTGCGCCTCAGCCAGGCGCCGAAGGAAGTCTGGTCGGCAGTGGGAGCTATGCCCGCTTTTGTGATTCGCCAGGCAAAAAGCCTCCTAAAAATGGGCAACCCCAACAAAAATTTTAAACACACAGAACACTCTAAGAATGTGAGTATCGAAGAGATTTTGAAATAAACCTCCCAAAATGAGAAACTCACTCCTCGTCTTTTCCCTCCTCCTCAACCTCCTGTTGGTCGCCGGTATCGGCTATGCCATCCACCGCTACGGCGGCTGGCGCAACCTTTGGTCGAAAGTCAACAACAGGGGAATTGAGAAGACTTATATGCATCGCAAAAACCTGTTTGAAATGCTACCTCCCAAAGAAGGAGCCATCGTGTTCCTCGGCAACAGCATTACCGCCCAAAATGAATGGTCGGAAATGCTTGACAATGCCAATATCCTGAACCGGGGAATCCCCGGCGACCACTGCGACGGTATTCGTGCCAGATTGGATGAAATTTTAGCAAGCCATCCTTCGAAAATCTTTTTGATGACTGGCGTTAACGATCTGGCATTTTACCCCCCTTCTCAGGTCCTCCCAAAGTATGAGCGCCTCATTGAGGCCATTTTGGAAAAATCCCCCCACTCTTTGCTTTACCTCCAGAGCGTGTTGCCCGTCAACAATGTCGTCAGCCCCACACCGGTAGATAATGACGATATTCGCAGCCTCAATGACGGCATCCGACAACTGGCGGAAGATAAACGCCTGACTTTCATTGACCTGTACCCCCTGCTGCTCGACCTGAACGGCAACCTGGACGCCGCCTACACCGCTGATGGTATCCACCTGAACGGAGCAGCATATTTGAAGTGGAAAGAAGCGATTGAAAACTTTGTTGGCGAATAGCGGTACCGGTTAAAAAAACTTCCCATACCCGCCCGCTGAGCCAAAACTTACTATGAAGAAATGATATTCAACAGCCTGACCTTTCTCGTCTTTGCGGCAATTTTTGTCCCCGTCTATTTCTTGTTGAAGGGTAGAGCGCGCCTGCTCTGGTCTCTGGCGGGGAGCTATATTTTTTATGGCTGGTGGGACTGGCGCTTTCTCAGCCTCATCATCATTTCTACGACGGCAGATTTTATCCTCGGGCGGGTAATCGGAGAACAGGAGGAGCAGAAAAAGCGCAAACGACTGCTTTGGCTCAGCGTGGTTCTCAACCTGGGTTTCCTCGGCTTTTTCAAATACTTCAACTTCTTCACCGATTCATTTGTGGCTTTGTTGGAGGGCTTCGGCTTACATCCCGGGGTGCATACTTTGAACATCATCCTGCCCGTAGGCATCTCGTTTTACACTTTCCAGAGCATGTCCTACACCATTGATATTTATCGCAGGCAATTGGAACCCGAGCCGGACTTCTTCCGCTTCGCCACCTTCGTAGCCTTCTGGCCCCAGTTAGTGGCAGGCCCGATTGTCCGGGCGAGCGACTTCCTCCCCCAGTTCAAAAATGACCGCTCCTGGGACTGGAACCGATTCGCCTCCGGCATGACCCAGGTGATGTGGGGCTTTTTCAAAAAAGTGGCGGTAGCCGACTCCTTAGCGCCTTTCGTGGACCAGGTATGGGCTGAGCCAATGTCCTTTACTTCCATCAACCTCTGGATAGCAGTCGTCTTCTATTCCTTCCAGATTTACTGTGATTTTAGCGGCTATTCCGATATCGCCATCGGCTCGGCCCGGATACTCGGATTCACCTTTCCGGAAAACTTCAGGACGCCCTACTTCTCGCAAAACTTCAGCGAGTTTTGGCGGCGCTGGCATATTTCCCTTTCTAGCTGGCTCAGAGACTACCTGTACATTCCCCTTGGCGGCAACCGCGGCGGCAAATTCAACATGTACCGCAACAATATGCTGACCATGCTGCTGGGCGGCCTCTGGCACGGCGCCAACTGGACCTTCGTCTTCTGGGGATTTTTGCATGGTTTCTACCTGATCGTTCAGCGATTATTGGGCAAACCTTTCGGAGCGCTGATGAAAAATCTCAGCTTCCCGAAGGCCTTGAAAGCGGGTGTCAACATCGCGCTGGTTTACGCCTTCACCAACCTGGCCTGGATTTTTTTCCGCAGTCCGAGTTTTAATATTGCGACCGACGTCATCACAAACATGGCCGGCTTTGAGAGCTTCAATTTTGTGAGCGTGATGAATAAATTTATCGTGATGAAAGGCTTCCTGCTAATTGCCATGCTTTTAAGCGTGGAGATTTCGGACTTAAAAATTCAGTGGAGCGGGGTAGCGATGCGCAGTCCGGCTTTCCGGGTAGCCTCCTTTGCGACCCTGTTTTGGCTCATCCTGTTTTTTGGAACTTTCGGCAGCAATGCGTTTATTTATTTTCAATTTTGACCTATTATTTTTGAAAAACACCCCTTCGCCCGCCTTCTTTTAATTTGAAAAAAACTTTTAAAGGAGAGAAGGGGAGCTATTCAACACAGAAATTACATCGAAGATGAAAAAAGCATACTGGATACTGGCATTGATTGCGACGGTCTTTATCGGCGACCGCCTGGGAGGCTGGATGCTCGGCAAAGCGGTGCAATACAGCCAGTTTCGCTACTCCCGACTGTATAGCGGTAAGGCCGACTGCGACCTGCTCTTTGCGGGCAACTCCAGAGGCTTGATTTTTTACCAACCCTATATTGAAGAAAAAACGGGGCGCCGCACTTGCAATCTCAGCTATAACGGAATGCCCATCAGCCTCGCCGCCGCTCTCATCAAAGACTACCTCGACCTGCATGCCCCTCCGAAAATTCTCATGCTCGACGTGACCCTGCTCGACGAGCGAATGGACAAGCGCTTAGTAACGGGGTTCAATTGTTATGCGCCTTATTCGGAGCGCCTTGCCGGTTTGCTGCGCGACAGCTTCCCGAATGATTTTTATGCCGGCAAAGCCTTCTGGCTGTACAGATACAATAGCGAGGTTTTCCAACGAGCCCTGTATTACCTGAATAAATCCGATGAGGATTGGCTGCTCGATCGCATAATATCCCCTACCATGCAGGAAGACATCGTCAAACAAAAAACCTTTGATTACGACTTTACCCCCGACATGCTCAGCGCCCTGGCCGACTTAGTCCATTATGCGCAACAAAAAGGCGTGCAAGTCGAATTGGTGATCAATCCCTATTACCCGCCCTTTTCTAAAAAAATTGGAAACATAGCAGCTTTGAAAACTGCGGTGGAGCAGGCTACCGGTCTGAGCGTTTACGATTACTCCGACGCCATCTCCGGCGTCCAGGGCTTCGGCGACTATCAGCACCTGAACAAAGTCGGCGCGAAGCAATACCTCGATACGCTCTTAGCCAGTGGTCTGCTGGGAGTGCAGGAAGATTTGGGTCTGGCAAAGTGAACTTTCTCGTCGTGGAGGCCGATTTGGGAGCGTCAACAGAAGGACAATTATTTCTTCATCCTTTGCTCGTAAGCTTTGGCCACTTCCCATTTTACCCCTATCATTTCTTCCAAAGCTAATTTGGAGAGTTCTATATCTGTCTCTGCGGAGAGGCGCCTTTCCTGGGCGTTGTTGTAGGAATCAGAAGCCCGCAGCATTTCGTCCAATTCCAAATTGGCGTTTTTGAATTGCTGTTGGGCGTATTCGTAGATATTCCGGGCGTCTTCTTCCGCCCGGACGCGGACCTTGAACATTTCATAGCTCAGAAGTAATTTCCGGTAGCGAGCCAGGGTTTCAGCCCGGATTTTCAACTTGTGCTGGTTGGTTTCCATGTCGGCGATGAGCACATCCACCTCCTCGATTTCCCGCTTCTTCCTGCCGGTCGTGAAAGTGCCGAGGCTGACTCCCGCTGAAAATTGATAGAGCGGATAAAGTACTAAGTTGTCGGAACTGGGCGCCAGCACGTTGCCTAAGCTCACTTCGTTTATGTTGAACCCAAATTTCACATCGTTCATCCAGTCCTGCCGCTGTAGCTCGACTTCCTTCGATTCCTTATCCTTTCGGTAGCCTAAGATTTTGGCTTCAGGATTATTTATCCAGGCCAACTGCACGAGATAATCCTCGAAGTTGGCGGGGCGCTGGCTCTCCGGCGTAATTACCTGATTGAAATCTACAGGCTGCGCAAACGAGACCTGCCCGAACATGCAAAATCCGGCCAGCGTAAATATGGAAATAAGTTGAAAAAAATTCATTCAGGAATCTGTTTAAAAGTCACTTTATGCTTAGACTATGGTCTCAGCAGAAATTTTTTTGGGGAGACGAGGTCGAAAATTTCAGTCTGGAACTGCCAGATGAATCATTTAAACAACATGCCTGCCACACTGATAATCAGCTTGTAAGGACAGGTAAGCACCTGGATACCGGGATTTATTGTGTCTTTCCTGAAGCTGGAGAGTAAAAGCCAACAATCAGGCCATAGCGGGGGGATTTTGAAATCGGCGGCAAACTGACCGAAATCGGCCTTGCCGGCGTCGTCGGT
>CAZXQI010000041.1:0-29085 GCA_964643005.1 uncultured Saprospiraceae bacterium | reverse complement strand
CCATCCAAACTTATATCAATACGAACAACTCAAAGAACTAAATTCAGTATACCATTTCAACGCTTTTAAAAAAAGCATCTTAGTTTGGCTCATGGTGTAATGGTAGCACAACAGATTTTGGTTCTGTCTGTTAAGGTTCGAGTCCTTATGAGCCAACGAAAACCCTGGCATCTCGCCGGGGTTTTTTTTATAATGTCTTCCTTTGAAATAAAATGAGGGAGCGAAAGCGAAGAGCCTATAAACGACAAGAGGCAAAGCTGAAAATAGCTTTGCCTCTTGTTTTATCTCGTCATTCATTTACTTATCGAAGGTCAACCTTCTTCTTTTCTTCGATTAATTTCATCTCGTATTTGGGCCGCCTGTTCGTAATCTTCCTTGGCCAGCACGTCTTCTAAGAGGCGGGTGAGTTCCGACACCGAGTAAGCTGTGATGGAAGCGCCTTTAGCTATGGAGTGTTTAGCGGGCTTTGAGCTACTTGCTTTTAAGGAGCGGTCTTCTGCATCTTCCAGTACGACGCCGGCTGCGTCAAGGATAAAATCATAGGTGTAAATCGGGCAGTTAAAGCGCACAGCCATTGCCAGGGCATCGGATGTGCGGGAATCTATTTCGACAGCTTCCCCATTCCGTTCGCAGACGAGGCGCGCGAAAAAGACGCCGTCTAAGAGATTGTTGATGACAACTTCCTTGAGATCGACGGAGAAGGTTTCGAGTGCATTTTTAAATAAATCATGGGTCAATGGCCTGTTGGGCGCCATGCGTTCCATAGCGACAGCGATGGCTTGCGCCTCAAAGCCTCCAATTACGATAGGTAGTCGCCGGGAGCCGCTTTGTTCTCCCAGTACTATCGCGTAATTGTGTGACTGCGTCACGCTATGTGAGAGCGCGATGATATCCATTTCTATTTTCTTCATTGATGCCATACAATTTTGTGTTAAACCAGGTATTCGTTATCAAAACTCCTTGGGGCCAATGAAAAGTAAGTGCATGACCTCGAACTTTTGCCCGCCCTTCAATAAAAATCCCCTAATTTTTGCCTTTTTCAAAAGGGCTACGAAATTCTGATAATCAAAGGAATTATGCAATTGGATTTTCAAAAATAGCATTTTCAAAGCCGATTTCCCAATTTAGGCGAATGCATTGTACGCTGGCGAAATGTAAAATTAAGGAAACCATCTGATTTGCTTAAGCAGCTAAAAGCTTAATGCTTCATTCGCTGCCGAAGAGACTCGTACAGTATAATTCCAGAGGCGACAGAAACATTGAAGGAGTCGCTTGTCCCAATTTGCGGGATGATGAAGCGCTCCTGCACCCTGGATAAAAGAGATGGATGCACGCCTTCATCTTCCGATCCAATGACGATGGCGCAGGGCGCCGTCAGGTCTATTTCGAATATGCGTTTGGAAGCTCTTAGGTCGCTCGCAAAGGTTTGAATTCCAGATAGTTGCAGATATTCTAAGGCCGTCACGAGGCTGTTTTCTCTGCATACGCTGAGCCTGCTCAAGGCTCCGGCAGAAGTTTTGATAGCCTCGGCGTTGATGAGAGCGCTGCCGGTTTTGGGAATGACGAGGGCATGGGCGCCGCAGACCTCTGCCGAGCGGGCAATGGCTCCGAAGTTGCGCACGTCCGTTACCCGGTCGAGGATAAGAATAAGGGGAGTTTCGGCTTTTTCAAAAATACCGGGCACGACGTCTTCTAAGCGGTAGTAAGTTACCAAAGCCTGGCTGGCAATGACGCCCTGGTGATTCCCTTTTGAGATGTGGTTCATTCGTTCTTTGGGGATGTATTGCAGGGGTATATCGCGCTCCCGACAGAGTTGCCGGATTTCCTTTTCAAATTCTCCCCTGACGCCTTGCTGGAGCCAGATCTTGTCGAGATTAACTCCCGACTTAATGGCGTCAACAACTGGATGACGGCCAAAAATGAGCAGGTCTTTTTTTATCATTATTGTTGGGAAGTTTGGATCTATTCGCCGGGAATCCTGTAAGCTCCGACAGCGCCAAAGATGTTATTTTAGAAATAGGCTTTGGGATGACTGCCTTTTTACTTGTCCAATAGCTTACAAACATCCTCAAAGCCTTTTACATTGTATAGGCCAAAAATTACCTTTGCTTGCCAATGTAGGAACTCCCCTTTTTTAATTCATCATTATCAACCACACTTTTTCACTATGAAGTTTATACTCCCACTTCTGCTATCTCTCCTAATAGCTCTCCCGGGTTTTTCACAAATTAAAACCAATCCCTGGCAGGATTTTCAGGAGAAATCCATTGCCAGGCCGGATGCTGAGCGCCGCATCGTTCCACAGAAATATCGCACGTTATCGCTCGACTTAGATGCGCTCAACAACATTTTGGACGAGGCGCCTTTGCGCTTTTCGTCAATGGCAGAATCTCAAAAGATGGCCGGCCCAACGCTGATGATTCCCATGCCGGAGGAGAGCTTTCAGGAGTTTAAAATCGTGGAAGCGCCCGTCATGCACCCTGAACTGGCAGCTAAATTTCCCGAAATCCGCTCATTTGCCGGCTGGAGTATGGAAGACCCGACTGCTTACCTGCGCTGTGGTATTTCGCAGAAGGGGTTTCATGCAATGATCTTGTCGGCTCGTCACAGCCCTGTTTTTATAGATATTTATGCTTTGGACGATACAGAGCACTACATCAGTTATTTTAAAAAAGACTATACTTCCGGAGAGCCGTTTTATTGCGAACTGGACGGCCTGGCACAGGACAAATCGCTCCTGCCGGACAAGCCTTTGCAGGCCGGCCCGTCGGGGGGAGACTGCAAATTGCGCACTTACGACCTGGCGCTCGCCTGTACGGGAGAATATGCCCAATACCACGGAGGAACCGTAGCGTCGGTGATGGCTGAATTTAATCTGGCCATCGCCAGAGTCAATGGAGTTTACGAAAGAGAGATAGCGGTCACTTTGGTGTTGGTTCCCAATACCGACCTACTCATTTTTCTCAATGCGAATACCGACCCTTACACCAATAATAATGGAAGCACGATGCTGGGGCAGAATCAAACTACCTGTAACAACATCATCGGTTTTGCCAACTATGATATAGGTCATGTTTTCTCAACCGGCGGCGGCGGCGTTGCTTATCTCCAGTCGGTATGTGGTAATTATAAAGGAGGGGGCGTCACAGGCAGATCAAATCCCACCGGCGACCCATTCTGGATTGACTATGTCTGCCATGAAATGGGGCATCAGTTTGGCGGAGACCACACGCAAAACAATGATTGTAACCGCTATGACCCTACGGCAATGGAGCCTGGGAGCGGGATTACCATCATGGGCTATGCCGGCGTTTGTGCGCCCAATATTGAGAATCACAGCATTGATAATTTTCATGCGATTAGTTTGGATGAAATATATTCCTTTATTACTTCCTACGGCAATACCTGCGCTGAAACCACTATCACAGGAAATAATTCACCCAGCGTTACAGTCCCATCCGGCTCCTATACTATTCCGAAGTCAACGCCTTTTGTGCTCACTGCCGTAGGCAGCGACCCCGATGGCGATGTATTGACCTATGCCTGGGAGCAGATGGATCCCCAGCCGGTCAGCCATCCTCCTGTTTCGACGCATACTGCTGGGCCGGTATTCCGTAGCTTTTCGCCGAATACTTCGCCTTCGCGGTATTTTCCAAATCTGGACGCTATCGTCAATAATGTAAACCCCACCTGGGAAGTGTTGCCCTCCGTTGGCAGAACCCTGAGTTTCCGCTGTACTGTGAGAGATAATTTTCCAGGCGCCGGATGTACAGACGAGGCCGACGTGACCCTGACGGTGAGCGGCGGCGCCGGGCCTTTCCTGGTGACTGCTCCGAATACTTCCAGCGTTTCCTGGGCAGCCGGCTCTATGCAGGCGGTTACCTGGAATGTGGCCAACACCAATGCAGCGCCGGTTAGTTGTTCGCAGGTGGAGATTTTCCTTTCTGTTGACGGAGGATATACCTACCCCTATACGCTCTCTTCTGGCACAGCCAACGACGGAACGGAGCAGGTGCTGGTTCCCGATAATATCCCCAATACCACCAACAAAGCCAGGGTCATGGTGAAGGGAAAGGGAAATATCTTTTTTGATATTTCCAATCAAAATTTCACGATTACGTCGCCGCCTTCTTTTGCGCTGGAAACGACGCCGCAGAGCGCATCTATTTGCAAAACAGGAGAGGCCGTTTACTCTATTAGTGTACAACAAGTTAGCGGTTACGACGAAAATGTGAGCCTCTCGGTATCGGGATTGCCGACAGGAGCTACGGCGAACTTTAGCGCGGTAGAGACGACTCCCCCTTCCCTTGTTGAACTGACCATTGGAAACCTCCAGGACGCTCAGGCCGAAAGCTATACGCTTACCATAACCGGCATCAGTGGAAGCATTGAGAAAACGAGTTTGATAGAACTGGCTATATTCGATTCCTTACAGTCGAAGGTCGTCCTTTCCACTCCTCCAAATGGAGCGTTGGGCGTTGACTTTAATCCCACTCTGAGTTGGCAGGAATTGTCGGACGCCACATCGTACTTAGTGGAGATCGCTGAAAACCCCGCTTTTGATACCCTGCTCGAATCTTCGATTGTCAGCGAAAACAGCTACACCCCCAGCTTAGTCACGGCGCAGGAACAGGTGTACTACTGGCGGGTAAGCGGTATAAATCCTTGTAATTCAGGCTCTGCTTTCAGCGTCTTTGCCTTCCAGGCAGGCGGAGAGGAGTGTACGACCTACCAGCCGACTAATCTCCCTGTAACGATTCCCAATAATCAGGCTACCACTGTTTCTGCAAGCATAAATATCTCAGATGCTTATACCGTATCGAGAGTGGTTGCCAGGATGAAGGCTAACCATAGCTGGGTGGGCGATTTGGCGGCGAAGCTGTTTTCGCCGGATGGACTTTCAGTTAAACTGTTCGACAGACCAGGCGTGCCCGATTCTGATTTTGGGTGTCAAGGCTCAAATTTGGACCTGGTATTTTCAGATGAGGCTCCTAACGAAGCAAACGTCTTGGAGAATATGTGCAATTACAACTCGCCTGCGCTGATTGGCAGCTTTAAGCCAATTGACCCACTGTCAAATTATACGGGAACTAATAGCTTCGGCACCTGGAAATTAGATGTCACCGATAGTTACCCCGATGATGGAGGCGCTCTCACTCTTTGGGAGCTTGAACTTTGCCGCACTACGCTTCAACTCGATGAAGCTATTTTATTAAAAAATAATATTTTAGAAGTAGTGCAGGGGCAAGTAGCGACTATTGACTCTTCTTACCTCCAGGCAGACAATGGACAGGGAGACGGGAATTTTATACTGCTTTCATTGCCCGACCACGGACAGTTGCTGCTCAACCAGACAGTTTTGGCGGTGGGAGATATTTTCACGCAGGGCGATATTGATGGAGGCCTTCTGTCCTACCAGCACGATGGAGGCGCCTCAGTGGCTGATAAGTTTCAGTTTGACCTGCTCACTTCTGACAATAATTGGCTGCATGAAGCAACCTTTCACATTGTCGTTCTACACGACGATCTGTCCATTTCAGCAATATTGACCCAGGATATTAGTTGCTTCGAGGGCGCCGATGGAATCATCACGGTATTGATTGAGGGAGGGACATCTCCGTTTTCGTTCAGCCTGAATGGCGGAGAACCTCAAAGCGCCAATGTTTTTGAAAATCTACAGGAGGGAACCTATTCTGTTGTCGCGACCGACGCCAATGGTTTTACAGCGGAGGCCGACAGTATCACGCTGAGCAGTCCGCCTGCTATTTTGGCTACGGTAACTGTTGATGGCGACGAGGCGACTATCACTGCAAGCGGTGGAAGCGGCGTCTTGCAATACAGCGTTGAAAGCGGCGCTTTCCAGGAAGGCAATGTGTTTTCTAACCTGCCAAATGGAACTTTTAGCTTTTATGTACGGGATGAAAATGGCTGTACTGAAACGCTTACCGCCACGATAGCTGTAAATACATTGATAGTATCGGCGGCCATTGCACAACAGGTCAGTTGCTTTGAAGGAAGCGATGGCATCATTGAAGTAATTGTCAACGACGGCGCCCCTCCCTATCAGTTTGGCATCAATGGCGGAGGCTTCCAGGATAGCAATATCTTTGAAAACCTGCCTGCCGGCACCTACACTTTCACCGTTCAGGACGGAGAGGGCTTTAGTCAGACAACCCTGCCCTTCACCCTTTCAAATCCCGACCAGATAAATGCGACAGCCGCTGCCGATGGATACACTGTGACGATTAGCGCCAATGGAGGCACAGGAGATTGGCAATACAGTTTGGATGGAGGGACTTTCCAGAGCAGCAACCTGTTCTTCCCCGTTGCAGGCGGTAGCCATGAGGTAGAAGTTACCGACGAAAATGGTTGCTCCTATAGCTTTACTGTCAATGTGGATGTAGCTGAACTAAGCGTCGATGCTCTCGCTTCTGATTCGCTGCTTTGCTGGGATAGCGCAGAGGGAGTAATTACAGCGCTGCCAAATGGAGGCTTAGGCCCATATACTTACAGTTTAAATGGAGGTCCCTTCCAGGCTGACAGCATTTTTTCCGGCCTGCCTGCCGGCGCATATACAGTAGCGATTCAGGATAGCGGGAACTTTACGGCCTATTCTGCTATCTTCAATATTCTCGCCCCGGCAGAAATAATTGTCAGCCAAACCATTGTAGGAAACTCCGTCACCTTAGAGGTTGTGGGTGGGGCGTCACCTTATCTGTATAGCATAGATGGCGGCAACTTTCAACCGATTGGTATTTTCTTCGCCCTGACTCAGGGTGCGCACAATGTTGTCGTATTAGATGCCAATGGCTGCGAAATACAGGACGAGGCGGTTATCACTGTTATTCAACCCGAAGTTTCCGCCTCGCTGACGCAGGGAATCTCCTGCCACGACGAGGCAGATGCAATTATCACTGTCTCCGCAGAGGGCGGCGTTCCGCCTTATCAGTTTAGCATCAATGGCTCCCCCCTGCAAACGGATAATGTCTTTTCCGGCCTTCCAGCGGGCGATTACATCATTCTTGTGGTGGACGCTGCCGACGCCATCGCCGACATTCTCAATTTCTCCATTTCTAACCCTCCGGTGATTGAAGCCTCGGCCAGCGCATTGGGTGGAGCGATTACCGTTGTGGCAGGCGGCGGAGTTGGAGCCTTGTCGTACAGCTTAGATGGCGTAAATTTCCAGTCAGCCAATATCTTCGAAGGGATTGAGAACGGAGATTATACAGTTACGTTGCAGGATGAAAACGGTTGTACGGCCACAGTTAATGTTGTGGTGAATGCCATCCTCGGCGCTTCCTTAGAAATATCGCAGATAAATTGCCACGATGCGGCTGACGGACAAATCAGCGTTCAGGCGATAGACGGGGGAGAGGCGCCATATCTGTACTCTATCAATGGAGGCTCATTCACTTCCAATTCAGTTTTCTCTAATTTAGGTCCAGGCGAATACGTGATAAGAGTCCAGGATGCAACGGGATATACATTGGAGTTGACGGCAGTTCAAATCGCAGAACCGGAGGCCATCCAATTCGACTATACCCTGGAGGCCGGCGAACTGACTATTACCGCTTTCGGCGGCACGGCTCCCTATCAGTATTCCATTGACGGAGGAACCAGCTTCCAGGCGGAAAATGTCTTTAGCGATTTAGCGGAAGGGACATACCTGATTGTGGTGGAAGATAAAAACGGCTGCACCGTGGAAGTTTCGCTCATCTATCAGCCAAACAGTGCGAAAGATTTGAATAGGGATCTGGCATTTGAGGTGTTTCCAAATCCGGGAGATGGGCTGTTTATTTTGAGAGCTGACTTTCCGGAGAGAAGCAATCTGCTAATAAGAGTTTTTGACCTGACTGGGAGAATTGTATTCAAGTCGGAAGGGGAGGCGGCAGGCAGGCTTGAAATGCCATTAGACCTGCGCGGGCTGACAAATGGCGCCTACCAGTTGTATCTACAGCACGGCAAAAGAGCAGGCGTAAAAAAACTCGTGATAGTCAGGTAAGCTGCATCTTCCGGAACTAAAAAGACCTGAGCGACATTAGCCTGCTCAGGTCTTTTTAGTTTTCAGCTCCATTTCCCGACGGGCATTTATGCCATGCTACAGAAATTAGCGAAGGATTTTTTTTAAATGCTACCCAGCACGTTTCGAAAGGACATAACTTTAGAATTCCAATAGGTAGATTTTTCGAGATCGTCTACGATTACGCCGCCGCTCGAAGTGCTATGGATGAGCCTGAGTTTTCCATTGTTGTTTTCCAAAACCATAGAAACGTGGAAGACCGATCCTGTTTTACTTCTTCTGAAAAAGACGAGGTCGCCGGGCTGGGCTTCATTTTTTGAAATCTTTTTCCCCTGGTGTTCCTGAGCGGCAGAGGAGCCTCTCATTTGAATGTCGAATTCCTTCATCACGTAATAGACAAATCCCGAGCAGTCAAATCCTGATGGCGACTTGCCGGCGTAGCGGTATTTTGAACCCAGATACCCACTGGCGAATGCGGCGATCTCTCCTCTAAGCTCTTTCTCTGCGCTGTTTTTCTTAATTCGGGCTTCGGCAATCTGTCCATTTCCCGCACTCCCGAAGGCTTGTGAAAAAATATGGCAGGAGGAAAGACTCACAAATGCCATTAATAAAATTAATCCTTTAACAATTAGTGTCTTAGACATAGTTTTCTTTGTTTATGCCGTGGATGCAGGAATTAAGAGATGAGCTTTTACAATCCCTTCATCGCAGGTTGGCGGCTAAAAAATAAGTCCTCTATGTAAAAGCCTGAAAAAAGGATGAATTCAATCCTTTTAGGCAGAGTGTATGATTTGGGAAAGAATCCTTTAAAAAAAACAGGCGGCTTACGAACGCTGTGGCAAATATGACAATTGCACCTGGAATTATATTTTTTTGTTATGCTTTTTTAATGAAAGATTTTAAACTCATCCTGGTCGGCGAGGAATTGATGGCTGCTGCGATATGCCTGTAGCCTGTCTTTCGATAGAGAAGTGGTGAGGGTGCTTTCGATGTTGGAGATCCGATACAGTGTATTTCCCAAAAAATCTATAAGCGTAGTGTCGCCGGCGTAGTTGTGCCCTTTCCCGTCCTCGCCTATGCGGTTCACGCCTGCCACGTAGCATTGATTTTCAATAGCTCTTGCGACGAGGAGACGCTTCCAATGATGGCTTCTTTTCTCTGGCCAGTTGGCGGGGTATATCAACAGGTCATAAGATTCCGTATTCCTGCTCCAGACGGGAAAACGCAGGTCGTAACAAATCAAAGGGCAGATTTTCCATCCCTTCCAGTCGGTCGTCAATCGCTGTTGCCCTGCGGTATAGTCGACGTGCTCTCCGGCAAAAGAAAAAAGATGGCGCTTATCATAAATTTCAAAAGTAGCGTCGGGTCTCATCCACACTAAGCGATTGTAGAAATGTCCGCTTTCTTTGGCGATGAAACTTCCGGTCACCACGGCGTTCAGCCTGGCCGCCTGCTCTTTCAGCCACAGCATAGTTTTCCCCTGCATCGTTTCAGCCAGCTTTTCAGGACTCATACTAAAACCGGTGGTGAACATCTCGGGCAGGATGACGAGGTCGGTTTGGCCTCTGAGGTTTTGGAGTTGTTCAGAAAACATGTCGAGATTGGCGTCGATGTTTTCCCAGTGTAGATAAGATTGGACGGTGGTGATTCGAAGATCCATTTTGTTAATTTCTAAAAATAAAACGAGGCATAAAGACGGTATCCCTCCTTTATGCCTCGTGTGTGAGCGCTGAATATTTAATTTGAATTATTCTGCTGCCGGCGCTGCTGCTACTGTTTCAGCTTCCTCATCGTCTGTACTTGCGTCTTTCAATCCACGAGGTACGGAAATAGTTACAATCGGAATAGCTCCGGGATTGAGGATTTCAACATTCGGAACAGGCTGGATGTCGCGGATGCGGAGCGACTGACCCAGCCTGAGCTTTGAAATGTCTGCTTTCATTTCAGCAACTAAGTCTTCTGGTTTGGTTTTGATTTTGACACTTCTGAGCTTCTGCACCAATTTACCGCCTGCTCTAACGCCTGGGGATGCGCCTTCGAAACGCAGGGGGACTTCAACTTTAATTGAGCGCCCATCTACTAACTCTAAGAAATCAATGTGCCTGACTGCGTCAGTAACGGGATGGTACTGGACTTCCTTTAAAATACAGCTGTAAGTCTTGCCGCCTACGTTCACATTGGCAATCTTAAAATCGGGAGAAAAGATGAGATCTCTGACTTGGGTAAATGTCGTCGTGAAGTGAATGGCTTTATCCTGCTTACCATATAGTACACATGGAATCAGGCCTGAATTCCTGTCGGCCTTAGTGGCCACTTTGCCTACATTTCTCGGCGTTCCGTCAATCGTTTGCGTAACCATGATTCTTTAATTTATCGCTTCATAGAATACCGACTGCCTTTGAGTTAAAAACAACCGGTCTTCAATAATTTTGTATGACATTTCAAAAAGGCGGGCAAAGATAGAATTTTTTGGCAAAGAGAATGTTTATAGCTTTCATTTTTTATGTTTTTTACAAAAAAAGACTGGCAATAAACTAAAATCTTCCCCTCTGTTTACTTGGTTTTTACAAAAAATTAAAACTACCTTTGCCCTCCTTTTAAAAAAGGCATTTGCATTGAACGATAAAATACCGGTAACATGAAAAGGACTTACCAGCCATCAAGAAGGAAAAGAGTTAATAAACACGGCTTCCGCGAGCGGATGAGCAGCAAGAACGGACGTAGAGTATTATCCCGTCGCAGAGCCAAAGGCCGTTGGAGCCTGTCCGTCTCCGACGAGAAGCGCCTGAAGTAATAACTTCATTTGCACTCTTTTTTACCCTGCTTTTTTAATAGTAATCAAACCTGAAGCCCGAAACGACTGCCTCGCTTCGGGCTTTGCTATTGCAGAAAAAATAAGTAGATATGCTGCAACCCAGGATGGAAAGAATGCTGATTGAGGTGGGTGAAAAAAAGATCCCAGCGAGGATTTACAAAGAGATGCGGGACAATGTGCGCTTTTCGATTACCCAAAAGGGAGCCATTATGAGAATGCCCGTCTTTATACCGGCAGATGAAAAGAGAAAATACGTCTCCAATTTTATAGACTGGATAAAAGCGAGGGTAGAATCAAGCGAGGGCCTCCAAGAGCACTTTGCCCCCAATAAATTTCAATCGGGCGATCTTCTTAAAATCTACGAAAGAGAATTTAAGATAGCCCTGGAAGTAATGGACAGGAAAGTCCATTCCGGGGCGCTTGAAAAAGGTGTTATCAAACTGAAGCTCTCCTCCAATGATACGGAGGAAGGCCGGGAGAAGGCCAGAAAGCATTTGATAAGCCGCCTGCTTGCTCAGGAATTTTTGCCTGCTATTTATAATCGCGTAGTTGAATTGAACCAACGCCATTTTCAGCGCACTTTCAGCAAGGTCAACCTGAAGTACAATCTCTCTAATTGGGGGAGCTGTTCTTCTAAAGGTAATATCAACCTCTCCACTCGCCTGCTGTTTGCACCGGCTGAAGTCAGGGATTACGTCATTATTCACGAACTGGCGCATTTGATTGAAATGAATCACTCCGCCCGATTCTGGGACTTAGTGGAAAGAGCCATGCCTGACTATCGGGATAAAGTGGCCTGGCTAAAGGAAAACTGGCATACCTGCAATTTTTAAACCTTCTTCTGTCGCTCTATTCCGAAATTTACTTTCCATAGTCCTCTTCATTTTTTCCAAAACCTGGCGACCGACTATCTTTTAATCTGACCTAAAAAAGGCAGTCGTCCACCCTTCCGGGTTTCCAAAAACTGCCGACTTTTTTTATAGCTGTTTCTTCCCTGTCGCCAGGCTGTTTTTGACGCCATTTTATTTTCCTGAATAAACTCAAAATATTCTTAATCTGAAACTACTTAAACCTAATCCCGTAAACATAGGCTCCCCCTAAAGTTTGTGGGAGAAATTCGTATGTCTGGGCATGAAATGGAGGAGGCGAACAGGAGGAAGAAAAGAGAAGAGACGCTCGATTTTCGACGGTTTATGCTTAGAAAATAGCAGACCATAGAATAGGCTAAAATCACTTCTAAAAGAATAATGAATTTGTTTCACCCAAAGGCATAAGATGTTGTTAATCAATAAATTTATGCACCCCCCTTTTTGAGTTGGATCATATACATTATTCTGAGGTTTAAAAGCAATCTTAAAATAAGACATTTACTGATTAATCATATCTATAAATTATTAAAAAATAATATTTTGTAAAAAACAACCACTCCCTGCAATTAAGCTACCGTTTAATAGATGAACGAACACATCCTGATTTTTTTGGGCAAAATGCCGTTACCTTTAACCAGAAAATAAAACTAAACAAACGGGCTATGAGGCCGAGAAATTTTAAAAATCACCATGCTATCTTCCAACTGATCACCAAATACGAGGAGATGCAGGATTCTGAAAACGTGTTCTTCAAAACGGAACGTAGCTATAACGAGCTCATCAATTATTACGAGCACGAATGCCATCTCGACAGGGCTTTGGAAGTGAGCAACTTTGCTATCCAACAATTCCCTTTTTCCGTTGAGTTTTACCTCCGCAAATCGGAATTGCTGCTTCAACTCAAAGAGATGGAGCAGGCGCTCGCCATTTTGGATCGCATAGATATCTTTTCTCCACAGTGTTTGCGCTCTTCGCTATTACGCGCCGAGGGATTGGCAGCGCTTGGACTTCAGGAGGAAGCAATTTCTCTTCTCGACGGACTAAAACAAACCGCGCTGCCGGTAGAGCTTAGCAATATCCTCGTCGGCGAGGCGCTCATCTATGAACAAATGGGAGAATATGAAAGAATGTTCTTCATTCTTAAAACTGCACTAGAAGCTGATCCCTCCAATACGGAGGCTCTGTCCAGAATGTGGTTCTGTGTGGAGTCGAGCCAAAAGTATGAGGAGAGCATTTTACTACATGAGGGGATTCTGGAACAGGACCCCTTTAATGCGCTCGCCTGGTACAACTTAGGCGCCGCCCATCACTACCTGTGCAACCACGAAGAAGCCATCAGGGCTTATGAATACGCCTTTCTCACCAAAGAGGATTTTGAATTCGCTTACAGAGATTGCGCCGAGGTCTGCCTTTACGTAGAAGATTACCAAAAGGCCTTGCAATGCTACCAGGAAGTCCTGGAGCGCTTTGAACCTGACGCCGACCTTTTCCTGCATATTGGCATCTGCTATCAAAGATTAGGGAACGACCTGATCGCCCGCAACTTCTTTGAAAGAGCCATAGAGTTCGACGACTTTTGCAGCGACGCCTATTTCTATATTGGCGAGTGCTATGCCGGACAGAAAAAATGGAAAAAGGCGGTGAGCACCTATCTGAAGGCCATCCGCATTGACGATTCCAACGAGGAATATTTCTTTGGCCTGGCTCAGGCATACCTGCAACTCAACAATTTTAATAAGGCTGAAATCTACTTCAGACAAGCCGCCGATACAGCTCCTGAGGAGGCGAAGTATTGGATACATTTAGTGCGCTTCCTCATGGATCGGCATAGACCCGACGATGCGCTGGAGGCTTTGGATGAAGCGGAAGAAAATTCCTTTGATTCAATCCTGGCCTATTGCCGGAGTGCGTGTTTATTTGAAATGGGCCTGAAAAAAGAAGCCCTGCTCGTATTGGAAGACGCCCTCTACGAGGACTTCGATGCGCGAAAAGCCTTGTTTAATCTAATGCCCATCCTTGAAAAAGACACGGAAGTCCAGGCAGTAATTTCCATTTACCAACCCGACTAAAAGCTTGCGCCACCGAGTAATTAGCGAGGTCAATCGTCTTTCCTGAGGATTATTTTTTGTTCTAAATCCACCCTGCGCATAGGCGCTTCGCTCTTTTTGTATTTCCAACTGATTGGACAAGATGTAACCTAAACTTTGCCTGACAACGTATTTTTGTTGTCCGGCAAAGCTCTTTGGCCTTTTTCATTTCACCGAAAGGGCGGAGTATAACTACCCGGCCGATACTGCTTTCTCTTCCTTTGCCGGCTGCCAAAAATCAGGGCTGACTTACTTGGCGATGTCCGCCTGTTTTGAGAATATTGCATACATAGGATTCTATCCTTTGATTCTTTTCTCATCCGCCAATCGGCAAAAATCAGATTTATGAAATACCGCACTACCCTCCTCCTAATGGCCCTTCTACCATATATAAGCGGCACGGCGCAGGACGCCCAAATGAAACCCTTTATTGATGGTCTGATGAAAAAAATGACTCCTGATGAAAAAATCGGCCAGCTGAATCTCGTCGTAGCGGGCTACGTCCCCACAGGCATAGCGCTCACCGCTGATTTGGAAGCCAAAGTAAAGGCCGGCAATGTAGGGGGCATGTTCGGCGTATTCGACCCCGCCCGCATGCGCAAAATCCAGCAGATGGCTGTCGAAGAAACCCGCCTGAAAATTCCGCTCTTTTTCGGATTGGACGTCATTCACGGGCATCGCACCATTTTCCCTATCCCACTGGGGCTTTCCTGCTCCTGGGACATGGAACTAATTGAAAAATCCGCGCGCATCGCAGCCATAGAAGCTACCGCCGAAGGGCTGAACCTGACCTTCTCCCCAATGGTGGACATTGCCCGGGACGCCCGCTGGGGGCGTATCTCCGAAGGCAGCGGCGAAGACCCCTTTCTCGGCGCTGAAATCGCCAGAGCGATGGTTCGCGGCTATCAGGATGGAGACCTCGGAAAAAATACCTCGCTCATGGCCTGCGTCAAGCACTTTGCGCTGTACGGCGCCGCTGAAGCGGGCAGGGATTACAACACCGTGGACATGAGCCGCAATGCCATGTACAACTACTTTTTCCCACCCTACAAAGCTGCCGTTGACGCCGGCGTGGGAAGCGTGATGACTTCTTTCAACCTCGTGGATGAAGTGCCCGCTACCGGCAATCGCTGGCTATTGACCGACGTGCTGCGCAAGGAGTGGGGCTTTGGAGGTTTTGTCGTGACCGACTACACGGCTATCAACGAAATGACGGACCACGGCCTCGGCGATTTGCAAGCCGTTTCTGCCCTGGCGCTCCGCGCAGGAGTGGATATGGACATGGTGGGCGAAGGTTTTCTGACCACTTTGAAGAAATCGCTCGACGAGAAAAAAATCAGCATGACAGAAATTGACTTCGCCTGCCGCCAGATACTGGAAGCAAAATACAAAATGGGACTTTTCGAAGACCCCTACCGCCGCATGGACGAAAGCCGCCCTGCCAGGGAAATTATGACGCCTGAAAATCGCAGAACCGCCCGCGAAATTGCCGCCCGTTCTTTTGTTTTATTAAAAAATGAGCGCCAGATTTTGCCGCTAAAAAAATCGGGGACGAGCGTCGCCTTTATTGGACCATTCGCCGACAATAAGCGGGACATGCTGGGAACCTGGGTCATCGGCGGCGAATGGGAAAAATCGACGAGCCTCATGGAGGGAATCAAAAATGTGGCGCCAGAACTGACTACCTTTTACGCCAAAGGCTCCAACATTACGGACGACACTTCCTTCATCCACCGGCTGAACTTCTTTGACCAGCCCATGGTGACCCTCGACCCAATCTCTCCCGAAAGCCTCCTGCGCAACGCCATTGAGACCGCCGCCCGCGCGGACGTAGTAGTGGCCGCATTGGGCGAGTCGCAAAGCATGACCGGCGAATCTTCCAGCCGGACGGATATTGGCATCCCCGACAGCCAGCGCCGTTTGTTAGAGGAATTGGTGAAGACTGGAAAGCCCGTCGTGTTGGTGTTGTTCACCGGCCGTCCCCTTGCGCTGGAATGGGAGCAGCAGCATTGCGCCGCCATCCTCAACGTATGGGCGCCGGGCACTGAAGCGGGCAATGCCATCGCCGACGTTCTCTTCGGCGACGTAAATCCGGGCGGAAAACTGAGCGCCACCTTCCCACGCAGCGTCGGGCAAATTCCAATTTATTACAACCACAAGCCCACCGGCCGCCCCTGGGATGGCTCCTATCATACCAAATTTCGGTCGAACTACCTCGATAGCCCAAACGATCCGCTGTATCCTTTCGGATACGGATTGAGCTATACGACTTTCGCCTATGGCGATCTGAACCTGAGCAAAACCAATCTGAAAGGCAAGGAAACCCTCATCGCCCGCATTATTGTTTCAAATACCGGAAAATACGCCGGTGAAGAAGTTGTCCAACTCTACATCAGCGACCCGGTTGCGACCATTTCGCGCCCGGTAAGAGAGCTGAAAGGGTTCCAAAAAATCATGCTGCAACCAGGGCAGAGCAAAGAGGTTTCTTTCGATATCACACCGGAACTTTTGAAGTTTTACAACCACGATTTGAAATACGACTGGGAGGCGGGAGAATTTGAAATTCAGATAGGTGGCAGCTCTATAGACCTGAAAGCAAAGACGGTGAATTGGTTGAAATAAAATTCATTTAAAAACCCAGTGAGAAAGATAATCCAGCTATTGGTAAATTAGGTGTATTTTTTAATAACATTATTACATCTTATTGATTCTCAATAATTTGACGCCTATTTTTTTAAAATAAAAAAAACTAAGAAACGGGATTTGTAAAAATTATCGGTTGCGCCTTTCAAAATTTTGTTTGCACAACTCCTGACAGGCGGCAGGGAAAAACGGGCGCAGGGACGGAGGCTTAATAATTTGAAAATACTCCAACCCTGACAGGCAAAATGCAGTATAACCAATTTAAAAAGGGGCTCTAACAAGGGAGCAAATACCTGCCTATCTTCGCATTTACTTTTTAACGCCGGAGTTCTTTTGTTTCGGGTCTCAATTACAAATGGTCAAATATCCAACAAAGACAAAGAGTATTTTTTTTAGCGACATCGAAGGCTCTACCCGTCTGGCGCAGCAATTGGGAGAATCCTATGCGCTCGTTTTGGAACGTCATCGCATCATGATTCGGATGGCTTTCAATAAATTCAACGGACGAGAAGTAGATACTTCGGGCGATGGCTTTTTCATCGTGTTCGACTCTCCAGAGCAGGCGTTGGCGGCGGCTGTACTCATTCAGACTGCTTTCTACTCGAGACCCTGGGCAAAAAAAATCAATCTTAAAGTTCGCATTGGCCTTCACTACGGCCAGACCTTAGTGACGGAGACCAGCTACACGGGACTGGAAGTACACCGCGCCTCCCGAATTTGTAGCGCGGGACATGGGGGACAGATTTTGGTTTCAAAAAAAATGAAAGACAGGCTCAGGAATAAACTTCCCGAAGGTTTAAATTTCAAAAGATTAGGAAAATTTCAACTCAAAGACTTCGATCACCCGGAGGAGATTTTCCAAGTGGTCATTCCCGGCCTTCCCACAGAATTTCCTCCGCTGCGCATCGGGCTTTCCAGGCCGAATGTGGCAGTGCTTCCCTTCACAAACCTGAGCGACGACCCCGAACAGGATTATTACTGCGACGGCATTTCCGAAGAAATTATTTTGGCGCTCGACAATATCGTGGGCATTGGAGTAGTGCCCCGTTCCTCTTCCTTTGCCCTCAAGGGAGTAGAAGCCGACGTCCGAAAGAAAGGCAGGCAGTTAGGCGCCACTGTCGTGCTCGAAGGGACGGTGCGCAAACTCGACAACCAACTCAGAGTTACCGTTGAACTCGTGGACGTTGAAACGGGTATGAATATCTGGTCTGACCGCTATGACCGCTCCGTCGAAGACGTATTTGAATTGCAGGATGAAATCGCGATTAATATCGCCAGAGCCTTAGAGGTCAAGTTTATACCTCAGTCGGAGCACGGCATTCAGCAGCGCCAGACGCATAATATCGAGGCTTACGATTTTTACCTCAAGGGCCGCAGGTATTACTACCAGTTCAGTAAAAGCTCCGTGAAGATGGCCCTGCAAATGTTCAAAAAGGCCATTGAAATTGACGACGAATATGCACTGGCCTACTGCGGCCTGTCCGACTGCTATGCCTATTTATATATGTATGACGAAAACTCGGAAGAGAACCTGCGGGAAACCAACCTCGCCAGCCTTCAGGCAATCGAGCTGTCTCCTTTGCTGGCGGAGGCCTATACTTCCAGAGGCGTAGCCCAGACCCTGAAAAGCCAGTACAAAAAAGCAGAGGCCGCCTTCGAAAAAGCTATAGAATTGAATCCCTCCCTGTTCGACGCTTGGTATCACTATGCGCGCGCCAGTTTTTCTCAGGGTAAATTAGATAAAGCCGCCCGACTCTTTGACGAGGCGAGCCGCCACCGCCCCAACGACTACCAGGCCGTATTACTGGCGGCAAAAGCTTACGAGAAATTAGGCATTCACCTTTTGGCCAAAAAAGCCCGACTGCGGGGATTGGTCATTGTCGAAAAACATTTGGAATTAGACGCCGGCGATACCCGGGCGCTCTATCTGGGCGCCAATTGCCTCGTGGCCCTCGGGCAAACCGACAAGGCAATGGAATGGCTCCACCGCGCGCTCACATTAGAACCTGAGGACCCTATCATCCTATACAATGCAGGCTGTATTTACGCCATGCTAAATATGAAAAACGAGGCGCTCAATTGCTTGGAAAAATCCCTGAAAGCCGGAATGACGCACCGCAGTTGGTACGAAAACGACAGCGACCTCGACTCTCTGCGAGAACTTCCCCGATTCAAAGCCCTGTTAAAAAAAATGAAGTGAGCCACCCAAATCTTCAAAAAATTCAAACAAACGCAACATGCTTACTAATTCTTTTGAAGTCAGCGGCGGCAGGCAATTGAGCGGAAGCATTCAGCCCAAAGGCGCCAAAAACGAAGCCCTCCAGGTGATTTGCGCTCCTTTGCTCACCACCGAAAAAGTGACCATTTCCAATATCCCCGACATAGCCGACGTGCGCAGTCAGATAGAATTACTCCGCGGACTGGGCGTGAAAGTCGAGCGATTAGCGCGGGATAAATACAGTTTCCAGACCGATGAAGTGGATCTGGAGTTTTTTGAGAACAAAGATTTTTTGTCCAGCGCCAGGCGCATCAGAGGCTCCGTCATGTTGCTGGGAGTCTTGCTGGGGCGCTTTCGCAAAGCCCTATTGCCCCAGCCGGGCGGCGACAAAATCGGACGGCGTAGATTAGACACGCACTTCCTCGGTCTGCAAAAACTCGGCGCCGACTTTCGATACGATGCGGACGAAAGAATGTACTTCATTGAAGCGGAGCGCCTGCGAGGCGCCGATATTCTGATGGACGAAATATCCGTGACCGGAACTGCCAACGTCCTGTTTGCCGCCGTATTGGCCGAAGGAACTACGACCATTTACAATGCAGCCTGCGAGCCTTACGTCCAGCAGTTGTGCAAAATGCTCAATCGCATGGGGGCAAAGATCAGCGGAATAGGCTCAAACCTCCTTAGAATAGAGGGCGTCAGTTCCCTCGGCGGCGCCGAACATACCTGCCTGCCCGATATGATCGAAATCGGAAGCTTCATCGGTTTAGCCGCTATGACTCAATCGGACATCACTATTGCCAATGCGGGCGTCGCCGAATTGGGAAATATCCTTTCCGTCTTCCAAAGGATGGGCGTGAACTTAGAAATCAGCGGCGACGACATCCATATACCGCCCAATGAGGAACTTGAAATCCAGACTTTCATTGACGGTTCCATTATGACCGTCTATGATTCTCCCTGGCCGGGTTTCACGCCTGACCTGATGAGCATCATTTTAGTGATGGCCACTCAGGCAAAGGGCAGCGTTCTTGTCCATCAAAAAATGTTTGAAAGCCGCCTGTTTTTTGTAGATAAACTCATAGACATGGGCGCCCAAATCATCCTCTGCGACCCGCATCGGGCAACCGTCATCGGCCTGAATCGCCGCTTCCAGCTCAGAGGAATAGAAATGACCTCCCCCGATATTCGAGCCGGAGTGGCCTTGCTCATCGCCGCCCTCTCCGCCAAAGGGAAAAGCATCATCCACAATATCCAGCAGATAGACAGAGGCTATGAGCGCATTGACGAGCGCCTCAATGCCTTAGGCGCTGAAATAAGGCGTTTTTAAAAAAGAGATCTTATAAAAATTGCTTCCCGTATTTTGCCGACTTTCGTTCAATCATCAAAACAGCGCCCCTTCCCTTCAGCGCCGGAGCGCTAATAGAGAAAAACAGTGTACAGCTATACCATTTCAAAACCCGACCGGCGAATCAAAGGTGAAATTCAGCTTCCTGGCTCTAAGAGCGTCAGCAATAGAGCTTTGATGATCAGGGCTTTGTGTGGAGAACATTTTGAAATAAAAAACCTGTCGCCTTCGGGAGATACCCGACTCATGCAGGAGTTATTGGAGAGCGAATCGGAAACGCTCGATGCAGGAGACGCCGGCACGACCTTTCGATTTCTCACTGCCTGGCTGGCTACGCAGGAGGGCAGCCGCATACTGACGGGGAGCAATCGGATGCAGCAACGCCCCATTGGCCCATTGGCCGAAGCCTTGAAAAAGCTAGGCGCCGAAGTCGAATATTTGGGAAAAAATAATTACCCGCCGCTGCGAATCAGCAGGACAAAAAACCTTGGCCATACCGATGCGCTCAGCATTCCGGCGAACATCAGCAGCCAGTACATCTCCGCACTGCTGATGATTGCTCCCAGCCTGCCGCGAGGCCTGAATTTGAAATTAGAAGGCAGACCTGTTTCGGCGCCCTACTTTGAAATGACCTTGCAGATGATGGAATATTTTGGCGTTGAGCATAGCTGGCAAGGGGATACCATTCGGGTGGCGGCGCAGAAGTACCGGGCGCGTCCCTTTGTCGTGGCGGCAGACTGGTCGGCGGCTTCGTACTATTATGCCATGGCGGCCTTTTCGGAGAAGTGCGATTTAAAATTGTATGGATTGAGCGACCGCAGCCGGCAGGGCGACTCAGTGTTGGCTCAGATGATGGAGCAGTTTGGCGTAAAGACAAGTTTCCGCAATGGCTATGCGCACCTAAAAAAGACAGCCAAAGCAAAATCTTCTTTCGAGTGGGACTTCCTTCCTTGTCCCGACCTGGCGCAAACGCTCGCCGTAGTTTGCGGTGGATTGGGCGTCGCCGGATTGTTTGCCGGCCTCGACACGCTGCGGATTAAAGAGACCGACCGCATCGCAGCTCTCCAAACCGAACTGGCCAAAATTCAGGTGTCGCTTTCAAAGCTCTCTTTAAATCTTTTTAAAAAAATAGATGGAGAATCCTACGGGATAGAGGGAAAGGCGACATTCAACGGCCTTCCCATCTTTGATACTTACAGGGATCATCGCATGGCCATGGCTTTTGCTCCTTTGGCAATGTTGGGCGCCGTGAAAATTAAACAACCGGAAGTAGTGGAAAAATCTTATCCGAATTTCTGGGAGGATCTTCGACAATTGGGATTTGTCATTTTAGCATAATACGGAGAGAAAGTTTTTTTCAAAAAAAAGAGGTCAGGACGCTTTGCCCTGACCTTCTGAATAAACACCTAAAACCCTATTAGATTTTCGGTTTAAAGGGGTGGTCTTCTGGGGAGATTATTCCATTTGGAAAAATGGTAAATTGGGGTGCGATGGAAAAATGGGGTTTGTCTTACAGGAACCGTTTGACGTCGTAAATAGGTGCTTTGCCTGAAATTTGTTCAGTGATTTTTGAAAAAAATTAAAAACAGGTAAAATTTTGAAGAGCAGCCCGCCGAGGACAAACGACAGGCCATCAATGGAAAGCTGCGGATACATCAAAATGCCGGCGCGGTGCGGCTTTAGAGCGCATTCGGGAATTTTATGAGGTATATCTTTGAATTCGTTGTAGCTTGATAGTTGCATTAGCCAAAACCAGCCACGGAACCGAAGATCCTACTGAATACTCATCATCTATCACTATACGTCAGAATACATGAGCATCCCGACGAGCCAGGCGAAGCCTGCGGGTTTTGTCTGGCGTCGGATTTTGCTCCTGAGTCCTGTTTGGGTCTCAGCAAGCCGGTCTATGATTTATTCGTTCCCAAGTACCCCAACTACCGCCTCGGCTCCTTAGAGGGCAGCGGCTGCGACACCCTGCTCAGCGAAGTGGTCGCGCCTTTGCGCCCCGGCAGGGGCTATTCCATAGAGGTATCGCCCAATCCAGCCCTCAGTCAGGCGCATGTAGCCATCACCCTGCCCCGCTTCAGCAGTAGCGGCGGCGCCGGCCTGCAGGTCGCAGATATGCTGGGGCGCATCATATACACGCACCAGTTCCCTCCCTACGCCTATATCCACAGCATAGACGTACAGAGCTGGCCTCCCGGCGCCTATACTATCATCCTGACGGAGCAGGGCCTCCCGCGGGCTACGGCGAGGCTGATGGTAGGAGGGAGATAAGCGCGATTAGAAGGTTTTGTTTTTTGACGACAGAGGGCGCGGGCGATGGCTGGCGCCCTCTGTTGCTTTTGTGCGGGGATTCACAGACGGGGCTGACGGCAGGGAAGGAAAACTTTTGCGCCACTTTCAGCAGCGGTCGTTTTAAGCATTCAAAATTCACTTACCTTTGCGCCTGATTATTAACAAATTGTGATTTTCACTGTAAAACGAGGAATTCTCCAACTGACGTTAGATAACCATACATGGTTGCAGACTTATTCATTACCCTTCTTCTGGTTTTTTTAAACGGTTTTTTTGTTGCTGCCGAATTTGCCATCGTTAAAGTCAGGCTTTCCCAGATTCAGGTTCGCTCGGAAACAAGTTTTACCGCCCGCCTTGCAGAAAGCATTATCGGCAATTTAGACGCCTACCTGGCCGCCACCCAGTTGGGCATTACTTTGGCCAGCCTGGGGCTTGGCTGGATTGGCGAATCCATCGTCGCCAGGTTCATTATGTCGGCGATGGGTATGTTCAACTTTCAGATTTCCGAAACTCTGGCGCATCAGATTGCCCTGCCCACTGCATTTGTTTTCATCACTGTTTTGCATATCGTCTTTGGCGAGCTGGCTCCAAAATCACTGGCCGTTCGCCATCCCATCAATACGACCTTAGTAGTTTCGGCGCCCTTGCGCATTTTTTACCTGGTATTCAGACCTTTCATCTGGCTGCTCAACGGGTTTGCCAATTTTATTCTAAAGCTGATTGGTCTGGAACCGGCGCCCAATGAAGGCATCCACTCGGAAGAGGAACTAAAGCTCATCATCGCAGAAAGTGCGGAAGGCGGAGCTATCCGGGCCTCCGAGCGGGAGCTAATTCAAAATGTGTTTGACTTTGACGATCGCTTTATCTGGCAAATCCTGCGCCCCCGGACGCAAATCGCCGCCATCGAAGTAACGTCAAACATTGAAAACGCCATTAGCTATTCCTTAGAAGAGGGCTACTCCCGCTTCCCCGTTTACGAGGATAACATAGATAAAATTTTGGGCTTCATCCACACAAAGGATCTGCTCCTTCTCTCCCGGGAAGGCGGGGAGCGCCAAATACGGGACATTGTGCGCCCTGCGCTATTCGTCTCCTCCAATAAAAAAGTGGGGCAACTGCTGCACCAGTTTCAGAAAGAGCACACGCAACTGGCCATTGTCGTCAACGAGTTTGGCGGCACGGTGGGCATCGTGACATTGGAAGACATCATCGAAGAATTAGTTGGAGAAATTCAGGATGAATACGACACCGAAGCGCCCATTGTCGAGGAGATGGGAGAAGGCGTTTTTAAAATTCAGGCTCAAAGCCCATTGGATGAAATCAATGAATTCCTCCCCTCGCCATTCCCCGAATCCGAGGAGTATCACACCTTGTCGGGTCTGCTGCTCATGGAGACGGAAGAAATCCCCGAAGAAGGCGAAGTCATCCAGTTGCAGGGTTACCAGATCAGGATTCTAAAAATGCTACAGGCCAGCCCTGAACTGGTGGAAGCCCATTACCGACCCGCAGGGGAGGAGACTCAGGAGAAAGTCTAAATCTGCGGAAAAAGTCCAAAGTGAATTCGGGTTGATTTTCTCCTTCCTCAAAAACCATCTGCACTAAACCCTGCACTCGCCAAACACCTCGCACTACCTCGGCACCTCAAATTTTTGCAAAATATCCTCAATCACGTCGGCAGTTTCGAAGCCCTCCATTTCTCTTTCGGGGGTGAGGATGATGCGGTGATTCAGTACCGGATGAGCCACGAAACGGATGTCGTCGGGCGTTACGAAGTCGCGGCCGTTCATGGCGGCAATGGCTTTGGAAGCTTTCAAAATAGACAGAGAAGCGCGGGGCGATGCGCCCAGGAACAGGTCGGGGTGGCGGCGGCTGTGGTGTACTAAGGAAGCGATGTAGTCCAGCAATTCCTCCCGTATCTGCACCTGCTCGACCAAGTTGCGGCAGGCCGCTATTCCCGCGGCGTCAAAGACGGGCTTTACCTCCTGACTAACGGCCATGTCAAAGTCGCTGCGAAAGCGGCGAAGGATGGATTTCTCCTCTTCCAGTTCGGGATAAGTCACATTAATTTTAAAAATGAAGCGGTCGAGTTGTGCTTCTGGCAGTTTGTAGGTTCCCTCCTGCTCAATGGGGTTTTGCGTGGCGATGACAAAGAAGGGTCGGCGCATCGGGTGGGTGATTCCGTCCACCGTCACCTGGTGTTCTTCCATAACTTCAAACAAAGCCGCCTGGGTCTTGGCCGGCGCTCTGTTGATCTCGTCAATGAGCACGACATTGGAAAAAATTGGCCCCGTATTGAAAGAAAAATCTGAGGACTTCTGGTTGAAGATCGTCGTTCCCACCACATCGCTCGGCATCAGATCAGGCGTAAACTGTATGCGAGAAAATCCGACTTCCAAGGTCTTAGCCAGCAGCTTAGCGGTCAGCGTTTTGGCAATCCCCGGCACGCCCTCGATGAGGACATGGCCATTGCAAAACAGCGCCGCCAGCAATAAGTCCATCATCTCATTCTGGCCGACCACCACCTTTTGCAGTTCTCTTTTTACAGCCAAGACGGCCTCAGACACAGGCGACAGATTGAGGCGATTCTGCGCCCAGACAACAGGGTTCTCCTGATTCGGTAGAGGAGCGGCATTGTCGGCGCCGCCTTCGTCCTCCGACCGGGGCGGAAAGTTTTGGGGAGTCTCTTCTTCCGTGTTTTCTATCGGGTCAAAATGTTCGTCAGACATGATGGATGAAATAGTCGGCGGCAAAATAACAGGGAAAATCAACTCCTTCCTGTCCGAAAGTCCGCCGTAGTTAGAATTTATTACAGTTCAATATTTAGCGTAAAAATACCTTTAAAAGTCCATCCGTTCTGCTCGCATTGTCTCCTGTTCTCTCTGCACACAGGGCGGCAGATCTATACAGGGCTTCCCCTCTATGCAATTTTTTTTATTAAAAAAAAGCCGTCGCTACCCTGGGTCTGATAGAGCGGCATCAGAATCATTCCATCCTCCGGACTTCGAATCGGGCCGTTGCTGTCTTCGGCGAGGATTTCATTTTTCACCACAGGCTGAAAATTCTGATACCCTGGTCGCATTTTAAAATTATCTTCCTGTCGGATGGAATGAACCAGAATCAGGTCGGCAATTTTAGGTAAATCTTTTGAGTACTCTAAGAGGATATCGTCGTGGCGGTTTTCGACGTCTTCCACCCGCACGCAGTTAATCGTCCGCATACAGTTAATGATGGCGGCGATAGAGCGATTGACGGAAAGCGGATCGTCGTGCTGTCCCGCCTCAAATGCGATACCCACGGAGTGAACCTTTAAATATTCTTCAGTAAAATAGTGCAGCGTCGTGCCCCGCAGTCCCCGCAACATCCCCGTGATAACGGGTGCATGAAGTTCTACGGCGATGCGCACACTCTCCGGACTGTCGGTGGCGATGGCGAAGATCCCTCCGGAAGCCGAGGTCGTATGCAGGTCGAGCATGACGATGCGCTTTGGCCGATAGTCTTCTATTTCGGCGTCAATGATTTCAATCAAACCTCTGATTTCGAGGTCTTCGGCCTCCAGTCGGTCGGTCGGCGTCCGTCGGATGCGCAGAATATTTTCCGGCGTCCACTGCCTGTTGAGGTCTTTTCTGACAAAGCGTTTGCGCTCCTGATAGGCGCGGGTATTGCCAATCAGTCCCAAAAACCGGCCTTTGAAATTGAAGTCGGAATTGACCAAAGGCTCTCGTTCCAACAGACTGATGACAGTCTCCACAGCCAGCACTCCGGCGTATTCATTCCCGTGCATACCCGCAATACAGATGAACAAGGGTCCTTCTTCTTTTCCCACATAACGGCCAATGAGATGTGCTGACTCCATATTCTGTCTTGTATTTCTGTGTTTATCAGTTTGCAATTACTGCTATTTATTAGCCCTCAGGAAAGCAGAGTTTTTCCTTTAGACCAGGCTATTTTAGATGCGGATAAATCTAAAATCTTATACCGCCCATCTTATATCGTAAATCCCGGCCTGGCCGGCTTGGCCGGGGTTCTTTGGTTTGGCGTATGGTTTTCCGCAGATAATTTTAGACGAAAGAGAAAATCAATCCGAATTCACTTCGGGCTTAAATCAAACTGCCCCTACATTCATCATCCATCTCTCATCATTCACCATTCATCATTTTCGCTATAACGCCGCCATCGGCGCCAAGATAGGCAAAAGCCATTTTCGGAGTATTGTGGGCAAAAGCGTAAGCGCCTTTGCTGTCGATGCCGATGACGCCGCCCAGGCCGTTCACTCTGTCCTGTAGAATGCGGATACCAACCCGGGCGGCGTCCATTGCGCTGCCCTGCCCAAACAGATCGCAGGTTGTTTTGCTGAGCAGCACCTTCATGATGCTCTCTCCCCAGCCGGTGGCGGAGACTGCGCCGGTCTGGTTGTCGGCATAGGCGCCGGCGCCGGGAATGGGGCTGTCGCCGACCCGGCCGCGCAATTTGCGAGCCGTACCGCCGGTGGAAGTAGCCGCCGCTAAGTTTCCCTGTTCATCCATAGCCACTGCGCCGACGGTATCCATGGGGAGGCTGTCGAAGGGGTTTCGGGTGCGGAAGCCTGGGTCGTCTTTAATTTTTTTAAAAAATTCCAATTCCCGTTCTGTCAGCAATTCTTCCGGAGCGACTTCTTTGAATCCCTCCCTCCGGGCAAAAGTCTGGGCGCCCCGGCCTACGAGAAAGCAGTGTTCCGTCTTTTCCATCACCTGTCGGGCGACACTGACGGGGTGGAGGATATTTTGCAGGGCGGCGACAGCGCCTAAGTCGAGCGTGCGGCCGTCCATGATCATGGCATCCAGCTCAATTTCGCCGTCCTCATTCAGGAAGGCGCCCCTGCCGGCGTCAAAAGTGGGGTCGGCCTCTAAGATATTGACGGCGGCTTCGACGGCGTCAATGGCCGACATGCCTCTTTGCAACTGGGGATAAATTTGTTCGACTGCGCTGCGCACACCCCTGAGGTGAGCGGCGGCGTACTCATCCGGAATGTTCCAGGCGCCGCCGTGGACTATGAGTTTTACCTGCATTTTTTTCAAAATAAAAGTGGTTTTGAAAGTGTGTTTTCTCTATCCGAAGGAGCCTTATCAGGTCAGCCATGTATTTCAGTTCTGTCGGGCTTTTTCACGACAGGCCGCAAAGATTGCAAAGACTGCGCTGTATTTTATCAGAAAAATTCTTTGCCTCAGAATCTCCTAAGTGATTCCTCGCCAATGCTTCGATTCCCCGGCACATTAGTCAATAAGGCTGTTCCACTTTTTCCGGCGCCTGCAAGAGCTGAAATCGCCCTTCTACGATAGCGCTCAGCGGACTAAAAGCCGTTCCGTCCCAGGTTCCAAAAATATGCATGGGTCTTCCGCCGCTAAGAGCCAGCATTTTCCAGCCCAAATCTTCGTCGGCCAAAATGGGGAGCAGCTTGCGTTGCCCGTCCACTAAGGCAAAAGACCCTTTCACAAAAACGGGAGTCAGGTTTTCCAAAAATGCAGGAAAGCGGGACAGCCAGGGGTTGAGGGAGATAGCTTCTGCGTAAGCAGATGCGAAAGCTTCCAAAGTCTCAAACCCATTTCGCAATTCAAACTTATCTTCCAAAAGCCTGAAATTTTTTACCAAAGCCCTTTGAGGGTAGGCGGAGGGATAAAAGACCAGTTCGGCGGAAATGACAGAGCCGGGCTTCCAGTTGGCGTCATAGCCCTGCCCACCCCAGGAGAAATCGAGTATCAGCGCCGGCCTTTCGCTTTTCTCTCCGACGAGCCAGCTACGTCGCGCCGTCAGGCTTCCCTCTTCCGCTTCCTCCGTCTGGCCGGCGACGAGCCAGGTATCCGACCGGCCAGTCAGAGTGAGCAAATCTTCTTTTTTGAGATTGACGCCGGCTAAGCTCAGCAGGTCGTCCTGTAAAGGTTCGGGGAGTTGTTCCAAATGCTGGAAAGCTTTGACGAGCAGATAGATGTCGCCGAGTTCTGCCAGCATTTTTTCGTGCCAGTCTTCCTGGTTTATCAGCAGGGGAAGCCGGCGAATGCGACGCGCCAGGGTTCCGAGTCTGGCGTCCACCATGCGGGCGGACAGGTCGTTCCAAAAACTTATGGCCTGCCCGTCGAGGGTAGCCAGACCCTGTCGAAAGAGATCCAACAGCCAGTTTTCCAATTCGGACAGCCCTGTGGCCATTTGATAGAGGCGCTTCTCCCGGCTTTGCTTCCGCTTCTCTGCCAGCGCAGCCTCCTCCTGCGGCGAGCGGACAGGCTGCATTTTCTCTGAAGCAAGTCTGCGGGCGTCCCGCTTTTTCAGCCAGGAAGAAACCCAGTCCGGAGCTTCGTCCACGGCCTGAAAGGCGTCGTTATTTTTTGAAAAAAGCAGGAGCAGGCCGATGCTGTGCTTGCAGGGCTGCCTCCGCACGGGGCAGGTGCAATGAAACGCCGGCCCCTGAAAGTCCACCTGCGTCCGAAATGGGTCGGCAGGATTGCCGAGCGTTCCCCAGATCGCCCTGCCGTTGCCTTCGAGACTGTGCCAGCGCCGTACATGCGCCACTGATTTGGCTCGCTGCGCAGTGCCTGGATCGGGGGCAAGGGTCAATATTTTACTATAGCTGAACTCCAATGGAAGGAAGCGTATTGGTCAAAAACAAAAATGGCGGGTCGAATTTAGAGCCATTTTTTTCGGCGCCATCACTCGGCTGCCACGAATATAGGAATTAATGTGTTTTCAAAATTGGAGGTAGCCGGTACCCACGGGGCGCAGATTCTCTTTTCTAAAAGGTTTTTTTTAAAAAAAACTCCTC